>CAZANC010000120.1:0-10015 GCA_964486495.1 uncultured Occallatibacter sp.
GGGGCCAGGAGCCAGGCGCCGGTTGCGCATCGGCCCGATGCGGCAAGGCGGCTCTTGGCAATCGCCGAAACCTCCGGGTAGGTCGCTGATGAGCGTCCGCGGCAACGCGGCGCCTAGAGGAATGACCGCGTAGAACAGAATTCGGCTTACGAGTCCTTTTGCCGAATGCTGGGGTCCCCGACGACAAGTCTTCGTCGTTGGGGTAGTTCACGACAGCCCCGGTTGGGTGGATACCCGGCCGGGGCTGACCATTTTGGGGCAGCGGTGTTAGCGGGGTCAGAGCGGGCTTGCCCACGATTCCGGCAATTCAAGCAAACTCAACTTGCTCTCCGGCTCAGCACGCTGCCGCTTCGAAGTAAAGAGCATGTAGCGGCAGATCAGACACGAGCTCCGCTAGCACCGCCAGCCCCCCTAACTCCGCTGTTTTCCGCTACCATCAGACTCATGTTGCGCGTGAAATGTTTGGAAGCGGGTGCGCGGGCGCCTGTGGTGGCGCATCCGGGCGAGGACCTGGGCTATGACTTGTTTGCGCTGGAGGGCATCGTGCTCGCGCCCCGAGCCACGGTCAAGGTGCGGACGGGAATTGCCGTGGAGGCGCGCAATCCGCGGACGGGCGCGCCTTTGGGGTTGCTGGTGCGCGACCGCTCGTCCATGGCGGCGCGGGGCATCGTTACAACGGGTGGCGTGATCGACTCAGGTTACCGCGGCGAGATCCTCGTGGTGATGACCAACCTGGGCGATGCGGCCGTCGAATTACAGGCGGGCGAGAAGATCGCGCAGATGGTTCCGGTGCCTGTCCTCACGGGTCTCGTCCAGGAAGTCGAAACACTGGAAGTGTCTGTGCGAGCGGCGAAGGGATTCGGCAGCTCCGGGCGGTGAAAGTGGCTGGGACAAAGGGACACTGAGAAGGCATGATTCTTCCGGAATGAGCGAGGCTGCCAAATGATTACGATTCTTGGCGCAGGTGGGGCGATCAGCAATGAGGTGGTCAGTCTCTTGGCAGCGCGCAAGCTTCCGTTCCGGCTCGTCGGCCGAAGTCCCGTCTTGAAGCCCGGCGCCTCGGAGGTGGTCTCCGCCGACCTCTCCGACAGGGATCAGACCGAACAGGCCGTCGCAGGCTCGAGCGTCGTTTTTGTTCTCGCGGGCTTGAAATACGACCACAAAGTCTGGGCGCAACTGTGGCCTCGCATCATGGCCAATACGATTGAAGCCTGCAAACGCGCGAACGCACGGCTGATCTTCTTTGACAATGTCTACATGTACGGCAGGGTCGCCGGCGCGATGACGGAAGATACACCGTTCAATCCAAGCAGCAAGAAGGGAGAGATCCGGGCGAGAATTGCATCGACCCTCATCAAGGAATGGCAGTCCGGCAGCATGACCGCCATGATTGCCCGCGCGGCGGATTTCTATGGGCCGGACGCCAAAACCGGGATCCCGAATGCAATGGTGTTTGAGCCGATGAGCAAGAAGCAGAAGGCTATGTGCCTGGTGAACGATTCCCTTGCGCACTCCTACACCTATACGCCGGATGCTGCCGAGGCCCTGATGACTCTGGCCGAAACGGAATCGGCCTGGAATCAGACCTGGCATTTGCCAACGGCGCCGAATCCCCTGACGGGTAAGGAGTTCATCACCCAGGCCGCGCAGGCAATGGGGGTGGCGCCGAAGTACCGCGTGCTTCGCCCGCTCATGGTTCGCATCTTTGGATGGCTCAATCCGGTGGTCGGCGAGGTTTATGAAATGCTCTACCAGAATGATTCGCCGTATCTGTTTGATTCGTCGAAATACGCGCGAGCCTTTGGATTCGCTGGAACGCCCTACGCCGAAGGAATTCAAGCGACTGCGGCGAGTTACCGAAGTGCCGATTGACGAGTGTCTTCCCTCGTCCGGCCCGAAATGACGGCGGATGAATAATCGGCGCAAAGCCCAGGTGCATGCATGCGGCCGCCGGAACCGTGCATCGGGCGGGTGCGTATCATAAGCAATAAGAAATCATGCCATTTCGAGAGGGCTTCAAACTCGCGTTGCAATCGCTGTGGGGCAACAAGCTGCGCACCATTCTGACGCTGATCGGGGTGGTGATGGGCGTGGCCTCGGTGATCATGGTGATCACGCTGGTGAACGGCGCCAACCGCTACGTCGCCACCAAGCTCTCCGGCTACGGCGCCGACGTTTTCCAGGTATCGCGGCAGGCGAGCGTGATCTTCAGCGCCCAGGATTATTTCCGCTTCCAGAAGCGCAAGATCGTGCGCACTGAGGACTACGCGGTGGTGCGGGACAGCTGCACCGATTGCAGCGACGTGGGCGCGGCGCTGAGCAAGTCTACCAACGTTTTCTACAACGGCCACTCCAGCGACAACACCGATGTTCGCGGGTACACGTGGACGATGCTCACGCTGAACAACATCAATATCGCGATGGGGCGCGGGTTTACGCCGTCCGACGAGGAGCATGGAGCCCACGATGCAATCGTGGGCTACGACATTGTGGACAACATTCTTGGCGCAGGCGATCCCATCGGCAAGGAGATTCGCGTGGACGGGATTCCCTATACCATCGTGGGCGTGGGCGAACGCCAGGGCAACACGCTGGGTCAGTCGCAGGATAACTGGGTGGCCGTACCCATCAGCACCTATCAGCAAACCTACGGCTACAACGATTCGGTGAATATTTTTGCGCGGGTGGCGGGCGGCGCGGACGCGATGGAGCGGGCCGAGGACCAGGTGCGCGTACTGATGCGGACGCGGCGCCATGATGCGCCGGGATCGCCCGACGACTTTGAGATCAACACCAACGACACTTTTCTCGACATCTGGAGGCAGATCAGCTCGCTCTTCGCCAGCGTGGCGCTGGGGCTGGCGTCGATCTCGCTGGTGGTAGGCGGCGTCGTGATCATGAACATCATGCTGGTGAGCGTGACCGAGCGGACGCGCGAGATCGGCGTGCGCAAGGCGCTCGGCGCCAGGCAGCGCGATGTGCTGATGCAGTTCCTTATTGAGAGCGGGACCATGGCAGTGACTGGAGGAGCCATCGGCGTGCTATGCGGGATTTTGGCGGGCAAACTGATCACGATTGTCATTGGGTTCCCGACCAGCGCGCCGTTGTGGGCGATTTTGCTGGGCCTGTTTCTGGCCGGCTCGGTGGGCATTTTCTTCGGCGTTTATCCTGCTAGCAAGGCAGCCAAGCTCGATCCGGTGGTAGCGCTGCGCTCGGAATTGTGAGACTGAACAATGGCAGGCACAGGACAAACCCGCGAATCCGTAAAGATGGCGATGGACACTTTGCGAACCAACAAGCTGCGCTCGGGTCTGACGATCCTGGGCATCGTGATCGGAGTCTCCACCGTCATCGCGATTTCGTCAGTCGTCAATGGCATCGATAATCGTGTTTCGAGTTTTATCAACTCGCTTGGGTCGAACGTCTACTGGATAGGGCGCTTGCCGATTATTAATGTGCGGCCGACGGCTGAGATGCTGGCACGCAGGATGCTGACCGTCGATGACGCAAGGGCGTTGCGCACACTGCCTCATGTGATCACCACGGACGCCGAGGGCGCTTCCATCAAGAGCTTCCAGGTAGGCGACGTCAGCGCACGATACGAAGGCAAGAAAGTCGCCGGCTCGATCCTGGCGGGCGATTTTCCCGAAGTGATGGACGTGACCGAGTTGGAGATGCAGCAAGGCCGCATGTTTACCGACGCCGAGGATGCACGCGCCGCCCATGTCGTAGTGCTTGGCCACGACACCGGGCAGGAACTCTTTGGCGACGAGCCGGCGGTGGGCAAAGAGATAGCCATCGAGTCGGGGCTGTACACCGTCATCGGGGTGCTCGATAAACGCAAGCAGCCCTTCGGGAGCGGAAAGAATCCGCGCGACAACATCATCCTGTTTCCGTTCGGAACCTTCCACAACCTGCACCCGGAGATCACAGATCTGACGCTCATCGTTAAGTACGACAGCCCGCAGAACAAAGATCTTGTCCAGGAGGAGATTCGGGAGCTGTTAAGAATCCGCCGCAAAGTGCGCGTGGACAAGGTGGACGACTTTGAGATCTTCGGTCCTGACTCTCTCACCAAGCTGTGGGGCCAGCTGACCGATGGGCTGGTCGTCTTTATGATTGCCGTCTCCAGCGTGGGGCTGATGGTGGGCGGCGTGGGGGTGATGAATATCATGCTGGTGAGCGTGACCGAGCGGACGCGCGAGATCGGCGTGCGCAAAGCCATCGGCGCGACCAAACACGCCATCCTGACGCAGTTCACAGTGGAAGCAGTGACGCTGTGCTCGGTTGGCGGCGTCATGGGAATTCTGCTTGGCGCCATCATCACCTGGATTGTGTATTTTCTTCCCATCGGATTGCCGGCGACGCTCTCGATGATGTGGGTACTGATCGGTTTCGGCGCTTCCTGCGCGATTGGATTGCTGTTCGGTATCTACCCGGCGTGGAAGGCGGCGAATCTGGACCCGATTGAAGCGCTGAGATACGAGTGAAGCTGGTTTCGGGCGTCAGATTCATCCCGGTGCGACCAAATCTGACCCCTGAATCCTGACCCCTGCAAACTGCTTTCGTGATGCCGCACGCACTGGCGCAGGCCGTGGAGATCGCAGCACCGGGCCGCTGATTTCTCGCGCCGGAACCCCGAAGCGGGCGTTTGCGTATCATGAAGGTAGATCATGCCATTCGGTGAGGCCTTCAAACTCGCGCTGCAATCGCTGTGGGCAAACAAGATGCGCTCCATTCTTACTCTAGTTGGAATGGTGATCGCCGTGTCTTCGGTGATCACGGTGGTCACACTCACCAACGGGGCCAAGCAGTTTGTCACGTCGAAGATCAACACCTATGGCGCGGCTGTCATTACGGTCAGCAAGATGCCTGAGACGTTCATGACGATCGAAGAGTACGTCGAGTTTCAAAAGCGCAAAGACATCAGCTACGACGACTATCGCGCGATCGTCGACGAATGCAAGTCCTGCGTATCGGTGGGTGCACAGCGCGACAGTACCGGCAAAGTTGTGCGCGGCACTCAGTCGACGACTGACACCGACATTCGCGGCTGGACGTGGACCATGCCGCCCATTTCGAATCTCAACATCGTGCTGGGCAGGTCGTATACCGAGATGGAAGACCAGCATTCGGCGCACGTAGCCATTGTCGGCTCCGACATTGTCGACAACGTGCTGGGCGCCGGCGACCCGCTGGGCAAAGAGATTCGCGTCGACGGCGCGCCCTACACGGTGATCGGCGTGGGTGAAAGCCAGGGCAAGATGTTTGGCCGCAGCATGGACAACTGGGTGGCAATTCCCCTTACAACATTTCTTGAGGCATACGGATCGAACCAGAGCCTGCAGATTCTCGTGAATTCGGGCGGCGGCGGAGCCGTAATGGAATCGGTCAGCGACGAGCTTCGCGTCATTCTTCGCACGCGCCGTCATCTCGCGCCAGGTGCTGCCGACGCATTCTCCATCGATTCCAGCGCAACCTTCGGGAATTTGCTGGTGACTATTTTGAATAACTTTGGCGCGGTGGTCATAGCCATCGCCGCGGTTGCGCTAGTCGTCGGCGGCATTGTGATCATGAACATTATGCTGGTCAGCGTGACGGAACGGACGCGGGAGATTGGCGTCCGCAAAGCGCTGGGAGCGCGCCGCCGCGACATCCTGCTCCAGTTCCTCATTGAAGCGGCATTGCTTGCCGCGCTTGGCGGGGTCATCGGCGTCGTGTTCGGTATCTCCGCGGCTAAGTTGATTACCGTGGCGGTCTCTTTTCCGTCGTCTGTGGCAATCTGGTCTATCCCGGTCGCGCTTTTTGTGGCCACAGCCGTGGGATTATTCTTTGGGGTTTATCCGGCAAACAAAGCCAGCGCACTCGACCCCATCACTGCGCTTCGCGCGGAGATGTAGATGCATCGTCGACTTTTTCAACGAACAGAAAAACGAATAACTGCGAACTGAGAACTGCCTTATGCCCGCCATCGGCCAATCCGGAGAAGCAGTCAAACTCGCACTGGACACGTTGCGCAAGAACAAGCTGCGCTCGGGGCTCACCATCCTCGGCATTTCCATCGGGATTGCGATGGTCATCCTGATCTCTTCTGCCATTAACGGACTCAATTCCAACATCGATCATTTTGTGAGCACGCTGGGCACAAACGATTTGTGGATCTTCCAATTTGAGCCCTTTGGCCATCGGCCCACGACTGAGGAGCTGAATCGCAAAAAGCTCACTTACGAAGACGGCGTGGCGATGCGCAGCCTGCCGCATGTGATCGCTGTCGATCCCGAGCTGACCTACCAGAATTTTCAGACGGGCCTGGGCAGCGTTGCCATGAAGGCCGGCACGCACAAAATCCAAAATACGATCATCAACGGCAGCACCGAGGCCGTGACGCAAGTGGTCGACGTCAATTTGAAGGAAGGCCGCATGTGGACGGAATCGGAGGCGCAGAATGCTGACAATGTCGTCGTTCTCGGTCATGATTCCGCTGACGATCTCTTCCCGGATAAGTCACCGCTGGGACAGGACGTGGATTGCGAAGGAGATATTTTCACTGTCATCGGCGTACTCGATCCGCAGCCGCAACCATTCGGCAGTGGACGAAATACTCAGGACAATTCAGCCTATTTCCCTTTGAAGACTTTCAGAAAGATTCATCCTGAAATCCTCGACTACTGGATTGTGGCGCGATACGACAACCCTGCCAACAAAGCTTTGGTCACCGAGGAGGTCCGCGAGCTGCTTCGCGTGCGGCGAAAGTTGCATGTGCAGCAGGACGACAACTTCGCCATCTTCAGCCCTGATTCGCTCACTCGGCTTTGGAATCAACTGACCGTCGGGCTGTTTTCATTCATGGTGGCCGTCTCCTCCGTCGGTCTGATGGTGGGCGGCGTGGGCGTAATGAACATCATGCTGGTCAGCGTAACAGAGCGCACACGAGAGATTGGCGTGCGCAAGGCAATCGGCGCAACCAAGAAAAACATTCTGCTGCAATTCACGCTGGAGGCGGTGACGCTCTGTATGGTCGGCGGGCTCCTCGGCATTCTGGCCGGGGCGCTGTTCACGCTGATTCTGCACTTTGCCGTGTCCTTCTTGCATGCCGCGCTTTCCCCCACCTGGGTCATCATCTCCTTTCTTGTTGCCTGCGTCATCGGGCTGGTCTTCGGCATCTACCCGGCGTGGAAGGCGGCGAGCCTGGACCCGATTGAAGCGCTTCGTTACGAGTGAAGCAGGTCTCAGGTTTATCTCAGCTCGACCAGATCTGACCCGTGAAACCTGGCCCCTGTAAACTGCTTTTGTGATGCCGCACGCACTGGCGCAGGCCGTGGAGATCGCGACGACGGCGCTGGCCGTGGCTGGAACGGGTTACTTTCTTGCGTCGATATTGGCGGCGCGTGTGTTCCTGCACGAGCGGCGCATTTCGCGAGCTGAGTTTGCGCCTGGCGTCAGCATCATGAAATCTCTCAAGGGCCCCGACCCCGGCATGATGGACGCGTTTCGTAGCCATTGTCGGCAAAATTACGCGGGCGAATTTGAATTGCTCTTCGGCGTGGCTTCACTGGATGATCCCGCGGCAGTCGCTGTGAAGGAGTTGCAGGCCGAATTTCCGGAGCGGGCGATCGGGCTGGTGGAGTGCCCCGAGCGGCTGGGCACGAACGGTAAGGTGAGCACGCTGGCGCAGCTCGCCACGCATGCGCGCCACGATTTTCTGCTCATCAACGATTCCGACATTACCGTGAGCCCCTGCTACCTTGAGCGCGTAATGTGCCGCTTCGCGCCGGCTTCGCAGGACCCAGGCAAACCGCCGGTAGGCCTCACGACGGCGCTCTATCGCGGCAGAGCGCACGGCACGCTTCCTTCGCGGCCCACGTTGGCTTCGAGACTTGAGGCGCTGGGAATTGCCGCGGAGTTTATGCCTGGCGTGCTGCTCTCAAAGCTGATTGAGGGCGGCCTGCACTACGGCCTGGGTTCGACCCTGGCAGTGCGGCGCGAGGCCTTGGAAAAGGCCGGGGGGTTGCTGTCCATCGTGGATTACCTCGCCGACGACTACGAGCTGGGCGTACGCATAGCTCATGCAGGCTATCGCGTCGAAGTGAGCACCGAAGTCGTCGAGACCTCCGTCCCCGCGTATAGCTGGCGCGGATTCTTCGATCATCAACTGCGTTGGCTGCGGACAGTGCGCTCGGCGCGCCCCGGCGGCTATGTGGGTCTGATCTTCACCTACGGTTTCGGTTGGGCGCTCCTCAACGTGCTCGCGAGCGGATTGAGCCCGGTTAGCCTCTGGCTGCTGGGGCTGAGTTTCTTTCTGCGGCTGGCACAGGCGATGACGGTCGGAGCCGGGGTGCTCGGAGATCACGAAGTGCTGGCGAATCTCTGGCTTTTGCCCGTGCGCGATGCCATCGCGATGGGCTTGTGGGTGGCTGCCCTTGCCGGAGACACGATCGTGTGGCGCGGGGAGCGGTTCGCGCTCAACAATGGAAAGCTGCAAAAAGTGAATGAGCAAGGCAGCCAGTCAACTGTGCTTCCACCTGGGAGGAACTGAAAGCCGCGTTACAGCAGTTTCGGAATTGGTGCAGACCGAATGCACTCAGCAAAGTGGCATTTTCATCAAGAAAATGCCACCTTTTAATGCTCTCAAAAAGTCTACGTTAATTCCGAAACTGCGCTAGTCAGCTGCCGCCAGCGCGTCGGCCTGTTCACCGGCACGCATAGCTGCATCGTCGAAGGTGAGGCACGTGCCCAACTCGTCGAATTCCTTGTCCCAACGCGGACGCTCTTCCGCGGCAAGCGAGGTGAGCGCGTAGCCTGAGGTGCGCAGGATTTCGTACCAGATGTTCTGTGCCTGCCACAGATTCAAGTCGAAGGGCAGCTCAGTGAGCGTGCGGGCCATTGCAAGCGCGCGGTCCAGCATCTCAAGAGATCCTGAGGACATTAGCAACTCCAGCATGGCGCGCTTCATGCGCTGGTCGGCGATGTAGGAGAGCGTGGCGGATTCGAGTTGAACCTGGTCGGCCTTGGCGAGGGAGAGAAAATAGCGCAACTGCGGGAGGTCGATAGGTTCGCCCTCAAGCGCGCGCCGCAGACCGGCGTTTATGGCGAAGCCGGCGGCGAGTGTCAGCGCGGGCGGCTTGGGCAATCCCGCTTGAGATAAATAGTGAAGCAGGCTGGCGTGATCCTGGTAGATGGTCGTGAGCGAATTCTCGATGTCCACAAGCGTCGAGTTGAGGATGAGCGCGACGATGCGGCGCTGCTCGTCCCGGAAGAGTGAGGTAAGCGAGTAGTCCGCGTGGCCGTAGAAGCGGTCGATCAGGCGGATCACCTCGGGAAAGTTGGCGCGCTGCACATGGTCGGCGGCTTCGGCAGAGAAAGCCTCGAATGCGGCGGCGTCCGCGTCGTCGTAGCGTTTTACTGCGGCCGTAATGTTCTGGTCGCCGAAGTGGAGAACGGCAAAGGAGAAGCTTTGCGCGTTGCCGGTGATGGCGCTTGCCACATGCGCGCGGCCCAAAGCGAGACGGCCGCGGCCCGAAGTGTAAATCTCGTGTGAGATGCGCCTGACGCGATAGCAGAAAAGGTCCGTCTCATCGGCGAACGAGGAAAAGATCGAGCTGATAGCGTAGTGCGCGGCAACCTGCTCCAGGTGCAGCTCCATGGTTTCAACGCTCTTTTTGTAGATGCTGGCGCCGTCGCCGGCCTCGGGCACATTGGAGTGGGCTTCAGAGAGGCGGGCGAGAAATGCAGGCTGCAGCAGTCCCGCCTGCTCGCCAAAGAGCTGCTGCGCAAGCTGCAGCACGCGCGCGGCATAGGCGATCACCTGTACAGTCTCGATCCCCGCGATGTCGTCGAAGAACCAGCCGCAACTTGTGTACATGAGCTGGGCGTGGCGCTGCATCTCCATCAACTTCAGGGCCTGCACGCGCTCGGGCTCCGTGAGCGTGTGCGTCTGTTGCGCGGCGAAAAAACGGTCCGCGGACTCGGTGCCGCGGTCGAGCACGACGTGAATGTAGGCGTCGCGAGCGGCCCA
>CAZANC010000121.1:0-9895 GCA_964486495.1 uncultured Occallatibacter sp.
TCTCGGCAAACAAGCGCGCGCAAGTGTCGGCGCGATCGTTTGCGAATCCGAGCTTGCGCAAGACGCCGGCCAGTGCCGCCTGCACTTCTGGAAATGGAATGCGGTTCATGAATCCCCGAGGAACTTGTATCAGGCGATCTGAGCTGAAGAAAAAGGCGCGACGCGTTGAAGAGTTGAAACTCAAACAGACGTCGCCGGCGGCTGACACGCTGAGCTTCTATTCCTTCAGTGTCACCGTAATCTTCCGCGCGTCGCCGCCCTCCGGGGCGATGACGATCTCTCCCGTGGCGCGCTTCTTGATGCTCTTGAACTTCTCGCCCCACTCGACGACAACGAGCGCATCGGGTGTCAGCAGATCGTCCAAACCCAGGGTCTCCAATTGCCGCTCGCTCTCCAGCCGATAAACGTCCAGGTGGTAGAGCTTCACCGGCTTGCCCTCACGCGAGCCGTCGAATTCATGGATCAGCGTAAACGTGGGACTGGTGACTTCATCGGGTTCGGCCGCGTCCAGTGCCTGCGCAATGCCCTTCACCAGCGTCGTCTTGCCCGTACCCAGCTCGCCGCGCAACAGCAGGAATTGCGGAGGCTTGAGCAAACCGGCGAGCTTGCGGCCCACTGCCACGGTGTCCGCGCCGCTTTGCGTGGTGAACTCGTACGTTCTGCCTTCTGCCAGAGCTGCGGCTTCGGTCATCGCTGAACCTCAAGCAGGGCGGCTCGATGCGCTTTCAGGCTACTGCATCGAACGCCCCTGCAACCAAACATACCCGGTTTTGCCGTTCACTTCAAAATCATGCGCACGGGATTGAAACGCGCGCGCCAGTTGTGTGAGGGAATCAGTGGGCAGCAGCGTGTGTTCGTCGCCGTCACGCACGGCCAGATCCGCTGCCAGCCCGTGAAGATAAACCGCAGCTTCCACGGCTTGCGCCGGATCGTGGGGGAATTGCGCCAGCAAGCCCGCAATCAGGCCAGTGAGCAGATCACCGCTGCCGCCTTTGGCCATCCCCGGATTCCCGGAAGTGTTCACGGCTACGCGGCCATCGGGACGCGCAATGAGTGTCCGCGCGCCTTTCAGCACCAGAGTTACGCCCATGCGCTGCGCAAATTTACGCGCCGTCTCCAGCCTACCCGCCTGAACTTCTGCCACGGTGACTCCCAATAGCCGCGCCATCTCGCCGGGATGCGGCGTCAATACCATCGTGCGCCCTTTGGCCAATTTCTTGATCAGCGCCGGTTTCGCAGCAAGAATATTCAACGCATCCGCGTCGACGACCGCCGGTATCTTCGTCGCGCCAAGAAGTCCCGCGACGAATTTGGCTACTTCCGCGCCCTGCCCGAGGCCAGGCCCAATGGCGAGGACGGATTTTCCGGCGATCAGCTCGGCGATCCGCTTTTTCTCAATGTTCTTCACCGCGATCTGGCCTTTCCTCGTCGCTGCCAAGGGCCAGGTCATGAGCTCCGGCGCAAACGACGCGATCACCGGCAACGCCGGAGTCGGGACCGCCGCTGTCACCAGGCCCGCGCCCGCCCGCATCGCCCCAAGAGCGGTCATCGCCGGCGCGCCCGCTTTCCCTCCCGAGCTGCCAAACGTGCCCCCTACCACCAGCACGTGACCGAAACTACCTTTGTTAGCCGACGCCGCGCGCGGAGCCTGCGCCAGGGCAAGCGACGAGCCGGCCCAATCGATTTTGAGCGCGGAAACAATTGCGGCATCCGGCGAGCCGATGGGCGCGACGACGACGGGTTGATCCCATTGCCCCGTCAGTTGCCCAAAGACGTGCGCCGGCTTGGGCGCAGTAAAGGTGATGACTGCGTCGGCGGGAAAGACAGGCCCCGCCACTGTTGCGCTCGTCTCATCGGCAGGCCAGCCGGAGGGCAAGTCAATCGCGAGGATGGGTGCGAGAATCGGCGCGCGCCCGCGTTGCATCCACTTGAGCGCATCGAGCGCCAGGCCTTTCAGCGGCGGTTTGAACCCTGTACCCAGCACTGCGTCCACAATCAGGTCGGTGTTCAGCGCCTCGTTGTGCTCGGCCAGCGTCTTGGCATTCGTGACCACATGGATCTGTCCGTGCTTCAGACTGTTCAATTCGCTCCACGCAATGGCGGCATCACCCGTCAGTTGTTCAGGTGCGCCGAACAGTAGGGTGGTTACTTCGAGGCCAGCGTCGGCAAGCAGCCGCGCTGCCATCATGCCATCGCCGCCGTTGTTGCCCTTGCCGCACAGCACCGTCACGCGGCGCGCGCGGGGAAATTGTTGGCGGGCGAACGCAGCCACGGCCGAAGAGGCAGTCCGCATCAATTGAATCGACGGAATTCCAAACCGCTCCGTGGTGGCGCGATCGCAGGCCTGCATCTCGGCTGCGGACAGGACGTGCATCGCATTCATAGTACTAGAGAGTTATGCGGCGCGCGCCTTGGATGGTGAACAAAAGGTAAGTGACTTACGGCCCTCTACCTGATCAAACGCGCCTGCAGGGTGGTGCGCGAATTAACGCGGGTTAGGACGCAGGTTCCGGTCTTCTCGCAGCGGAAATGGACGGCGGCGGGAAACACCTGCCATTCAGCCGTACGATTCCGTAACCCGGCGACTCCGACAAGAAAAACATGGCCGCCCTGGGTATCGATGGTTCCGCGGAGCGGATTGTCGCCAACGATCACGTCATCGTCGTCGATTGCGGCGGGCAGGTGCTGGATCCTCGGAGAATACCCCAATCCACCGGCACCGGAACCGGATCTTCGGCCATTTGCGGCAGCATCGAGTTTCTGATGTTTAAGCCAGGCATCCTGTTCGTCGAGCGTGGGAAAGTTGGTGAAGAATTGCCAGGTCGTAAGGCTCTGATACTGCGCCAGCGAACAGGGGAGGCCGCCCGTAACGGTGACCTCTGCGATTTGTCCGTCGGGGCCGGCAATATTCTGCACAGTGTCTCCGCTGGTTGTCTGCATCGGCAGCAGTGCCTGCGAAGGGTCCGTAGGGCCTGTAAGTGGCGCGGCGGTGGGGAGCACGACTTCCTTTTGGCACGCAACGGCGCCGGTGGAATCAAGCAGCCGGATGACGAAAGAAACCGGGTAAGGCGGATTCACTGTCACGGCTTGAAAGCCGGCGGCCTGCTGTGGATCGTCCGGATCGATGTATAGGTGGTAGGCCGCGGCTCCTTCCCAACGGGCGACGAGCCGGGCCCCCAGCCCGGCCGAATCGAACCTGCGGGTTCCCAAATCGACGTATAGAGGCGGAGCTTTCGACTTGGTTACGGTATAGATAACAAAAGCTGCCAACGCCCCGAGCACAAGGATGAAAAGGATCGGCAGGAAGGCAATTGCCCGTTTGGATTTGGCTGCATTCGGGTCCCCTTCGGCTTGCTCGGCAGGCTTCGGCTCATACATGGCCGTGCGGAAGCCGTAGAGGTCCTCATGGCTCGCACCCCCAGCGGGAGGCACCACCTTATAGACCCGATCCGGCACACTTGCCTGTGTTTGCGGGCCGGCAGACGTGGCCGCTTCACTTGCCTCGATTTGAACGACATCGCCCATTAAGCAGGTCCCCATCCTTTGAGCTGAGAGACCAAGCCGAAAGAAGTACTGCCAATTTGAACACGCTGCAGGAGGGCCTGCAATAACCACTCCGGGGGATAGGTCACAGGGCTGCCCGAAGCGGGATGAAGTGTCCAAAAGGGCATGATCGCCCGGTCCGTAAGTGACCTGTTTGAAGGCCCTCCATGACCACTATCGTCAGAATTCAATCCTTCCTTGAAACGCAATCATCCGTGGCGCGCTGTCTCCGCCCAGTCCCACGCCCAGCAGTCCCGTAGGCGGCGAGACGGTGCTTTCAAGCGTGCCGAATTTCGGCGGGATGTGTGTGGGGGGAACCCCGGCTTGCACATTGCTGGGCAATGCGAAGTTCGGATGGTTGAAGGCATTGAACATCTGCACGTCGAAGCGCATTGATATCTGTTCCCAGATGGGAAACCGGCGCGAAAGATAAATGTCAGAGTCAGTAAAGCGCGGGCCGCGCACAGTATTGCGGCCGGAGTTGCCGAACTGGCATTGGGCGGGCGTGTCGGGAGTACCGGAAGGGACGCCAGTGCAGTCGCCAGTGGTGGGATCGACGACGGAGACGAAGGCGTTCGGATTGAGCCACTGCCGCGTTCCTGCGACGGCTCCAGGCACTGGGGATTTTTGATAGACAGGCTGGCCGGGAACACGTCGAGCGAACTGCGGTCCATTGGCCTGAAAGACGCCGTTACCGTTGGCCGTGTAAGGCTGACTGAGGACTGAGAACGGAAGGCCGGAGTGCAAGAAGGCCGTCTCTGAAAATGACCAGTTGCGAAACAGAGCGCGCAGCAGAAGATGCTTCGATGCAAAAGGAATCTGGTAGATGCCGTAGGCGGAGAGGTCGTGGCGGACATCGTAGTCGCAGTTGCTGTATTGGCGGCTTAGCTCGCCGGGCAGCGGGGTGAGAATGCCCTGCGTGGAAAAGGGGAGCAGGCCGCCGTTGGAAACTTCGTCGAGACAGTGGCTAAGGGTGTAGTTTGCGTTGAGGGTGAGGGAGTGGAACTGCTCGGAGAGGCTGGTTTGCAGGCCGGAGTAGTTGCTGCCGGCGTCGGTGCGGAATTCGTTAACGCTGCCAAAGCGCTGGTCGAGCGGCTGCGCGTATGGGTAAGGCGCAAAGCAGCCGGCGCAGACGTTCTGGTAACCGTTGAGGCCAACCTGAAACGGCTCGTGAAATCCCCGCGTGCCGACGTAGCCAATGCGGACGGCGCCGTGCTCGTTCAGCTTCTGCTCAATGCCGAGGTTGTACTGGTAGTAGTACGGCGTTTTGAGCGTGCCGGTGGGGAAAGTATTGAGGCTGACGGCCAGGGGGCAGGTGGACGCGCCCGCGATAATCCCCGCGCAGGGCGGTGCACCTGCGACGAACGCCGATTGGAACTGCCGGTTGGCGTTGGACGCCGCGTCGGCTGCGCTGTTGGGGACGCCGGGCGCGATGGCAAAGCCGCCCACCTGGCCCCCGATGCCGCCGACGAAGGTTGGCGCGTAGGGTGCATTGGCGGCGGCCAGATCGGCAATCTGGGCGGGAATGATGTCGCTGAAGACACCGAAGCCGACGTGGATCACGGTTCCAGGCGTGACCTGGTAAGCAAGAGAGGCGCGCGGCTGCCAGACAAGCAGGGGCGTGGAGGGAAACAGGGCTTGCACGCCGGTTTGAATGGCCTGATTGAGCGGCTGGTTTATGGAGTGCGAGAGATCGAGGAACGATCCCGCGGGGCGCGCGAATCGACTTTGCTGATTCGTTGGATCGGTGTTCCAGGTCGCTCTTACGCCGACGATGAAAGTGGCATTGTGCGCCGGCTTGTAGGTATCCATCGCGTAAAAGTCGAGATTGCCCACGGCGATCCGTTCTTTGAACGAGATGGGAAAGGTCTGGCTCTCTGTGTAGGCCCAGCCGTAGGTGAACTCGGCCAGATCGTTATAGATGGCCGTGGGCACGCTTCCCACGCCCAGATCGTAGTCGCTTACGTCGACGCGGCGTGTGTTCATGCCGAAGCGGAACTCCTGCTGGCCGCGAATCCAGTCGAGGTTGTCGTTGATTTGCCATTGCGTGACATTACGGCCCTGAGGATAGATGTTGTTGTTGCCGCCGATGGTGGTAAAGGGAGCTTGATTGCTGCCAGCGGCAAGGACGATGGGAAAAGTCCGGAGGGACTGGGCAAAGTTGTTGGGCTCGAAGATGCTGCCGTACCAGCTTGCGCCGGGGTTGAACTGGTTGACGAGATTGGGCCGGAAGATGTGGGTGTAGCCGACGACCAGCGTGCGCTGAGGCTGTGGCGAATAGGAATTGAAGATCGGGCTGATGGGATCGGTGTACGCGGCCTGCAGCCCCGTATCCTGCTGGAAGCGGTACCAGGCGGTGTTGGCGGCATTGATGGTTTCGTCGATCTTGACCACCGCTAGGTTTTCGTGGTCGCCATTCTGCAGCGACTCCTGGCGCTGGTTGGCGCAGCCGAAGCCGTTAAAGAGACTTCCGCTGCTCTGAGTGCCGGGGAGCGGCGCGCCGCTGGCATCGAGTGGGCAGGAGCTGACCTGGACGGCGGTTCCGGCTGTGTTGCCATAGAGGCCGAACATCGATTTGTAGAAGGGCACCTCAGCGGGCTCGGGGGGGAGATTGGTTCCGGTGATGGGGTCGAATCCGCCGACGGGTAGCTGGCTGAGCACGTACTGTTGGTAGGCGGGCGATGGCACGACGACCTGAGTCACCACAATGGGAAGCGCGATGCGGACGCCCTCATAGGCTGCAAAGAAGAAGAGCTTGTCCTCTCGGATGGGTCCGCCCACGCTGAAGCCGAAGTGGTTCACATTGGAGCGCGGCTTGGGTGTGATGTTGCCCGGCGTGTCGTTGGCGTGGAGAAAGTAATCGTCCGCGCTGAAGAGCGAGCCATCCCACTGCTCGTAGGCGTCGCCGTGGAACTTGTTGGTTCCGGATTTGGTGAAGTAGTTCACCTGCGAGGCGCCATAGCGGCCCTGATCTACGGAGTAGGAATTCGTGTTCACCGTCGCCTGATCGACCGCGTCGAGCCCGATGACCAGATTCGTTGACAGCCCGATGTTCAACCCGAGCCAGGGATCATTCGAGTCGAAACCATCGAGGATGTAACCGTTTGAAGTGGCTGGGAGGCCGTTGTATTCGACATTGCCGTAGCCGCCCGGGGCCTTGTTGTCGTTGGAGGAGCCTGCGGTGTTCATCAACGCTCCGGGGGCAAACTGGGCGATGAAGGTGAGGTCCGAGCCGGCGTTGGGCAGGCTGGAGATGGTCTTCGATTCAATCGTAGTGGTGGTGTTGGGATTCTCCAGCGTGAGCAGCGTTTGCCGTGCCGTGACTTCGATTGTCTGCGAAGCGGCAGATACAGTGAGGGTGAAGTTAAGAGCGGCGGTGCGGCCCACTTCGACGGCGAAGGGCTGCGAGGTCTGAATCGCAAAGCCTGTGACCCCCACGGTGACGGTGTAGTTCCCGGGGTTCACCTGCGAGAAGAGAAATCGCCCGCCAGCATCGGTTTCTTCCGTGCGAATGGCCTGGGTATCGACCTCGATCGCCGACACCTTTGCATGCGGCAGCGCAGCGCCCGACGCATCCACTACCGTTCCGGCGATGGCGCTCGATGTGCCGCTCTGCGCGGCAAGCCAGCCGCAGTTAATCAAAGTTAACAACAGCCAAATGGGAAGAAAGTGCCGGCTTGCTTTTCTGTGTTTCGTTTTAACCTCCGGGAAGATCGGGGAAGACTCCGGAAATTCAGCGGCCCATCGCCGTCTCGACCAGCAACCACACATTCAGAGCGGCAATCACCGCCGCAGTGAGCCACGCCAGTCCCTGCAGCCAACGGCCATTCGTAAACTCGCCCATCTTCCTGCGGTCGCCGGTGAACATGACCAGGGGTACGACAGCGAAGCTCAACTGGAAGGAGAGAATCACCTGGCTGAGGATGAGCAGCTTTTCGGTTCCCTGCTCACCCATGAGGGCGACCACGATGATGGTGGGAATGATGGCCAGGGAGCGCGTAATCAGCCGGCGCAGCCAGGGCGAGAGACGGATGTGAATGAAGCCTTCCATCACCACCTGGCCAGCCAATGTTCCGGTAATCGAGGAGTTCTGGCCGCTGGCCAACAGAGCAATGGCAAAAATTGTGCTCGCTCCGGTCACGCCGAGCAGCGGGCTCAGCAGCTTGTAGGCGTCCTGAATGGCGGCAACCTCGAAGTGACCGCTGCGGAAGAAGACAGCGGCAGCGACGATGAGGATAGCCGCGTTGACGAACAGGGCGATGGTGAGCGCCAGACCGGAGTCGACATTGGCCATGTGTATCGCCTCGCGCTTGCCCTCCGGCGTGCGCTTGTAGCGGCGGCTCTGCACAATCGACGAGTGCAGGTAGAGATTGTGCGGCATCACTGTTGCGCCCAGAATGCCAATGGCGATATAGAGCATGGCGGGGTTGGTGACGATGGATGGCGAGGGCACGACAAGATTGCGCAAAATCGGCCAATAATCGGGGCGGGAGAGGAACATCTGCGCGCCGAACAGCGCGATGATGGTGCCGATCAGCGCGATGACCAGGGCTTCAACGTAGCGGAACCCCCAGCGCTGCAACATCAGGATCACCAGGACATCGAGCCCGGTGATGAGCACGCCATAAAACAGCGGAATGTGGAAGAGCAGTTCGAGCGCAATGGCCGATCCGATCACTTCGGCGAGGTCGCACGCCGCAATGGCGACCTCGGCCATGACCCAAAGTATGAAGCTCGCAACGCGACCGTAGCTTTCGTTGCAAAGCTGCGCCAGGTCGCGCTCCGTGGCCACGCCCAGCTTGAGCGAAAGGCTCTGCAACAGGATCGCCATCAGGTTCGACAGCATGATGACGAACAGCAGCGTGTAACCAAAGCGTGCGCCGCCGGCGATGTCCGTCGCCCAGTTGCCTGGGTCCATATAGCCCACGGAGATGAGGAATCCCGGACCCAGAAAGCCCAGCAGCCGCCGCCAATAGTACGGAGAGCGGGAGATGCTGACGCTCGAGTGAACCTCCGGCAGGGAGGGTTCGGTGAGCACGGTTCGGGTTACGACTTCTGTGGACATAGACCTATGTGGGAAGAGAGACCGCGAACGCCCTCAACCTGAGTATGCCACAGTTTATTAAGCAAGGTTAATGATTTATTTTAGATTAAATTACGAAGATCGTTCCGGACGTAACCAGACGGCGTCAGCGGCCGGGCGGCCAAGGATTGCATTCCCCGTAGGTAGATCGATTAAAACGGTTTGATCGTAATTCTGGCTCAGGACGCGCAGGCTCTTGCCGGGGCCGATACCGGCGGCGTGGAGGAACTCGAGCAGCTTGGGATCGCGCTCGTGGAGGCTAATGACGGTGTAGCGCTTGCCGGGGGCGGCCTGGGAAAGCTGCATCTCCCCGCGACGCTTTCGCTCAGTGGGATTGAGCGGCAGGACCGCGTTGCCATGCGGGCATGCGCCGCCTTCGCCGAGCTTCTCCTTGAGCTTGGCCTCGAAGGCGGGCGAAACCGCGTGCTCCAGCCGCTCCGCCTCCTCGTGAATCTCATGCCACTCCATTCCGAAAACTTCGCTCAACATGCGCTCGATGAGATGGTGGCGCAGCGCTGTGCGGTAAGCCATTTCGCGGCCTGCTGCGGTGAGGCGCACGATGCCGTCGTCGCCCACCTTCACGCAGCCGTCGCGCTTGAGCCGCTTGACCGCCATGGTGACGGCCGGCGCGGAAACCTCAAGCCAATGCGCGAGCATGGCCGGAATCACCTGACGGCCTTCGGCCTCGGCTTCAAGAATGGCCTTGAGGTAGTTTTCTTTCGAAACGTGGATTGCGTCTTTCATGGCGGTGCTGGGTTCAGTCTAAATGGAAGAGAGCAGAGATTAGAGGCCAGAGAGCAGAGATCGATGACTTAAGTCGGTGCTTGGCGAGCCGGGCTCGAACGCCGACGCCGCACCCGGAGAGCCGACGATCCACCCGCGACCTCGTCAATGGGTGCTTGGCCGTTTCGGCATCGATCTTTCAAACCGGCCTGCAATGCTGGCTGCGAGCAATTCCCAGGGCTGCGCGCTGTCAGTCTTTAGCGTGTGTTACTCGCGAGCGACGCTGAAGTTGAGAAATCGACTGAAGAGCGCGCAATGGTATGTTTTGCTGCTATTTCTCGTCAACGAGTTCCGCATCGACCGATTCCTTCCAGTCCTCCGATTGGTCGATCCTCAGCAAGAGCCATTTTTCGTCGTGCCGCTCATAAGTCCAAAACTCGCGAAACCCTTCTTCAGACTTTTCTTTATTTGCCTTTTTGCGCCGGCTCCCTGTATTGGAGCTGACGATTTCCCCGTTCGCGCCAATCGTATAATCCGTGGCCCTGG
>CAZANC010000122.1:0-9853 GCA_964486495.1 uncultured Occallatibacter sp.
CTGATTCTGATGGAGAGTATCTTTCGGCGAACAAGTCGTCTTCGGAGCCACCGGATTACAAGTGGAGAAAAAGTTCGTCGCGTCAATGTAGTTGTTGCGGATGAACTCGAATCCCTCGCCGTGAAACTGATTCGATCCCGACTTCGTCACCACATTCACCATGCCACCAACGTGCCCACCGTCCTGCGCGCCCAGGTCCGTCGATTCCACGCTAAATTCGCTCACTGCGTCAGGGAACGGATAGGGGAGGTTGCCATTGGCCATGTAATCCTGGTTGTCGCCGCCGTCCAGACGCCACAGCGTCGTATTGCCCCCGCCGCCGGCGATCGAAACTGAAATTGTCTGGTAAGAATACTTGCTGCCCGTGAAGTCGCCCGCGGGCGCCGGGCTCGAGCCGCCCGATGCCGTGATCAACGCCGTCATCTGCCGTCCGTTCAGCGGCATCTCAGTCACTTCACTCGAATCGATCGTCTGCTTGAACGTCGGGTCTTCGGTCTGCAGCGCCAGCCCTTCGGCCTGAACCTCGACACTTTGCGAAGCTGTGCCCACTGCGAGCGCCGGATTGATGGCGATACTGCTGCCGACCTCAAGCACAATTCCCTTTTGTTCGTAGGTCTTGAATCCAGCTGCCGTCACAGTCAAATCGTAGGTCCCGATAGAAACGCTCGGAAACAGATAGACGCCGCTGGCGTCGCTCACGGTGGTGTGCCTCACCGCCGTTGCCTCATCGGTCAGCGCGACGTTGGCACGGGCCACGACAGCTCCGGTTGCGTCCGACACGGTTCCCTGAACGCTGGCCGTACCGGCGATTTGCGCGCGGACCCCTGCCGGGACAAGCGTGAAAGCGGTTACACCAAGGGCCAAAAACAGGCACATGGCCCGCCGCAGCGGACGCATTTCCTGCTGAGCCTCTGAACTTCTACTGGCTTGTTGCATCGTTTCCTCCTCAAGTAAGTCGGTTGGTTTTGCGATGATCGGCGCCGCGGCTTCAGTTTTCGCCTGCTTGCGTTGAATGGAACCAAGAGTCTGTTTGTTTTTGAGACAGTGGTCAGACCACAGCCGATTCGCGAACTATCGTTACAAGCGACATGAACCGCTGTCAAGGATTTTTTCAAGGAGCTATCCTCGATCATTAGCGAATTGGGTACAGTGGTCGAACCACAGCCGATCCGCGAGCCAGGGTTACAAGTGACACGCCCGAATAGAGACCTGCGGGGGCACGGTTGTAAGATTGGACCCAACCAATTCTTCACGCAGCAATTGAGTCTTCCCTCGGAAATACTCGGGCCTGACGTTTGGACCTTCCCGCCGCCTGAAGGCGGCAGTCCCATGGGTTGCGAAGACCCTGCGGAACCAAATAGACAGAATTCACGATCGGGCGACCGGCTTCGCGCAGCGGGGGTCGAGCGGGTCCTCGTCCGCTGGGGGGCTAGAGCAGTTTCGGAATTAACGTAGGCTTTTGGGGAGCATTGAGAGGTGTCATTTACTTCCACCCCACAGACGAAGACCTGTCTGCGGGGACCCCGGCTTGATGAAAATGACACTTTGCAGTGTGCTTTCGGTCTACACCAATTCCAAAACCGCTGTAGTCCCCGGTCCCTGCTTTTCCGGTACACCCGGCCCGCCGGTTACCGCGCCGGATTCAAATCCCGAAGGGCTGCTAAATCCTGCCCCTTAGGGCCGGTGCGAGAATGCATCGCGTGGGCAACCGTAGCATAAACAGCGCGCATCAAACGCTTTAGTCCAAGAAGTGAACTTCCCATCCGGCGTCCTCGCCCCCGCGGACACCTTTTTGCGGAGCCTCATCGCGAAGACCTGAGAGTTGCAAATTGCCTGAGCGTGCGAACACGGATCCAAACCAGTGCACCACCCGGCGCGCATCGTCGCGCCGGTCACGGCACTGGGCTGGCAAAAAGATGATTCAGGCTGTTCTGTTCGCAGCAGCTTCCGCAACTGCTGCGCAAGACGGAACCGGCCAAATCCAAACTGCCGACAATGACCCCCAGGAAAACCTGAAGCAAATGAGCCTGGAACAATTGGGCGAAATCGAGGTCACTACCGTCTCCAAAGAACCGGAGGAGGTCTGGAAAACGGCGGCGGCGATTTACGTGATCACGCAGGAGGACATCCAGCGCTCCGGGGCCACGAACATCCCCGAGGCATTACGCCTGGCGCCGGGAGTTGAAGTGGCGCGCATTACCTCTGGCGAGTACGCCATTGGTATTCGCGGGTTCAACAGCCGCCTCTCGCGCTCCGTCCTCGTGCTGATTGATGGCCGCACGGTCTACTCGACGTTCACTGCCGGCACCTATTGGGAAACGCAGGACGTGCTGATGAAAGACATCGACCGCATTGAAGTCATTCGCGGTCCGGGCGGGACGATCTGGGGACCGAACGCGGTCAACGGGGTCATCAACATCATCACCAAGGACACGAAAGACACCCAGGGCATGCTCGGCACGGCCGGCGGGGGCAGCGTCGAGAGGGTTTTCGGAGACGCCCGCTACGGCTCCGGCAATGGCAAGGGGTTCACCTACCGAGCCTACGTGAAAGGATTTGGATGGGAGCCACAGTACCACTCCGATGGCGACAACTACGACGACTGGGATAGCGGCCAAGGCGGCTTCCGGATGGACTGGAGCGCGCGTGCCCGCGATCGCTTTCGACTTCAAGGCGATGTCTACGGCCAGGTCTTTGGTGAGAGAGCCACACTCTCAACCTACAACCCGCCCACCAACTCCGACCTGAGCGGCGATGCTTCTCTCTACGGAGGAAACATCCTTTGGAACTGGACGAAAGTGCAGGGGGAAGGCAGGGATTTTCAGCTCGCCGCCTACTATGCCCACGACACACGGAATGAGATTAATTTCGGCGACATCCGCAACACTTTCAACGTAGATTTTGTCGATCGCTTCCCCTTGTCTCGCCAGGAAGTTTCGTGGGGCCTCACCGTGCGAGCCAGCCACGGAAACGAAGTCGAGGTCGGTTCCGGACTCACCTTTACGCCGCCGCAGAGGACCGACCAGCTCTATCAGGGATTCGTTCAGGACGAAGTCTCGCTCGTCAGGAATCGGCTATCGCTCGTAGCGGGCACCAAGGTTCTGAAAACGAACTACACCGCGGTTCTCGCCGAACCGAGCGCCCGGCTTTTGTACACGCCGGCTGGCTCCCAGACCGTTTGGGCAGCGTATACGCACGGACTGCGCACCCCAGCCGACGTCGAGCGGGATTTCAATCTCTCAAGTTTCTTGGGTTATGCGCCCAGCGGCCTGCCGGAATTCGCACGCTTCAGTGCCAATCCGCGCTTCAGGTCGGAGGAGTTGAACGGCTACGAGCTCGGCTACAGGGGCCTTGAGGGGCCGAGTTTCTACCTCGACATCGCCGGCTTCTACAACCATTACGGCGATCTCTTCAGCGAAGACCTGCTGGGACCTTCGTACGTCGAGACGAGCCCCGCTCCCACACACGTTCTGATCCCCGCGCAATTCGGCAATGGGCTGGTGGCGTCGACAACAGGGGTGGAAGTAGCGCCGGAATGGCGTCCGGAGCCCTGGTGGCGCCTGCGCGGTTCGTATTCCTTTCTGGATATGCACGTGAAGAGAGGCACGCACTCAATGGACATCGGCAGCGCGCCCATCGTGCAAGGCTCCAGTCCGGAGCACCAGGCGCTCATACAAAATGGATTTGACTTGCCCAAATCGGTCAGCATAGACACTAAGGTGCGATACGTCAGTGCCCTGCCTGGTATCTCGGTGCCTTCGTATTGGACCGGTGACGCTACGGTCGGGTGGTCTGTGACGCATCACATTCAGTTGACGGCCGTTGGCCGGAATCTTTTTCAGCCTCACCATGTTGAGTCCGACTACGATCCCGGCCCTGCAGTCGGAATCCGGCGCGAATTCTATGGCGAGATCACGTTCAGTAAGTGAGCTGGCCCCGCTGGAGCGAACTGCTGCAACTTTCTCTCCAGGCTCCACAACCCGGCTAGCGAAGGCGTTTGTCCCGCCGCGGGGGTTTACATCAGCCGCAGCGCGTCCACGTCCACGATCAGATTGCGGCGCGGGACGTCCTTTTCTGCCGCGTGAGCGAGCATGCCGCGCAGCGCTTCGTTTAGCGCCTTGCGGTTTGCGCTCTTGAGAATCAGGTGGAAGCGGTAGACGTTCTTGATGCGCGCAATGGGCGCGGTGCAGGGCCCAAGCACCCGCACCGCTCCGCTGTTTTGGTTTTGGAGCAGATATTTGCCTAAGATGCCGGCCCACCCCGCTGCTTCCTCCAGCTTTTGCGACTGCACCAGGACGTTGGCCAGCGCGCCGAAGGGCGGGTAGTGCATCATGCGCCTGAATTTCAACTCGCGCTCGGCAAAGGTAGCGTAATCGTGGGTGGTAGCGGCGAGGATCGCGTAGTGATCGGGATAGTAGGTCTGCACCACCACGCGACCGGGCAGATCGCCGCGGCCGGCGCGCCCGCTGACCTGCGTCATGAGTTGGAAGACGCGCTCGGCCGCGCGAAAGTCCGGCATGGAAAGCGCGTGGTCGCAGCCGACGACGCCCACCAGCGTGACGCTGTGAATGTCATGCCCCTTGGCGATCATCTGCGTACCGACGAGCAGATTGATCTCGCCCGAGTGCAGCCGCGCGAGCAGATGCTCAAGGTCGTAGCGCCCGCGGACCGTGTCGCGATCCATGCGCCCGATGCGTGCGCCGGGAAAGATCTCGGCGAGCTTTTCTTCTCCTTGTTGCGAGCCCGCGCCGAGATAGAACAGGTGCTCGCTGTCGCACTTGGGACAGCGAGCCGGAACCGTGCGCTTGTAGCCGCAGTAGTGACACTCCAGGCGCTGGCCGGCGAGCGCCTCGGCGTTCGAGTCCGATTGCGCTTTGTGGTGCGTGAGCGAGATGGCGCAGTTCTGGCATTCGAGTTTTACTCCGCAGGATCGGCACATGACGGCGAAGGAGTAGCCGCGGCGGTTGAGCAGAATGAGCGCCTGCTCGCCGCGCTCGAGCGCCGCCTTGGTCTGTTCGACAAGCGATCGCGAGAAGAGATCGTTCCGGGCGGACTCCTGAAATTCGCGGCGCATGTCGACGAGCTCGACCTCGGGCAGCGGACGGTTCATGACGCGGTCGCGCAGCTCGATGCGCGTGTACTTGCCGCTCTCGGCATTTTGCCAGCTTTCAAGCGAGGGCGTGGCCGAGCCCATGACCACGACGGCGCCGGCAAGTTTGGCGCGCATCACGGCAACATCGCGAGCGTTGTAGCGCGGCGTTTCCTCCTGCTTGTAGCTCTGGTCATGCTCCTCGTCGACGAGGATCAATCCGAGATTCGGCGCGGGCGCGAAGATTGCCGAACGCGTGCCGACGACGATGGGCGCGTCGCCGCGACGGATGCGGCGCCACTGCTCGCTGCGCTCCTCGGGCGTGAGCGCCGAGTGCAGCAGCGCCACCTTCTGCCCGAATGCCTGGTCGAGCAGACCGGCCATCTGCGGCGTGAGCCCAATTTCGGGAACGAGCAGGATCGAAGTCATGCCGCGGTCGAGCACCTTCTGCATTGCGGCGAGATAGACGGCTGTTTTTCCCGAGCCGGTTACGCCATAGAGCAGGAACGGATGGAACGCTCCGATCGCGCCGGTGATTGTTGCCAGCGCGTCGATCTGCGCGAGGTTGAGGTAGATTGGCTCGGACGACGGAGTGAGGCCGCCGAGCCGAAACGCCTCAGGCCGCTCGTCGATGCGCACCAGACCGCGCCGGACTAACGTCTGGAGAGTCGACGAGGGAAGATCGCGACGGCGCAGCTCAGCCAGAGGCAATTCGCCGCCGCTGGCCGCGAGCTCCGCCAGAATCGTCGTCTGCTTCTCAGTGAGCGCGGGCAGGCGGCCATCGCCTGTCAGCACCGCGAACCGCTCCATGCGCCGCGCATCGCGCTCGGCGGCTGCCGTTTCGCGCGCAATCCACTTCTTGCGAGCCATGGCGGCCAGGAGCGGGAGGGACGCGGCGGTTGCGGTTCGCAGCGTTGACACTTTGACAGGCTCGCCTGACGACAGACGCTCCAGAACTCGCCGCTCCATGTCCTGGCCTTCATGGGAGAGCCTGCCGCGCCGGCGGACTTGCGGCGCGATTCCCTTCCCCTGGTCGCCGTCCATGCTTCGCGCGAGAACGTCACGGCCGAGATCGGTGAGGCGGTAGTAGACGGTGCGGCGGACTTCCGCAGCCAAAGGAAGCATGGCGCGCAGCACCTCGCCGAGCGGCGCCAGGTAGTATTGCGCGATCCACTCAGCCAACTCGAGCAGATGGTCGCTGAGCAGCGGCTCCTCGTCGAGCACGGCCTCGAGATACTTGACCTCGACCTCCGCCGGAGGCTTGGCGTCGATCGCCGTCACCACGCCGATGAGCTTCTCATTGCGGAAGGGCGCAATGACGCGCGCGCCACGCTGAGGGCGCTGGCCCAGGCGCACGCCGTAGGTAAACGTGTGGTCCAGCGGCACGGGCAGCGCGACTTCGCAATATGCGGGCATGGGAGACAAGATTCAGTGTAGGGGATGCGGCGGGGTGGTGCGTCGAGGCGGGCCTTAGGATCCTCGGCGTCGTGGTGCTTTGACGGGAGCCAGATTTGAACTCGCTTTGACAAGTGACAATTTTCACTTTACAGTGTATTCTTGTGATCAGAAGTTTCAAGCACCGCGGTCTGAAACGGTTTTATGAACGCGGCGACCCGCGCGGAATACGGCCCGACTTGCTGGATAGGGTCGATGATATTCTCGGCCGACTTGACCAAGCCGAGACGCCACTCGCTATGAACCTTCCCGGTTATCGTCTGCATAAGCTGACAGGTGACCTCAAAGGTTTCTGGTCTGTCACGGTGACTGCAAATCGGCGTAT
Source organism: uncultured Occallatibacter sp. (assembly GCA_964486495.1). Lineage (GTDB taxonomy): Bacteria > Acidobacteriota > Terriglobia > Terriglobales > Acidobacteriaceae > Telmatobacter. The sequence goes on from CAZANC010000122.1 coordinate 6,870, forward strand.
CATCTTCCGTTTCGAGGATGCAGATGCGTTCGATGTCGAATTGATTGACTACCACTAGCGAACCCCAGGAGTAAACCCATGCCGATGAAGAATCCACCGCATCCAGGCCGAAGCATTCGAAATGCATGCCTTGAACCCTTGGGGCTGTCGGTTACCGAGGGCGCAAAGATCCTCGGTGTAACGCGCCAGGCACTCAACAACGTGATCAACAGCAAGTCGGGCATCAGCCCGGAGATGGCGATCCGGCTCTCCAAGGCCTTTGGCAGCACACCGGAAACGTGGCTGCGGATGCAACTTTCCTACGACCTCGCGCAGGCCCGCAAGAACGAAAGCAAAATCAAGGTACGGCGGCTGCGCGCGGCGTGAGGGCGGCGCAGCGTACGGAACGGCTCAGGTTTTCGCGGGGGCTTTCAGGCCGAGCTCTTTCATTGCGATCTGCAGGTCGGCCCAGGCTTCTTTCTTTTGCCGCGGATCGCGCAGCAGAAACGCCGGGTGATAGGTGACGATCAAACTCATCCCGCGAAATGCGTGTACGCGCCCTCGCAGCCCTGCAAGCGGTTGCCGCGCGCCCAACAGATAAGTTGCCGCCGTCGCGCCGAGCGCCACGAGAACCTGCGGGCGAACCACGTCAATTTGGCGAAAGAGGAACGGCGAGCAGGTGTTGGCCTCTTCGGGTTCCGGCGTGCGGTTGCCCGGCGGCCGGCACTTGACGATGTTGGCGATGTAGCACTCCTCGCGCTTGAGGCCCATCGCCGCGATCATGTTGTTGAGCAGTTGGCCGGCGCGGCCCACGAAGGGCAGGCCCTGCGCGTCCTCATCAGCTCCGGGGCCTTCACCCACAAACATCAACCGGGCAGCGGGATTGCCGACACCAAAGACGATAGTGTGGCGCCCCGTGTGCAGGGCGCAGCGTGTACAGTCGCCGAGGTCTTCGCGGATCAGCTGCAATGCGGCGGCGCGTTCCTCTGCGGGAACGGCGGCAGCGATCTCGGGAGGCGCGGAAAAGTTTTTGCGAGGTTTGATCGTGGGTTCCTCTCCAAAAAAGTTCTCCTGCAGTGCTGCCGGTTCGGTCGCGGATTGTGCCGCAGCCGCAATTGCAGCCTGCAAGAGCCCCTCTCGTTCCGCCAACTCTTCAGCCACGCTTCGGCCCAGAATGGGATCGTCGATTGCGGTGACCGGCTCCACATCTCTGCGATAGAAGTCGGTGAGCCCGAGATCGCGGTAGAACTTGAGCCGCTCGGCCAGAGCGTCGCGGGTGGCGGAATCGAGTACGCGCGGCAAGCAGCTTACTCCACGATGAGCTGGTGGCGCCGGCCCGCACCAACAGGAACGCTCTCGTCCAGCACTCGGTTCTGAATGGCCTTCTTCTTGCGCGCTTCCACATCGCGCTCGTCATCCAATTCGACGACGACGGATTGGGGACGGCGGAGAGCGAGAATCTCGTCGAAGATGCGGTCGGCTAATTGGCGCTTGGGCATTTGCGGCAGCTCAACGGAGGTGGCGCGGGTGAGGAACGTGGCCGCATTGGTGTCGGAGTCGATGCCGACGCCCTCGCCGGCCACATCGTTCACCACAATCGCGTCAACGCCCTTGGCGAGAAGCTTGGCGCGGCCGTTCTCCATGCGATTTTCAGTTTCCGCGGCGAAGCCCACGATGAGCTGGCCAGGACGACGGCGGCGGACGACTTCGGCGAGGATATCTTCGGTGGGCGCCAGCTCGAGGGTCAGCGGACCGGTGCGCTTGAGCTTTTGTGCGGAGACGGCGATGGGGCGATAGTCGGCAACGGCGGCGGCTTTGATGACAAGCGTAGCCTCGTTCATGCTGGCGAGGACAGAGTTGCGCATCTCGTCCGCGGTTGTGACCCTGAGGATTTCGCAATGCGCGGGCGCTTGCAGGCTCGACGGTCCGCTGATCAAAATCACCCTGGCGCCACGGCTGCGTGCAGCTTCAGCCAGCGCATAACCCATTTTGCCGCTGGAACGATTGCCGATGAAGCGCACCGGGTCGACGGCCTCGCGCGTGCCGCCGGCGGTGACCAGCACCACTTCACCGGCCAGATCGCGACGACGGCCGAGTACTGCGACCACCGCCGCGCCAATCGTCTCCGGCTCCGCCATGCGACCGGCGCCTACCATGCCGCAGGCCAGCTCGCCCGTTCCCGGTTCGACAATGGTCACGCCGCGCTGCCGCAGAGTTTCAATATTTGCCTGTGTAGCGGGATGGTTCCACATGTTCACATTCATCGCCGGCGCAACGACGACCGGAGCAGCGGTGGCGAGATAGAGCGTGGAGAGAAAATCGTCGGCGATGCCGTGAGCAAACTTGGCCAGAATATTGGCGGTGGCGGGAGCGACAACCAGCGCGTCGGCCCATTGCGCCTCGGCAATGTGATCGATGCCGTTCTGCTCCGGGGCGGCCGCGCCGGGGTCGCCTTCATCCCAAAGGCTGGTGATGACCTTATGGCCGGTGAGTGCGGCAAAGGTGAGCGGCTGCACAAATTTCTGCGCCGACTCGGTCATGACGACATGCACTTCGACGGTCTGGCGCTGGAGCACGCGCACCAGCTCGGCCGCCTTATACGCGGCGATTCCACCGGAGACGCCCACGACGACTCTCATGTCTCGATTGTAGTTCAGGGGAAGGTGAACAGGGGTCAGGCATCAGGGGCAGGATGGCCTTGCTGAATCTTCACCCCTGATCCCTGACCCCGCCCTTTTAGCTGAGAAGGATGGGGATCGCCGGACCCTCGACCAGTGGCTTGGTGACTTCGACCTCGCGCTTGACGTAAGCGATTTTGCCTGCTTCGACCTCTTCCTGCGCAATCCGGCATGCCTTGGTTGATCGCGTTGGGACCAGCGCCTGGGAGCCGTTCTGTATTTGGCGTGCGCGACGTGCGGCCACCAGAACCTTGCGGTAGTTGGAATCGAAATGGGTCTCAATCGTCATCGGGTTCATCTCCAAAGGGAAGCTGCTGCTGGCCGGAG
>CAZANC010000123.1:0-9811 GCA_964486495.1 uncultured Occallatibacter sp.
TCTTCTTGGGAACGTCGAGGACTACGTCGCCGAACATCTGGATGAGCCGGCGGTAGGAGTCATAAGCAAAACGGGGATTATTGCTGCGCTTGGCCAGTGCTTCAACAGCCTGATCGTTCAGGCCCAGGTTCAGAATCGTGTCCATCATGCCGGGCATGGAGAACTTGGCGCCCGAGCGGACCGAGACCAGCAGCGGATTTTCGCCCGTGCCGAGCTTCTGGCCCTGCAACTTTTCCAGCTTCTCCAGCGCATCGAGCATCTCGGTCTCGATCTGGTGGCTCAGTTTGCCGCGCATATATTCGCGGCAGGCCTCGGTCTGGATGGTGAATCCGGGAGGCACGGGCAAACCGGCATTGGTCATCTCGGCCAGGCCAGCGCCTTTGCCGCCGAGAACGTCTTTCATCTTGCCGTTGCCGTCAGCTTTGCCGCCGCCGAAGGAATACACATACTTGGTTGTTGTTGGGGTCGCCTCGGCGACCGACTGCTCCATTACGCCCTGAGCCATGGGATAAAGCCTCCCTCACTTGTTGGTTCTTGTAGGATTCCGCCGTGCGGTCCATAGGCAAGGGTAAAGGAACGGAGGCCAGCGCGCCAATTGGAGATTGCGGAGCGGCTTTGCGGGTCGAACCCTGGCTATCGGACTGCATCGAGCGGCATTCTTGTGTCGTTAGTAGGAATATCGTCCAGGGGACACATTTGCATGTGCTTTTGGTCACAGGGGGAGGGGGAGGCTGCGAAGGATCGTGCCGAACGGGAGCATCGGGTACCGCATTTTAGGACGACGGAGCGGCGGGTGGCGCGATTCCTGAGGATTTCCGCCGAGAATCAGGCCGCAGTTGCCTCTACCGGCGTGCCGAATCCTGAAAACCCTTCTGCATGTTGGGACACAAGGAGCTTGTCGAGGCCCACGACGGCAAGAATCTCCGCGACGTGTGGAGAGGGATTGGAGATTGTGAAGTCGTGGCCCGCCTGTCGCGCGTCGCAATAGAGCGTGATGAGAGCGGCCAGGCCGGCAGCATCGATACGCGTGACGGCTGCGAGATTGAGTGTGACGCATTGCCGGCGCACCATCGGCATGAAGCGCTCCAACAGGGTGGCTTCGGTGCCTCTCACGATTTCCGTAAACTCGCCCGCTGCAATGGGTGGAATTTCTGTGCAGCACATGGTGTCATTCATGGCATCCTCCTCGAGAGTGTCGCCCCGGGGGGGCGAATCATGAGGCATCCGGTCGATCTCCCGCCCACCCCGCCCTGAAATTCGCTCCATCGCGAGAGCTATGCTGAATTCGCATGGGGCCCGAGGGGCTCAGGGGGATCGAACGGTACAGTGACCTATACGCACACCAGCGTTTGATGGTTCCATGGGTGATCTTTCCGCAAATTCGGAGCCCGTTTTGACGAGGGAGCAGGCGCGCGCCTGGGCGCTGGAGGCGGGCTTTCAGGAAGCCGGACTGGTGGCGTTGCCCTATGCTGCAGAGACGCGCGATGCAGAACGATTTCGCGAGTGGGTTGCCGCCGGCCGCGCGGGAACGATGGGCTACCTGAAGCGAAAGTCGGAGGACGGGCAGTTGCTGCGCGAACGCGCGGAGATTCCCTTTCCCTGGGCGCGGTCGGCGCTGGTGTGTTTTGCCAGCTACACCTTCCCGTCAGAACCTCTCTCAACCAAAACGGCAGAGCGCGGGAGCGCGTGGATTGCGCGTTATGCCTGGACGAGTCGCGTTTTGCCGAGCAGTGTGTTGGCCGGCCGTGGCGACCCGAAGGGCGAGCGGCGGCCGAGCGATTATCACAAGGTGTTGCTCAAGCGGATTCGCGCGGTCGAGGCGCGGCTGCACGAGCAGCTTGGCGAATTTGAATCGCGAGCGTACGTCGACACCGGACCGATTGTCGAGCGGGCGCTGGCGACCGCAGCTGGGCTTGGCTGGACGGGGAAGAATACGTGCCTGATTCATCAGCGCCTCGGGTCGTTTGGGTTTCTGGCGGTACTTTTGACGTCATTGGACGTGAGCGAGGGAGCGAGGGAGCAAGCCACCCCAGCGAGCAACGACCGCTCGCCGGGGGCCCCGGCAGGGAGCGTGGCGGCGGGGCAGTGGCCCGGGCTGCAGGTCGCGGATCGCTGCGGCAGTTGCACGCGCTGCATCGAAGCCTGCCCGACAGATGCGCTCATCGCTCCTTACCAGATGGATGCTTCGCGCTGCATCTCGTATTTGACCATCGAGCACAAGGGGCCGATCGCGGAGGAGTTCGCCGCGAACATGGGCAGGCAGGTTTTCGGCTGCGACATCTGCCAGGATGTGTGCCCCTGGAATCGGAAGTCGCAGGAAAAAGCGCTGCACAGCGGTCCGATGGCCATCGACGCCGAACTCGTGCCGCGCCCGGAGCTGGTCAATCCCGCACTGGAGTGGTTGGCTTCGCTCGACGAGCAGTCCTTCGAACGCCAATTCAACGGGTCGCCGGTGCGTCGCGCGGGATTTCTCGGCCTCAAGCGCAACGTCGCGATCGCCATGGGCAACAGCGAACTGGCTCGGTTCGCGCCGCAGCTTGAAGCATGGACGGCGGCGGCTGATGAAGGTCTTCGCATTGCCGCGCGATGGGCGCTGACGCGGCTGCGCCGCGATTGATCGATTTATCGCGCATCCAACCGCTTGAAGTCAAAGCCAGCGCCGAGCGCGGTCCAGCGAGCCTGAGCCGAACCGGCTATCCTTGGGTGAGCACCTTCATTCATCTGCGCGCATCGAATCGGGACGACGAAGAGCGGGAACGGCGGAGCGCGCATCACCGCAAGAAGACCCTAAGGGATTGAATTGTGCCTGATGGTTTGGAATCCGCGTCTGACGTTGCAGCCGACATCGGCAGCGCCGGCGCCGCTGTGGCTGCCGCCGCCACCGGCCCGGCCGAAAAGGCCACCCAGTCCAAATGGTACCTCTGGCGCAAAAGCGGCACTGCGCTCATCGCTTATTTGCTCGACAGCGAGGTGCACACCTTCGCCTTCAGCGTTGCCGCCAACGCCATCATTTCGTTTATTCCCTTCGTCGTGCTTCTTTACACGCTGGCGCTCTCGGTCTTTCACTCCGAAGCGATGAGGGGTGTAGTGGACGACATGGTCAACTACTTTCTGCCGTCGGCCACCACGACAAAGGACTGGGTGGCGAACACCATCGTCAGTGAGGCCGTGCTCCCGCTGTTGAAGCATCATGGCGCGCAGGCTTTTTCGCTGGTGATGATCCTGATTGCGTGCACGGGCATTTTCCTGCCGTTGGAGGTGGCTCTCAACCAAGCATGGGGAGTGAGCAAGAGCCGCAACTACCTGTTCAACCAGACCATCGCCGTCGGATTGGCGCTGCTGATGGTGGGACTGGGCGTGGCCAGCATGGTGGTGAATGTGAACGTAGACAAGGTGCTCGCTTTTGCTCTGCTGCATGACTCAGACAACTGGTTCTTCCGGATTCTGAACTACTCTTATGATGCTCTGACCTACGTTTGGCTGGCGGTCTCAACGGGCGTCGCGTCGATCTTGTTCTTCTTCTCGGTGTACTACATTCTGCCCAACCGCAAGGTACCCTGGCGGCCGGTGATGCGCACATCCATCATCACTGGAGGCGTCTGGCTGATTTCGAGGTTCATCTATGCGGCGATGTTGCCGCATCTGAATTTCCAGGCGCTTTACGGACCGTTTTATGTCTCGGTGGGACTGCTCTTCTGGGCGTATATTTCCGGACTGATCCTGTTCGCCGGAGCGCAGTTCAGCGTGGCGCGGCTGGGAAATACGGGGCATAAGGGATAGCTCCGGCGGCCAGCAGGTTCCGCACGGCTTCTTGATGCTCTGGCCCCTGATCCTCGGACCCTGTTTTCTATCTTTTTCGCTTTGTCTTCGCCAAGGTCTTTGCGCTACTCTCTTGAGAGCAGCATGTCCCCGCACCCACCCAATTCGCTTGAAATCTCCGACCCGTTTGCCTGTTTTCACCCGGTGACGGCGGAGTGGTTCAAGGCCGTCTTCGACGCGCCCACCGCTCCGCAGCGCATGGGCTGGCCTGTGATCGCGCGCGGCGAGAATGCGCTGATCCTTGCGCCGACGGGCACAGGCAAGACGCTTGCTGCGTTCCTGTGGTGCCTTGACCGGCTGATGCTGCAGAACAGGGAACAGGGAACAGGGATCAGGGATCAGAAGAGCAGGGAACAAGGGAGCAAGGGAGCAAGGGAGCGAAACGACACCGCGAGGACAGGCTGCCGCATTGTCTACGTCTCGCCGCTGAAAGCGTTGGCAGTCGACGTCGAGCGGAATTTGCGTTCGCCACTTGCCGGCATGGCCAACATGGCGAGGCGCATGGGCGTTCCGTTTCATGAGCCGCTCATCAGCGTGCGCACTGGCGACACGCCGCAGCGCGAGCGGGCACGCTTCGCGCGTCATCCCGCCGAAATTCTCATCACCACTCCCGAGTCGCTCTACCTGATTCTTACTTCGCAGGCGGCGGAGGCGTTGCGCACCGTCGAGACGGTGATCATTGACGAGATTCACGCGCTGGTTCCCACCAAGCGCGGCGCGCATCTGGCCTTGACGCTGGAACGCCTGCAGGCGCTGACCGCAAAACCGCTGCAGCGCATCGGACTCTCAGCCACGCAGCGGCCGCTCGAAGAAGTAGCGCGATTCCTCGGCGGAGTGGAAGTGCAGGGAACGGAAAAACCTGGAACAAGGGACCAAGGGAACGAGGGAACAAGAAGGCAAAAACTGGGGAGCAACGACGAGGGGAAAGTTACTCGCGAACCAGGAGACTCTGCGGCTGATGACGCAGAAGGCACAGATGCTCATTCCTCGGTCCCTCGGTCCCTTGGTCCCTTGGTCCCTGATGTGGGGGACGCCACGCCGCTTCGCTACCGGCCGGTCACCATCGTCAACGCCGCCGCGCCCAAGCAGCTCAAGCTGCGCATCGAGGTCCCCGTAGAAGACATGGCGCGCCTGGGCGAGATGGAGGAGATTCCCTCAGGCCCGGCCTCGCAGACGCCTCGGCGCGTCTCCATCTGGAACGCAATTCATCCGCGGCTGCTCGAAATCATTCGCGAGCGCAACTCGACGATTCTCTTCGTGAACGCTCGCCAGACCGCCGAGCGTCTTGCCGGAGCACTCAACGACCTGGCCGGCGAACCGATCGCTCGCGCGCATCACGGCTCGCTGGCTGCAGCGCAGCGCTCCGTCATCGAGGAGCAGCTTAAGGCCGGGCAGATTAAAGCGTTGTGCGCCACCTCGACGCTCGAGTTGGGCATCGACATGGGCGCCGTCGACCTCGTGATTCAGATCGAGTCGCCGCCCTCCGTCGCCAGCGGCATGCAGCGCATCGGCCGCGCCGGTCACCATGTGGACGCGGTGAGCGAAGGCATTCTCTTTCCCAAGTACCGCGCCGATCTGGTTGCTTGCGCGGCAGTGACGCGCGCCATGCACGATGGCCACATCGAGTCGACGCGCTTCCCGCGCAATCCTCTCGATGTGCTGTGCCAGCAGTTGGTGGCCATTGTCGCGAATGCAGGGACCAAGGGAACGAGGGACCGAGGGAACAAGAAAACAGGGAACAGGAATCAGGGAACGGGGATCAGAAAGAAGAATTCGGCTGCCCCGCTCTTGCCCGCACTCTTCGACGAAGAGACGCCGCGGGAGTGGGATCACACGAACTCCGCTAACTCCGCTAACTCCGCTAACCCCGCTGACTCCGCTGCTGCCGAAGTTTCCGTCGACCTGCTATTCAACCTCGTGCGCGGTGCGGCGCCGTTCGGATCGCTCTCGCGTGCGGCTTTCGACGGCGTGCTCGACCTGCTCAGCGGCCGCTATCCCTCCGATGAGTTTGGCGAGTTGCGTCCGCGGCTCACATGGGATCGAGTGCGCAATGTTGTCACAGCCCGCGATGGCGCGGCCCGCCTGGCGATTCTGAATGCCGGAACCATCCCCGATCGCGGCCTCTACGGCGTCTTCCTCGCGTTCACCGATGGCAAGCCGGTGCGCGTGGGCGAGCTCGACGAAGAAATGGTCTTCGAGTCGCACCCCAACGAGACGTTCATCCTCGGCGCGTCCACATGGCGCATCACCGACATTACGCACGACCGCGTGCTGGTGACTCCCGCTCCGGGTGAGCCGGGCAAGATGCCGTTCTGGAAGGGCGACGGCCCCGGCCGCCCGCTCGAATTTGGCCGGCGAATTGGAGCAATGGTCCGCGAGCTGCGCGCGTTGCCGCAAGCCGCCGCATTGACGCGCCTGGTCAACGAGCACGATCTCGATCCCGGCGCTGCGGAAAACTTGCTCCGCTTTCTCGCCGACCAGGCTGAGGCCACCGAGCAGGTTCCCGACGACCGGACGATCGTCGTCGAGCGCTGCCGCGACGAGCTTGGCGACTGGCGCGTCTGCGTGCTGACGCCATTCGGCAGCCGCATTCACATTCCCTGGGCGATGGCCGTGGCTGCGCGCATCCGCGCGACAGGCGGACCTGAGGTGGAAACACTGTGGGGCGACGACGGATTCGTCCTTCGCTTCCCTGACACCGACGAGGCGCCCGATGCAGATTGGATTCTTGTCGAGTCCGCCGAAGCCATGCAGCTTGTGTTGCGCCAGTTGGGATCGACGGCGCTGTTTGCCGGGCGATTTCGCGAGGCGGCGGGCCGCGCGCTGCTGCTGCCGCGCCGCCGCGCCGACCAGCGTTCGCCGCTTTGGCAGTTGCGCAAACGCTCCTACGATCTGCTCAGCGTGGCCTCGCGCTATCCCCAGTTTCCGTTGCTGCTGGAGGCCTATCGCGAGTGCCTGCGCGACGTCTTCGATATGCCGGCGCTCATCGAGACTCTGCGCGCCATTGAGCAGCGCCAGCTCCGCGTGCATGTGGTGGAGACGCGCAAGCCATCGCCCTTCGCCGCTTCGCTCCTCTTCAGCTACGTGGCCAACTTCATGTACGAAGGCGACGCGCCGTTGGCCGAGCGACGTGCGCAGGCATTGACAATCGATCAGGATCAGTTGCGCGAATTGCTGGGCGAGGCCGACCTGCGCGAGTTGCTCGACGCCAATGCAATCGCGGAGGTTGAAGAGGCAGCGCAGTGCCTTGCCGAGAATTACCGCGCACGTTCCGCCGACGGAATTCACGATCTGTGCCTGCGCCTTGGCGATCTTTCGCGCGAGGAACTGGGTCGCCGAGTTACTTCGCCTGAACTGCTCAATCACATCGACCGGCTCGTTCGCTCGCGGCGTCTGCTGGAATTGCGCATCGCCGGCGAAAAGCGCATGATCGCCGCCGAAGACGCTGCGCGCTACCGCGACGGTCTTGGAATTCCTCTGCCGCCCGGATTGGCGGCTGCGTTGCTCGAGCCGGTGGCCCATCCAGTGCTCGAATTGGTGCGGCGCTACGCGCGCACGCACGGTCCGTTCACGCTGCGCGAGGCTACGGACCGGTTTGCGCTCGACACTGAAGCCGTCGAGAGCGCGTTGCGGCAGCTTGTGCATGAGGGCCGCGTACTGGAAGGCGGTTTCCGTCCCGGTGGGCTGCATCGCGAATGGTGCGACGCGGAGATCCTGCGGCAAATTCGCCGCAAGTCGCTGGCCAAGCTGCGCCGTGAAGTTGAGCCGGTGGAGCAGCACACGCTGGCGCGCTTCCTCACGCACTGGCAAGGCGTGCTCGCGCCGCGCCGCACCGGGACTGCGCATCTCGACGCACTGCTCGACGCCATTGAAAGCCTGCAGGGCGCACCGTTGCCCGCATCGCTGCTCGAATCGTCAATTTTGCCCGCGCGCATTGCCGATTTCACATCCGCTGGGCTCGACACGCTGATCGCCGCCGGCGAAGTCGCGTGGGCTGGTGTCGAGCCAATTGGTGAACGCGATGGCCGCATTGCGCTGTTCCTCGCCGACAAGCTTCCGCTGCTGGCGCAGCAGCGTCCGATCGTCAATTCGGGCCTTGACCCGCTCACCCAGCGTGAAGAAAAGCTGCTCGCGGTGCTTGAGGCGACCGGCGCGAGCTTTTTCGATTCGCTACATGAAGAAGCAGGCGCAGGCTATCCCGGCGAAACAATCGAAGCGCTCTGGAGCCTTGTGTGGCGCGGGCTGATTACGAATGACTCGCTTCACGCCCTGCGCGCGTACATCGCCCGGCCTGAGAGTGCCCGTACTCCTCGCCGCTATCAAACCGGCGCGGTCTTCCGCTCGCGACGCACTACGCCGCCCACGGCGCAGGGGCGCTGGTCATTATTGCCGCTTCGCCCCGCGGGGCAAAGCGCCGAAGACCTGCGGCGAACAACGACCGAGCGCAGCCATGCGCTGGCGCTGCAACTGCTCAACCGCTATGGCGTGCTGCTGCGCGAGTCTGTCGCAGCGGAAAACGTGCCCGGCGGATTCAGCGCCGTTTATGACGTGCTGAAGGCGCTCGAAGAGAGCGGGCGGATTCGGCGCGGCTATTTCGTCGGCGGATTGGGCGCGACGCAGTTTGCGCTACCGGCGGCGGTCGATTTGCTGCGCCAGTTGCGCACCGAACCGCCAGCCGAGAAGCCCGAATTCGTGCAACTCGCTGCGACGGATCCCGCCAATCCGTATGGATCTGTGTTGCACTGGCCCGAGCTTCCGGTGATGAATGAAGATTCGGAGTCCGCGCCGAGGATTCTCACGCGGGCTGTCTATGCTGAAGTGATCCTCCGCAACGGCGAGCTCGTCGCTTGGCTCAAGCGTGGCAATCCCAACCTGCTGGTCTTTTTGCCCGCTGAGGAGCCGGAACGCTCGCAAACAGCCGCGGGGCTGGCGCATTTTCTCTGCACGCGCGGACAGCAACGAATGCACGCCAGCAGTCATGAGGGCGTGCTGATCACCACCATCAATGGCCAGCCGGTCGCCGCGCATTCGATGGCACGCTTTCTAATGGATGCGGGCTTTCATCCTGGGCCGCTGGGAATGCATCTGCGCCGCATTCCGCTCGCGATCGTGCATGCCGAGCCGAGTCGGCCCGAGGTTCAATAAGCAATGCCTGAAGGCGACACCATCTTTCGCACCGCGCGCAACATCGGCCGTGCGCTCGCCGGCAAACCGGTCACCGGCTTCCGGTCGACATTCCCACTCCTCACGCGATTCAACGACGACACGCCGCTCGTTGGCCAGACGGTCGATCAAGTCGAAGCCCGCGGCAAATGGCTGCTTATTCATTTTTCCGGAGGCGGAATCCTCACCTCGCATTTGCTGATGAACGGCCGCTGGCACATCTACCGGCAGGGTGAGCGCTGGCAGGCGCCGCGGTTCCATATGCGCATCGTGATCGAGAACAGCGAGTACCAGGCGGTCGGTTTTCGCGTGCCGGTAGCGCGGATGCACACGGAACAATCGCTCGCCCGCGACATACATGTCGCCCAGCCCGCCAACGATCTGCTCAGCGAGGAGTTCGACGCCGAAGCCGCCCTCGCGCGCCTGCTGGGCCGTCGGCACGAAGCACTCGCCGACGTCCTTCTCGATCAAACAGTTCTTGCCGGCGTCGGCAATGTCTTCAAATCGGAAATCTGCTTCGTCCAGGGCCTTCATCCATTTCGCGCCGTCGGAACGCTGAATCGTGAAGAGGCCGCCGCAACAATCGCCATCGCGCAAAAGCTGCTGCAAGCCAACGTGCTCGAAGATTCCGGCGACCTCATCGTCACCTATCGCGGCCAGCAGCGGCGCACCACGCACGCGTCCGATCCCGGGGCGAGCCTGTGGGTCTATGGCCGCGCGGGCGAGCCGTGCCGCCGCTGCGGCGAGCCGATTCGCCGCCGCATTCAAGGCGCAGACGCGCGCGTCACCTTCTGGTGCCCGCGCTGCCAGCCCATGCCGGACGGATCGG
>CAZANC010000124.1:0-9809 GCA_964486495.1 uncultured Occallatibacter sp.
CGGGGCTTCCGTGGCAGGTGCCGCAGGTCTTGGGAACGTTGAGCGGGTAGACGTTGGAGCGCGCGTCGTCTTTGGGGTAAATGTAATGGGCGACGCCGTGGCAACTGGTGCAGGGGTGGTCTGAGGCCGAGGCGTGAACACTGCCGGAGACGCTGGAGGCCTGATCGGCGTGGCAAGTCTTGCAGTCGACCGACGCGATTTTGTCTGGGTGTGGATAGGCCTTGATGTCCGCATGGCAGCTCGTGCACTGCAGGCTGCCGTGAATGCTCGAGCTGAATTTCTGGCCGTCGACGGCGATGCTGTGGCCGGCGCTGTCGGTCATGGTGGCATCGCCGTGGCAGGCAAGGCAGTCAGCCTGCGCGCGAAGAGCGATGGGCGCGAATGCGATGGCGAAAACGGCAACGCCGGCTGCCAGGACAGTTTTTCGAATGCTCGATCGCGCTCGTATCGGTGCGGCGTATTTCATCCTGCCGTCTTCTTTCCCCAGGCAAAAGAGGATTGACTGCAACTTTCCCTGGTTTCGTACATACAAGTCCGCTGCGGTTGGGGAGTGGGCCGCAGAGGCCACTCTTCAGAGATGCGCTTTTGAGGACGGTGCTGGCAGTGATAGGTGTCACAAGCGGGGCGATGTAGATCACAAATACAGCTTTCAGCCTTGGCCCGAGAGAAAGGCAACTTGGAACACATCTTGTTCTGGAGAAACCTCAATCTCACCCTTTAGCGGAGGGCAGAAAATGGGTGTAGGATAACTTTAATGGCGACGTATCGAGTGGTTCTGCGGCAATCAAATGAAGGTTTCAGCGTCTCCTGCCCGGGGCTGCCCGGGTGCTGGTCGCAAGGAGCGACCGAGGAAGAGGCGCTTGAAAACATTCGAGTTGCGATTCGGGAGTATGTTGAAGCAGCCGAAGGGTTGGCGATGGATGGGGACAGCCGCGTGGTCGAGGTCGCGTAGGCTTAGGGGTCGCTCGCATCTTGACAAATCGAATCGCCAATGGTCATACCCATGAGATTCGTTTCCTCCTCGGTCTTTGAGACTCGGATGCGCCTCAAACGGAACGCCACCGTTTGGGGCGTTTCTGGTTTCAGACCATAGGAGGCGGGAAGTCATGCCGAAGATCGCCGGCATCAACCATCAGAGGGCAGTGGCTGCACTCGAACGTGCCGGCTTCCGCGTTCTCCGTCAAGGCGCTCATATTGTGATGACCGATGGCGTCCGAATCCTGACGATCCCTCGCCACAATCCAGTGAACGCATTCACGATGGGCGGCATCGTGCGCGACGCCGGGCTTAGTGGATGAGTTCCGCGAACTTCTATAGTTCCGCGTCTCAGCTTCCGCCCAAAGCGGCCATATCCTGTAAATCCTCGCCAAGACGCTTTATCAGCGACAGATCCCTCGCCGGGGTGATGTGGGTCACATGCCGTCGAGTGTCGAGTTAAGGACAATAGATGCGCTAAGCAGTTCCACGATTGCTGTATGCCGAAAGAGCGGCCGTTGAGCGACGTTTTCATCGAGAAACGGCCGACGGATCTGGGAAGGCCACGCAAATCGTGAACAGCTTTGCTTGAGGAGGCCCTTGATGGCCACAGTTGTGGGCACAGTTGCGATTCCTGAAACGAAGACGATGCTGACGCTTCCCGGCGATGCGGTGCGGCAGATTCAATGGCGGTTTAGCGATCGGTTCGATTTGCAGATGCTGGTCGCATCGGCGCGCAGCGTGGCGCGGGGAACTGTGGCGCGCATGGTCGCCGCCGGCGAGCGCAACACGCACGAGTGGACTGCGGCGAAGGACGAGATGATGGACGCCTTTGACCGTGCGGGAATCACGGCGGCGTTTATGGAGCCCGAGGAGGGCGGATTCATCGTTGGGCCGAAGAACCTGGCGCTGGGGCTCGCGGCTTTCGAGTTGGCATGGGTGGATGGCGGCGCGGCTACGGCAAGCCTGGCTGGGTTTTTGGCGCTCTCGCCGATTCACGAACGCGGCACAGCGGAACAAGTGAGCCGCTACAAGAAGCTGGCGGCTCCGCCGCAACCGGGTGAAGAACGCAAGCCGTGGCGCGGAGCCTTCGCGCTGACTGAGCCGATTCCGTATGTGGGCGTGGATACTGGAATGCTGAACGGCAAGGTGCGCGTGGCGGAGTGGAAGGACGGCCAGGAGCCGTGGCTGCAGGTGGACAAGCGCGGCCGGTTCATCACGGGAATCGCCTTCGCCAACTTTGTAACGGCGGCGGTGAACTCCGACGACCCGCGCATCAAGGGAAGCTGTGTAGTGATTCTGGAAGAGACCGACGAGGGCACGTTCGACCGCGGCACGGCGACCAAGAAACTGGTGCACCAGCTTTCGTCGACAGGCGATCCGGTTTTCAATTTGAAAGTGCCAGCGAGCCGCATTGTGGGCGGATACACGGTGAAGGACGGCGTGATTGTGCCGAACTTCAACCATAGCGAAATTATCGACGCGGTGTTCCGGCGGACGCGCGTGCCGGTGGGATTGATGACGGCGGCCAAGTTGCTGTCAGCGGCGGAGCCGGTGATTCGCTATCAGCGGCAGCGCTTTCGCGGAGCCGAGGGAGCGAAGGCGGGATCGGTGCGCTACGAGCAGGGAATTCAGCAGCGGGAAGACGCGCTGCACAGGCTGGTGGATGTGTGGGCGACAGGCGAGGCGGCGGCCTCGATGGGCTTTGCGGCGGCGCGGCTGTTCGACGAACTTGATCCGCTGGAGAAGCAGAAGACAGCGATGCTGAAGGAGCGCGGCGTCAGCGGCGGGCGCGCGGAGATGAAGGCACTGAAAGAGAGTGAGGAACGCGCGATCGAGCTGACAAAGCTGCGGGGCAACAGCGCGCGTCGCGCGGAGCTCGAAGCCGACCCGCTGGTGCAGTACGTGCTGAAGGACGCAGAAGCAAACGTGCTGTGCCCGGCGACGAAGCTATGGAACACCGGTCACGGCGCGAACATGATGCGCGAAGCGGTGAGCCTGATGGGCGGCTACGGGATCACTGAAGATTGCCCGGGCTTCCTCGCCAACAAGTGGATGGATGCGCAACTGGAGGCGACGTACGAAGGGCCCGAGGCGGTGCAGCGGCGTCAACTGACGGTGACGATGACCAGCGAGGTTTTCCTGGCGCAGTTTACCGCGTGGACCGCGGAGATGCGGCGGATTGCGTCGACACATCCCGGAACCGGCGCGTGCACGCTGGCGTCGGCGATGAAGCTGTGGGCATGGACGCTGAATCATCTGCAAGAAGCCACTGATCCAGAGGGCGGCAAGCTTTATCACGGGCAGCGCCAGGGCGTGACCTTTGCGCTTGCCGATGCGCTGAGTTGGTTGATGGCTTCGCGTTCGCAGATTCTCGATGTGCTTGAGCTGGAGACGCGCGGAGCCGTGGACGCAGTTGCCGCCGAAGGCCTCGCCGGCACCGTCCAATTCCTGAGCGACCTGTGCCACACGCAAGCGGCGCAGGCGGCGGGTGAGGTGTCGCGCATCTGTGCGGAGCTGGTCTTTGGATACAACCGCCATCCCTCGTGGGATGAGGCGGAGCATCGCAGTTGCTTCCTCGCGGCGGAACTCGAAGAGCTGGAAGAGACGATGCCCGGCATCATGGCGATGGCCGTCGATGTTCTGGCTGCCGACGGAAGTCATCCGGCGAAGGCGGGGCCGTGCGCGGGCTGCGCGGGATCCAGCGAGTTTCTGCGGCTGCAGAGCAAGCTGACAACGTGCCTGACCGGTGCGCGGCTGGCGAAAGATCGTGCGGCGGAAACCGTGAGCAAGGTCATGATTCCCGAGGCGCTCGATTATCCAGCGGCAGGAGCGGCATGAGCTCGGCGCCACAACCGATTGAAGTCGACCGGCAAACGATGGAAGTCGACATCGTGTGCGCAGGATTCGGTCCGGCGACAGGCGGATTCCTGACCACGCTGACGCGAGCGTGGAGCGAGAACCCTGGCGATCCCGCGTTCGAAAGCAAAGTTGCACCAGGCATGCCGCTGCAGGTGATGTGCTACGAGCGCGCCGACGATCTTGCCGCGGGCGTGAGCGGCGTAGTGACGCGCGGCGAAGGGATTCGCGTGAGCTTTCCCACGCTCGAGCCCGCTGAAATTCCCATGGCCGCGACGGTAAAAGAGGAGCGGGTCTTTTATTTGCTCGATCCGATCGGGGCGAGGCGCTCCGCGCTTTTGCGTTTTGGAGATTTTTTTCTTGGTCTTGGACGAGAGTCGTGGGTGAAGGACGATGCGTTCGAGTTGCCTTGGACGCCGGCCTTTTTGCACAAGGATGGCGGCCTGATCCTCTCCATCGGACAATTCAACCAGTGGGTGGGTTCGCAACTGATGGCTGGCGGTCTGGCGCAGATTTGGCCGGGAACGCCGGTGAGCGGTCCGATCTTTGCCGAGACAGCGGACCAAGCGCGACGAGGTGTCACCGGGCTTCGGCTTGCCGATCAGGGTGTGGACAGGCACGGCATTCCGGCTGAGGGCTATATGCCGGGCATGGAGGTGCGCGCGAGGCTGACCGTTGTTGGCGATGGGCCTGTGGGCGCGGTGGGACAGAAACTCGATGAACGATTCGGTTTGCCGGCGGGACATGCGCGGCGTGAATGGGCGCTGGGCATGAAGATGGTGATCGAACTGCCGGAAGATTCCGAGCTTGAGCCGGGGACAGTGTGGCACACATTCGGATTTCCTGAGCCGGAGATCTTCGGTTTCCTCTACGTGCACCCGGAGCGGCTGGTTTCGGTCGGCATCTTTGTGCCGTCGTGGATGGGCAATCCGCAGCGCACAGCTTACCGGTACCTGCAGCATTACATCCAGCATCCGCTGCTCTGGCGTCATCTGCAGCATGGAACGATGCGCTCGTGGGGTGCGAAGTCGCTCGAAGAATCGGGCAAGCGCGGCGAGCCGTTCCTGAGCGGCGATGGATTCGCGCGGATCGGCGAGGGCTCCGGCTCGACCAACATGCTCACCGGTTCCGGCGTGGATGAGGCGTGGACGACGGGCGTCGAACTGGGCGAGGCAGCGCTGGAGCTGCTGCGCGCGGACAAGCCGTTCACGCAGGAGAATCTGGCGGCGACGTATGAGACGCGACGTCGCGCAAGCTGGGTGGAGAGCGGCGCGAAAGAAGCGGAGAACGCGCGCAATGGATTTCATGGAGGATTCGTTCGCGGGGTTGCGGGGATGGCGCTTGCTGGTCTCACTGGCGGCCGGCTCGCGCTTCGAGCACACATTCCGCCGGCGCCAAAACAGATTCGCCGGTTCGCAACCTTCATAGCGGGCGGCCTGTCGGTCGAACAAGCCGCAAAGGTGGCCCTCGACTGCGCTCGGCCGCTGCACGATGCGCTCATGAGCGCGCGGGGATGGCCGGAGATTGCATTCGACGGGCGGCTGCTGGTTACGCAGCAGGATGCGCTGCTGATGGGCGGCAAGGTGCAAGCGGTTCCCGGGTTCGCGGACCATGTAGTGTTCCTCGACCGGCAGTGCTGCATTGCGTGCCTGGAGAAAACCTGCATTGCCATGTGCTCGGGCCAGGCCCTCACGCTGGGCAGCGATGGCGGCCCCGACTTCGAGCGCGAAAAATGCGTGCACTGTGGAGCGTGCCTGTGGAACTGCGCTCAGTCGCCCGATGGCGAGCGGTCAAATATTGAGTTTGCGGCTGGCTCAGGCGGCTTACACTCAGCGGAAAATTAGAAACTAGCCAGTAATCGAGGAAGAATCATGTCCTACGCACTGCATATCGTCGTTTGCGCGGGGATTGTGCCTGATCCGCTGCAGACGCTGGAACCGACGACTGGGCCGAGCGGGCCGGGGATCAAGAACGAGATGGTGCTGCCCGCGGTGCTCGATCCCTGGGCGGCGAGCGCTTTATATGAGGCCGCAAACCTGGCTGCGAAGTGCCCAGGCAGCCCGCAAAGCCCGAGCAAGGTGTGGCTGGTTTCGCTGGGGCCCAAGGCCAAGCTGCAGCAGGTGATGATGAGCGTGGCGCAGAAGGTGAGCTTCGAGCTCGTTCCGATTGATGGGCCGATCGGCGGATTCCCCGATGCGCAGGCAACGGCGGCGGTGCTGGCCGAAGCGATTGCCGCGATTCCCGGACTTGACCGCAAGCGGATGTTGCTCTTCGGCGGATGGGAGTCGGCGACGCGAGGCGCGGGCGTGACGCTCGGGCTTGTTGGCGAGCGACTGGGAATTGCGGACCAGTTTCAGGGAGTGGACGCGATTGAATTCCGTCCGGACGGCCCAGATGCCGGGTCGTTTGAAGTGCTTGAGCGAGTGGAAGGCGGCAAGCACCAGGTGAGCGTGTGTGTGGGCGCGCCTGCGGTGCTGGGCTGGGCGACGGGCAATCTGGCGGAGCCGCGCAATAATCCGCAAGTGGGTATGGCGAATATGCGGACGATTATGCCGGCGCTGCAGAAGGCAAAGACAGCCGCGCTCGAAGCGAATGGCTTGCACTACGTTTCGGTGAGTCTGCCGAAGCAGCAGCGCGAGACGCGCGTGGAGAAGAGCATGAGTCCTGACGAAATCGCGGCAGAGATCGTCGAGTGGATCGGGAAAGATGACTGAAAGCTATCAGCCGTCAGCCGTCAACTGAAGACCCGCAAGACAAGAGCTGAAGGCTGAGGGCTGAAGGCTGAGAGCTCGGGAGAGAAGATGGAATCCATTCTCGTACTCACGCATGCGGATGAAAGCGGAGCGGCGCTCAGCAAGGGGTCGCTGGAATCTGTGACTGCGGGCAGGGAATTGGCGGCGCGGCTGGGCGCGGAGTTGACGATTGGCATCGTCGCGAAGCACGCGGCCAGCGCGGCGGCGCAAGTGGTGGGCGCAGCGCCAAGAATACTAGCGGTGCAAGGCGAGGCTTTCGCGCAGGCGCGGTTTGCGAGCGATGCGGCGGCGTGCGAGGCGTTGTGCCGCGCGGCGCAGGCGACGATTGTGCTGGCGCCCGAGAGCTCGCGGTTTACGCGGGTGATGGCCGCGGTGGCGCATCGCGTGGGCGGCGCGATCGACACTCACATCACGTCCATCGGCGGCGCGGCGAATGTCGAAGCGACGCGGTGGTTCTACCGGCAGCGGATCGAGGCAGTCGTGAGCCGGGAGAAGCGGCCGTGGTTTCTGCTGGTCGATCCTGGTACGCACGCGCCTTACGCCGGGTCCGGAACTCATCCGGCTTTTGCCGGGGCAGGAACAAATGCGGCCCTTGCGAGCGATGCGGCGCAGGCCCAGGTGGAGGAGATTGCGATTGCGGTTGAGTTGCCGGCGATGCGGACGCAGGTGACGGGATTTCGCTCGCCGAAGACCGATCAGCAAACGATTCATCCGGATGCGAAGCTACTTTTTGTGGCGGGGGCAGGCTGGACAAAGAAGCAACCGGACGGGCAGGTCCACGTTGAGCAGGCGGGCGAGCTGATTCTGAAGTTCCTCGCGGTGTCCGGCGCGTCGCTGGGTAGTTCTAAATCATTAGTCGATCAGGGCGGTGAAGGGAACTCCGTGCTGCCGTTTCTTACACATCTCAATCAAGTCGGGCAGACGGGTTCGACGCCACGACATGCGAAGGGTCTTTCGACCTGCTGCCACGGCGAAGAGCCGCATGTCGTAGGCTGGCGATTCGTCGGCGAGCGGAGAGCTGTGTCGCTCGATCCAAATTGCGGATGGACGCGCGGGAAAGCCGACGTGGTTTATGTGGCGGATGCGTTCAAAGTGATGGCGAAGGTCAATGAGCTGCTGGAAAAAGCAACTTCCAGCTCCTAGCTTCTGGTTTTGAAAGCGCAAGCCCTCGTTGCCGCAAAAATCTTCCAAACTCCTGAAAACACGTCGCTAATTGTACCTGCCAAGTTTGCC
Organism: uncultured Occallatibacter sp.; assembly: GCA_964486495.1. Classification (GTDB taxonomy): domain Bacteria; phylum Acidobacteriota; class Terriglobia; order Terriglobales; family Acidobacteriaceae; genus Telmatobacter. The sequence goes on from CAZANC010000124.1 coordinate 7,821, forward strand.
GATTATTTCCAGGTTTGGCGCACAATAGTCACATGATCGAGGCACTCGTCCAGACTCGCTGCCAGCTACTGCTTACATGCTGCCCACCGCTCCCTCGCTCCCTGCTTCTCCGTTCCATGTTCTTCTGGTCCCTGGTCCCTAATCCCTGGTCCCTGTCTTCACCCCACCCCCCCATGCCGTTTTGTGAAACTGTGAAACTGTGAAACTGTGAAACTGTGGAGCGTTCCGAATCAACAGGTTGCAGCCGGTCGCTCCACAGTTTCACAGTTTCACAGGGTTTTTTTCGTCGTTTCTCGCACCGCGCGCTCCCGCCGCGGCAAACGGACAAACCCGCGGGAATCAATAATCTGAGCGCCTTTCCGCGCGATTCACAAGTTTCCGGTTTCTCTGTGTTAGGTTGGAAATTTGGAGTGAAATAGACAGATATGGCGCCAATTTCGGACTTTATCAAGCATCATTATCGTCATTTCAACGCCGCGGCTTTGATCGATGCGGCCGAGGCCTACAACAAGCTGCTGGCCGAGGGCGGCAAGATGTTTGTGACCATCGCCGGCGCGATGAGCACGGCGGAGCTGGGGCTGAGCCTGGCCGATATGATCCGGCGGGACAAGATTCACGGGATTTGCTGCACAGGCGCGAATCTCGAAGAGGACGTATTCAACCTGGTGGCGCACAACTTTTATGAGCGCGTGCCTGGCTACCGTGATTTGACGCCGGCCGATGAAGCAGCGCTGCTGGCGCGGCACATGAACCGCGTGACGGATACATGCATTCCCGAGATGGAGGCGATGCGGCGGATTGAGAACGAGGTGCTGGCGGAGTGGGTGAAGGCGGACAAGGCCGGGGAGCGGTGGTTCCCGCACCAGTTCATGTACAAGATTCTGTTGTCGGGGGTGCTGAAGAAGAGCTATCAGATCGACCCGAAGGATAGCTGGCTGCTGGCGGCGGCCGAAAAGAATCTGCCGATGTTTGTGCCGGGGTGGGAAGACGCGACGCTGGGCAATATGTACGCAGGACATTGCATCACGGGCGACGTGAAGAAGGTACACACGGTGCGGACGGGCATTGAGTACATGATGGAGCTGGCGGAGTGGTACACGGAGACGACAAAGAAGACGCCGCTGGGGTTCTTCCAGATTGGCGGCGGGATCGCGGGCGACTTTCCGATTTGCGTGGTGCCGATGCTGCACCAGGATTTGCAACGCGAGCACGTGCCGCTGTGGGCGTACTTCTGCCAGATTTCGGATTCGACGACGAGCTACGGATCGTACTCGGGCGCGGTGCCGAACGAGAAGATTACGTGGGGCAAGCTGGGCGAGAAGACGCCGAAGTTCATTATCGAGAGCGACGCGAGCATTGTGGCGCCGCTGGTGTTTGCGTATGTTTTAGGATGGTGAAAAAGACAGGGACCAGGGACGTAGTGACGTAGGGACATAGGGAGCGAGAGATCAGAGAGCAGAGATCAGAGATCGGGATGGGGAAGTGGACGGCGCTGGGCGCCGTGGCGGGAGTGCTGCTGGCGGTTGCAGCCGCCGCTCAGGACGGGGGAGCGTGGGTCGCGGCGAGCACGAATGCAACGTCGATCACAAACAACATTGCGATTTCAAAAGACAGACTGTCGATCGACTATTTGACGTTTCCGCTGGCACCGATTCGCACCTTGAAACCAGTGGAAGTGAGCGCGGTGTTTGACGCGGATGTGAACGCCGGGATCAGCGGGATGCTTTACCGGCTGAAGATCCCGGCGAACACGCGGTTTCTGCACAAAAGCTCTTTATGCGGGGACCAGGACACGCAGTGGATGGCGACGTACGTTACGGGACACTCGCTCAGGGTGGCGTTTTTCTCAGGGGACGATATGCCGGTGTTCACATTCGATGCGATCTCGAAGTCGACGGCGCTGTGCGGGACGTTTGCGTATTCGAGATAGCTTGTAGCCAATAGCCAATAGCCAATAGCCAATAGCCAATAGCCAATAGCCAATAGCCA
>CAZANC010000125.1:0-9796 GCA_964486495.1 uncultured Occallatibacter sp.
GCCTCGCGGGAGCCATCAATCTCCTGTTGCAGACCCATCCCATTAACAGCGCGCTCTCGCTCGTCGTCGTCATGACTTCCCTCGCCGTCCTCTACCTGCTGCTCGGCGCGGAGTTCCTCGCCATCGCCCAGATCATCGTTTACTCCGGCGCTGTCATGGTTCTTTTTACGTTCGTCGTCATGCTGCTCAATGCCGGCCGCGAAGAGCGCACCCTCGGCAGCCGCGCCGCCGCTCGCGTCGGCTTTCCTGCAGTCGCCGTCCTCTTCGCTGTTCTCGCCACTATCGTTCTTCACGTGCAGGGCCTTGGCGCCGCGCACCTCGGCGAGGGGCTTTCGAACGCGCCCGGCCAATCGAACCTCGAGCTTCTCAGCCAGGTGCTCTTCCACGAATTACTGCTCCCTTTTGAAGTCACCTCGGTGCTCATCCTCATCGCGATCCTTGGCGCGGTCGCGCTCGCACACGTCGAAGGATCCAAGATCCCCGAGTCGGAAAGGGTGGCCGAAAAGTGAGCTTCCTTCAACACGACGTCCCGCTCTCCTGGTATCTGCTCCTCAGCGCCATTCTGTTTTCGCTCGGCGTCGTCGGCTTTCTCATCAAGCGCAACCTCATCACCGTCTTCATGTCCATTGAGCTCATGCTCAACGCCGTCAATCTCTCCTTCGTCACCTTCGCCTATCAATGGCACGAGGTGCGGGGCCAGATCTTTGTCTTTTTCGTCATGATGGTCGCCGCCGCTGAAGCCGCTGTCGGCCTCGCCATCATCATCGCCGTCTTCCGCGCGCGTTCCACGTTGGCCGTCGACCGTATCGACCTGATGAAGCTATGAACGAGTCTGCACATCTCTGGCTGATTCCGCTGTTTCCGTTCCTGGGCTTCCTGCTCAACGGAATCCTCGGCTCCCGGCTGCCCCGGCGGCTCGTCTCGGCCATCGGAGTCCTCGCGCCTCTCGCATCCCTCGTTGTGGTTCTCGGTGACTTTGGGGCCACCGTCATCACTGCGGCGTCAAGCTGTCGCGGCTGCGGCCAGGTCACCGCGCTGGCCCTCCCCGCCGTCGAATCGCTCTCCTATCCCTGGCTCGCCATCGGCGCACTCCGCGTCGATTTCACCTTCGTCCTCGATCAGCTTTCCGCGGTCATGCTCCTCGTGATCACCGGAGTCGGCTTCCTCATTCATGTCTACTCCGTCGGCTATATGCGCGACGAGCCCGGCTACGCTCGCTACTTCAGCTTCCTCAATCTCTTCCTCTTTTTCATGAGCGTCCTCGTCCTTGCCGGCAACTTCCTCCTCATGTTCGTCGGCTGGGAAGGCGTCGGTCTTGCCTCCTATCTGCTCATCGGTTTTTATTTTGATCGCAACTCCGCCGCCGACGCAGGCAAGAAGGCCTTCATCGTCAACCGCATTGGCGACTTCGGATTTCTCATCGGAATCTTTCTCGTCCTTTCGACCTTCAGCTCGCTCAGCTTCGGCGATATCGCCGTTCGGCTCGCGGTCGATCCGGCATGGCACGGGACCGTCCTCACCGTTATCTGCCTCTGCCTCCTTGTCGGCGCTGCCGGCAAAAGCGCGCAGCTCCCGCTCTATATCTGGCTGCCCGACGCCATGGAAGGCCCCACTCCAGTCTCCGCGCTCATCCACGCCGCCACCATGGTCACGGCGGGCGTCTACATGATCGCCCGCACGCATCTGCTGTTCGATCGCGCGCCCGTCGCACTCTGGACCGTCGCAATCGTCGGCGCGGCCACCGCTCTGTTCGCCGCCACCATCGGCCTCGTCCAGAACGATATCAAGCGCGTGCTCGCCTACTCGACGATTTCGCAGCTTGGCTACATGTTTCTTGCCTGCGGAGTCGCGGCCTACTCAGCGGCCATCTTCCATCTCGTTATGCACGCGTTCTTCAAGGCGCTGCTCTTCCTCGCCGCCGGCTCCGTCATCCACGCCATGGGAGGCGAGCAGGACCTGCGCAAGATGGGCGGCCTGCGCACCAAACTTCCCGTCACATTTTGGACCATGACCGCGGGCGTCTTCGCTATCGCAGGATTCCCGCCATTTGCCGGCTTCTTCTCGAAAGACGCAATCCTCTACGCCGCATTCCTCCAGGGACCCGGCGGAAAGATTCTTTGGTTTGTCTCGCTCGTCACCGCGCTCCTCACGTCGTTCTACATGTTTCGCCTTTGGTATCTAACTTTCTTCGGCGCGCCGCGCAGCGAAACAGACCATCGCCACGCAACGCCGTTGTCGATGCTCGTTCCGTTGGTCATTCTCGCCGCCCTCTCCGTTTGTGGCGGCTGGATCGGGATCGAACACTTCAGCGCTTACCTCGCGCCCGTGGCCGCCGCGCACCGGCCCATGCCAGAAGGCAATCCTGGCCTGGAATTTATCCTGAGCATCGCCGCCGTTCTCGTCGCGCTTGAAGGCTGGCTGATCGCCGACAAATACTACCGCCGCAAGACCGAGCGCCCAGCCGAGCTCGCTGCCGAGCTTCCCACCGGCTACAAGCTGCTCCTGAACAAGTACTACGTCGACGAAATCTATGGTGCAGTCATCGTCAAGCCGCTGTTCGCTTTCTCGAAATTCGTTTTGGGCGGAGTCGACCTTCTACTCGCGGGCATCGTCTGGCTTCTCGCCGGCGTCGCGAGCCTCACCGGAATGATTCTCCAGCGCTGGCAGTCCGGCAATTTGCGCTCCTACGCCGCGTGGCTGGCCGCGGGAGCCGCTGCCGTGCTTCTATTTCTGCTTCTCACAGGCTCGCCCCATGCATGGAGCCTTCCCTTCTTTCATTCCGAAACCATCTTCAAAGTTAGTCACATCACCGTGATTCAATCCGGACAGGCGGGGCACTGAGAATGACGAGTATCGACCAATCCATTCTCACCCTCATCCTGCTGGTTCCTCTTGCAGGCGCGGTCCTCGTCGCGCTCCTGCCGGACCGCGCCAAGCTTCCCAATTGGATCGCGCTCGCGACGACGCTCTTCACATTCCTCCTCACGCTCCATCTTCCCGCGCACTTTGTCACCGGCCAATCCGGCTTCCAATTCGAGCGCAACATTCCCTGGATCGAAAGCCCCGCCATCTTTTACCACGTCGGCGTCGACGGCCTCAGTCTCTGGCTCGTGGTTCTCGTCGGCTTGCTTGCGCCGGTCGGCGTCGTCGCCAGTTGGAGCGCCATCCAGACCCGCCGCAAGGTTTACTACGCGCTTTTCCTCGTCCAGCAGACAGCCATGTTCGGCGTCTTCATCTCGCTCGACCTCATGGTCTATTACGGCTTCTGGGAGCTCTCGCTCGTCCCCATGGCCATCCTCATCGCCATGTACGGCCGCAAAGAGGGACCGCGCGCCGCACTCAAATTCTTCCTCTTCACTTTCATCCCATCCGCGCCGCTGCTTGTCGCGATTCTCTGGCTCTATGCGAAGACTCACACCTTCAACTTCGCCGATCTCCAATACCAGACGGCCAGCGGCGTTCTTCCCGCCGGAGCGCTCTTCTGGGTGGCGCTCGCATTTCTCTTCGCTTTCGCGGTCAAGGTTCCCATCTTCCCGCTTCACGGCTGGCTCGCCGACACCTACTCGGAAGCCCCGGTCGCGCTCGCCATGGTCGTCGCCGGAAAGCTCGGCCTCTACTCCATGATTCGCTTCCACGTGGGACTCTTCCCCGCGCAGACCCGCGCCATCGCGCCGCTTCTCATCGCGCTCGCGGTCATTGGAATCCTCTACGGCGCGTGCCTCGCTCTCGTGCAGAAAGATTTCTGGCGTCTGATGGCTTTCGCCGCACTCAGCCACCTCTCGCTCATCGTCCTCGCCATCTACGGCCTCACTTTCCTCGGTTGGGCTGGCGGCGTTTACCAAATCCTGTCTCATGGAATTGTTGATGGCGCGCTCTTCCTACTGCTCGGCGCGCTCGAAATCCGCTACGCCACCAGCCTCATCAATTCGTACGGCGGCCTCGCCGCCAAGCTGCCGCGCACGACCACCTACTTTGTCATTGCATCGCTGGCCATGATCGGCCTGCCCATGTTGAGCGGTTTCGTCGGCGAGTTCATTATTCTCTCCAGCACCTTCGCCGGGGTCAGCCGCCCCTGGGCCGTCGCTGCCGCGCTCGGGATCATTCTCGGCGCGGTTTACATGCTTTCTCTCGTCCAGCGCATCTTTTACGGTCCTGAAAACCCGCTTACACCCTCCAAACCCTACACCGATCTTCGCTTCAGCGAGCTCGCCATCCTCACGCCGCTCGTCGTTCTCATGCTCGTCCTGGGACTTGCGCCGTCCATCTGGCTCAACACGATCCGCACCGGCGTTCATCCCCCGCCGATCGTCGAATTGCACTCGTCTGTGTCACCCGTCGCGAACCCAGCTCCATCTGTCCCGGAGGCCCAGCGGTGACTCCAGTTCACGACATCTACCGCATCCTCCCCGAGGTCATCCTTGCGCTGAGCGGCGTCGCCATCATGCTCATTGACGCCTCGCTCCCCGCCGCGTGGCCGCGCCGCCCGCTCGGCTGGATCGCCGCCATCGGAACCACGATCGCCCTCTGGGCCAGCGTATGGCAGCTCTCCCTGCCCGAAGGAGCCGGCTTCTACTCGACCGTCGAGACCAGCGCTTTCACCGTCTTCTTCCACATCCTCATCTGCGGAATCGTGCTCGTGGCCCTCCTGCTCTCGCTCGACGCGCTCCCCGAACACACCCACCATCAGGGCGAGTTCTACGCGCTCATCGTCTTCGGGGCCGTCGGCATGTGCCTGCTCACCTCCGCCGTCGAGCTTCTGGTCGTCTTCATCGCCCTCGAAATCTCCTCCATCTCCACCTACATTCTTGCCGGCTGGCGCAAGCACACCGGCCGCGGCCCAGAAGCCGCCATCAAATACTTCCTCCTCGGTTCGTTCGCGACTGCGTTTTTGCTCTACGGCATCGCGCTCATCTTCGGCGCAACCGGAACCACGCAGATCTACCAGATCGCCCTGCTCGCTCCCGTCGCGCAGAATCAAACCCTAGTTCTTGCAGCGCTCGCGCTCATGCTCGTCGGAATTCTCTTCAAGGTCTCCGCGGTGCCCTTCCACGTCTGGACGCCTGATGTTTACGAAGGCGCGCCATCGCCCGTCGTCGCGCTGCTCTCAACCGCGCCCAAAGCCGCGGCCTTCGCGCTGCTTCTCCGCGTCGTCTATGAGATGTTCCCGCAGCTCCGCTCCATCTGGGCGCCGCTGCTCTGGATCGTCGCCGTCCTCTCCATGAGCGTCGGCAATCTGGCCGCCCTGCGCCAACAAAATGTGAAAAGAATGCTGGCCTACTCCGCCATTGCCCACGCCGGCTACCTGCTCGCCGCCTTCGCCGGCATCGGCGAAATCGGCATCGCTGCCGCCAGTTTTTACATCGCCGCCTACGCCGCCATGAACGTTGGAGTCTTCGCCGTCGTCACGCTGGTCGCCGGGTATGACGAGCAGCTTTCCCTCATCGACGACTACCGCGGCCTCGTCTATCGCTCGCCGATCCTCGGCAGCCTGCTCATCTTCTTCCTCATCTCGCTCATTGGAATTCCCTTCACCGGCGGCTTCTTCGGCAAGTTCTATTCCTTCACCGCTGCGGTCGGCGGCGGGGCGATCTGGCTGGCTGTTATCGGCCTGCTCAACTCAGGATTGGCCGCGGCGTATTACCTTCGCCTCGTCGTTGTCGCCGCCCAGCGGCCGTCTGAAGATCAGAGAATCGCGGCTCCCAAGCCCGCCATTGGCGCAGCCGTCATCGCAGCTCTCTTTCTCGCCGTCGCCGCCACGCTGGTTCTCGGCATCATTCCCGGCGCAACGCTCGACGCCGCGCAATCCGCCGCGCACACTCTGCAAGCGCCGCCGCAAACGGCAATCCCTGACGGCCCCGATCCCGCACCGCTCGCACATTAGCCCGCCACCGTTTAGAGGATTTGTGTATGACGCACATCAACAACGAGGCTGATCGGCAAAGAGCATTTGCGTGCTGGACTCTCTTTGGAATTGGAAGCATCGCACTGCTGTTGGCTTGCTGCGTTTTCACGCTAGTCTCTGTCGAATTGGAAAGCCAGATTGTTGCGTATCTCATTATTTTCGGAGTTCTCGCTGCCTCGCTCATCCTCGGTAGATGGAAAGCCGAACCGCTGCAGGAGGAAGATTTTGCCGAACGGTGGATGATCGGCTCGTGGTTAATCACAGTTCTGTTGCTTGAGATCGGCTGGTGCCTCCTCGTTGTCTGCAGTTGCGTTTGGGCAATAATTACTCATCACAGACCACCCCCGGGGGCGATCTAATTCGGGTCAACGTCGTACAATTTCCTCAATGAAGCTAGGCGAATTGGCAACGCAGCTGGGCGCGGAACTCCGCGGCAACCCGAACCTTGAAATTACCGGCGTCAAGGGAATTGAAGAGGCCGGTCCGACTGAAATCACTTTCGTCGCCAACGTGCGCTACACCGCGCTCGCCCGCACCACGCATGCCGCAGCCGTCCTCGTCGAGCCCGAATTTCAGGAAATCACCGCCGCAACTCTGCGCATCAAGAATCCCTATCACGCCTTCTCGCGCGCGCTCGGCCTGTTCTACCAGCCGCCGACTTATCCGCCCGGAATTCATCCCACAGCGGTCATCCACCCGACTGCCGTCATCGGCGACAACGCCCACATCGGCCCATACGCTGTCGTCGGCCCCAACGTCCGCATCGGCCCTCACGCGACAATCCTGCCGCACGTCGTGCTTTATCCCGGCGTCCAGGTCGGCAGCCACTTCTTCGCGCACGCCCACGCAGTCGTTCGCGAAAACTGCATCCTCGGCGACCACGTCACGCTCGAAAACGGCGTCGTCATCGGCGCGGACGGCTTCGGCTTTTCGAAAAACGAGCAGGGCCACTGGGAAAAAATCCCGCAATCCGGACCGGTCCGCATCGGCAGCCGCGTCGATGTGCAGGCCAACGCCACCATCGACCGCGCGACTGTAGGCGCTACAGAAATCGGCGACGGCACCAAGGTTGACAATCTCGTTCAGGTCGGCCACGGATCGCGAATCGGAAATGACTCGCTCATCTGCGCCCAAACCGGCCTCGCCGGCTCCTCCATCATCGGCAACAATGTCATTCTCGCCGGCCAGGTGGGCATCGCGGGCCATTGCACCGTCGGCGACGGCGTCATCCTCACCGCCCAATCCGCCGTCTCGCACGATGTCCCGCCCGGCAAGATGATCTCCGGGTCACCCGGCTTCGACAATCGCATCTGGCTGCGCGCCGTCACCATCTTCCAGCGCCTCCCCGAGCTGCTGAAGCGCCTCGACCGCGTGGAAAAGGATCTCGCCAGGCACGCCGCGCACAATTCTCCCGCCGCTGAATCCGCGCTACCGCAACAGGAACCGGACAAGTGACCCGCACCGCCGCAGCGCGCCGCGCGATCTTTGCCGCTTATCTTCCCTGCGTTTTCCTAGCCTGCGTTTTTCTCGCCGCCACTCTTTTCTCGGTCACCGGCTGCCACTCCTACCACATCGACACGACCATCGAGAACCGCACGGGAGCAGACATTCAGCTCCTCGAGGTCGACTACCCCAGCGCCAGCTTCGGCGCAGACCGCATTGCCTCCGGAGCGCTTTATCACTATCGAATTCAGGTGACCGGCAGCGGCCCGCTCAAAATCACCTACACCGGCGCAGACCAAAAGCAAGTCCAGATTGCCGGCCCCACGCTCGTCGAGCGCCAGCAGGGCCAGCTCAAGATCGTTCTTCTGCCATCTGGCAGAGCGCAATTTATGCCGCAGTTCATAGCTCCGAACTGATCTGAACAGATGTGCGGGAGGGGAATGAAACTTCCCTCAGGGGCTAAAGCCCCCATTTCTTTGCTGCCTTTTTCGGCCCGGCTAAAGCCGTGCCCTTGTTACAAAACCTTCTCTCGCCGGGCCTTTCTGCAACCTGTGAAGTCGCTCCCCTGGCGCGGCTGTCCGGACGCAGGCCCTTCGGCACAGCTCAGTGGAGGCCCTCGCACTACGGCCGGCCATCCACCCCACGGACAAAGACCTGTCGTTGGGGACTCCGGCCGGGAGGCCGGCGTTACAAATTCCGAGTCGCCAAACGCAAAAAGGCGGAGCCCGTTTCCGGAAGCTCCGCCTGTTGAATTCGCTCAGTTCTTGCCGCGCCCTCGGCTCCTGGCGCATCCTGCCTTTTCCCGCCGCCGCCAACTCAGCACGGTGGGCTAACAGCTAAGAGCCAGCGGCTGTCTTTCAATGCACCATGGTCTGGAACAGCGGCGACTGCAACAGCGCGCTGAACTCCGTATCCGAGGCCGCAAAATTAACCTCCAGCTTTCCTGAATTCGAGTCAATTGAGGTCTCGTTGAGCGCCTGCTTCTCCGTATCCGAGCCCGTCATCTTGCGCAACATCACAGCCGCCGACAGCAGCGACGAAATGGTAGCCGCCGCAAACGAATCGCCGGTCGCAATGGTCAACTCGAACCTGACGCCATGCGCAAAGTCCATGGAGTACCACGATGCCTCCAGCCGCTGCTTCACGGTGTCGAAATCGGTCACCGATCCCGCCTCGCCGAGCAACTGCTTCATCATCGTCTGTGTGCCTTTGTCGTCCAGAATGCTCCACAACGAACTCGAATCCACGCTCTGCATCGCGTTCATCATCGATCCGTTGGTCAGCATGCTCTGGGCCATTCCGTCGCGCGCATCCAGCGCCTTGGTCACCGATTCCTTGCTTCCGAAAACCATGGTCGACGGATCGACAAAGCAAAGCACCATCCCCGTTTTGGTCATCGGGTACATGCTGTTGGTCCGCAGCATCGTGGGCTTGATCTTCTGCGCTTTGAAACTGGCCAGAATGTCCTCGGTCGGAAACTGGCCCTGTGCGATTCCCACCGACTGCAGCGCGTCGCTCGCCGGCGTAGGCCGGAACAGCGCAAATGCCAGCTCGTCCACATATTGATCGATCGGCTCGCCCGGGTTCGGACTCGGCTTGCCGTTTGGCAGAACCGGCTTCAGCGTGAACTTGCTCAACGCCTCATCGAACTGCTTCAGCTCGGGCGGCTCCACGCGGTTGCGCAAATTCATTGCCGCCGTCGAATTCTGCATCGCCTTGTAGTCGATCACCACCAGTTGCTGCACATCGCGCGGGATCGCTCCGCGCGCATCCGTTGTTAACTGTGCTGCTGGGGCTGGCACAACCGCCGCCACCATGAACGCTGCAATCGCAAACTTCGCTAACCTTTTCAACTTAACCCTCCGAAATTCGATCCCGCCACAGAGCTCCGTCGTCCATTTCGTCGGCAGCGGGCGAAAATTCGCGTTTTTTCGCGCCGTTTTGGCCTTGGCGCCTGATCCCATTGTACCGATTTGTCGCTTCCGAGGTCCGCCCTTTCGTTCGCCGCACGTTACCCTCGCGGCCACGCCAGCGGGTGCTCAAGGCGCCGCTCCAGGATCTTGGTCTGCTCGTCGAACTCATCTAATTGACGCATCCAATCGCTTTCCCGCTCACAGGCCGCCTCGGGAATCAGCCCGATCACCTCTCCCTCGGCGATCCCGGTCTTGTGCCGCGCCGCCAGGCTCGCCACCTTGCGGTACACCACCGACAGCGGCGTCGCCTCAAAATCCGTAATATTCATCGAGAGCTGCGCCCGCCCGTGTGCCAAAACCCCGATCGCCTTGACTCCCTTCAATCCGCCTGACGCGGCGCGAATCTCGCGCGCGATCGCGCGGGCCATGGCCACATCCGACGAATCGAAGTAGATGTTATACGCAACAAGGAACTTGCGCGCACCCACGGCACACGCTCCGCCCGTGGGATGGAGCACAGGCCCTCCCAGGTCCGGCC
>CAZANC010000126.1:0-9756 GCA_964486495.1 uncultured Occallatibacter sp.
TCACCACCAAAGAGTATCCACCGGAAAACATGGCGGAGTTTCGCAAGCAAAAGGCGGAGCGCGCGGGCATCGCGGCTGGGGTTCGCGAAATTCTGGTTTCGATCCGCGAGATGCCGCGCACGATGCGGCAACTCGCCTGGGTGCAAATCTCCACCTGGCTGGGATTGTTTTGCATGTGGCTCTACTTCCCGGTGGCTGTGCCGCGCAACGTCTTCGGCGCCTCCGACACAAACTCTCCCCTTTATTCCGCGGGTGCCGAGTGGGCGGGCGTCTGCTTCGGAATGTATTCGCTGGTGTGTTTCGCTTTTTCCTTTGCGCTGCCGGCGATTGCGCTCAAACTTGGCCGCAAGGCAACGCATAGCTTGTGCCTGATATGCGGCGGCCTTGGACTGCTTTCCGTGGCCGTGATTCGCAGCAAGTATCCGCTTTTGCTCTCCATGACCGGAGTCGGGATTGCCTGGGCCAGTACGCTCTCCATGCCCTATTCCATTCTTTCCGGATCTCTGCCTCCGGGAAAAACTGGCGTCTACATGGGAATCTTCAACTCCTTCGTGGTGATTCCGGAGATTATGGCATCGCTTGGGTTCGGCTGGGTGATGGACCATTTGCTGAACAACAATCGCCTTGCCGCGGTGGTTGCGGGCGGAGTCTTCTTTATCCTGGCTGCGCTGCTCACGCAAAAGGTTGAAGACCTCGACGACCCGCATACCCGCCGGAAATCCGCACCGGAGAATGCCGGCGCAGCGCACCTATCCGCATAGCGGCACACTCTGGAGTGAATTCGCTGCGTCGCCGATCATGCCGGCAAAGCTCTGGGTCGCCTCAACGGAACGGCCGGCCCTTTACTTGCCCCGTACCTTCGCGCAAGGTGAGCAGTTGGTTGGCGGCCGCGCCGTGGATGTGCTCGACGAGTCCGGAGGGCCAGCGGACTTCAATGTCCGCAGTGGTTGCCGCACCCAGGCCGAAGTGCAGGCGCGGATCGTTGGACGAGAGGAAGCTGCACCCACTCACGACCTCCTGGACCTGCAACTTTCCCGCGTAGCGCACCACCACGCGCGCGCCGATGGCGCTGCGGTTACTCTTGGTGCCTTCCAGGCGAACCTTGATCCAATGGTTGCCGGAGGGAGCGTCGTTACGCAGCAGCGTGGGTGGCTCGTTGACGTTCATGATAAGCACATCGATGTCGCCGTCATTGTCGAAGTCGCCAAAAGCGGCGCCGCGGCTGCAATGGGGCGCGTTGATGCCCGGGCCGGCATCGGCGCCCATCTCAACGAAGGTGCCGTCGCCCTGATTGCGAAACAGAATACGCGGACTGCGCTCCGGAAAGCGCGGCGAAACGCGGGCCACTTCGGGATAAACGCTGCCGGACGTGAGCAGGATGTCGGGATAGCCGTCGTTGTCGAAGTCCACGATGCCTGCGCCGAAGCAGACAAAGCGGGTTTCCTTATTAAGGCCTGCTTCCAACGTGACGTCGTCGAAGTTACCTTTGCCGTCGTTGCGGTAGAGGCCGTTGGCCTGGTTGTAATAGTGCGTCTTCACGATGTCGGTATGGCCGTCGAGGTTGTAGTCGCCCACATTCGCGCCCATGCCGCCCATCTCGCGGCCTTCGCCGCTCACTGCGATGCCGCGCAGCAAAGCCTCCTCGCGGAATGTGCCGTCGTGGTTATTCATCAGCAGCAGCGATGGGGTCATGTCGCAGGCGACGAAGATATCAGGCCAGCCGTCCTCGTCGGCATCGAAGGTAAGCGCGGTGAGGCCGTACGATCCGCGCAGTGCGGCGATCCCGGACTCGCGCGAGACGTCAGTGAAGGTGCCGTCGCCATTGTTGCGATAAAGGTAGTGCTGAGCCTTGGGCAGGCCCAGCGGACCGCACATCGTCGCCACACCCTCGTAATTGCAGTTGGACACGGCCAGCGAGGGCTTGGGAGCAGTGGCCAAATCGATCTCAAGGTAGTTGGAGACGAAAAGATCGAGATGGCCGTCGCGATTGTAGTCGACGAAAGTGCAACCTGTGCTGTAGCGAGTTTTGGGGTAGAGCAGGCCTGCTTCGGCGGCCACATTCGTGAAGGTGCCGTCGCCGTTGTTGCGGTAGAGGCGATTCTGTCCGTAGTAGGTGAGGAAGAGATCCTCCCAGCCGTCGTTGTTGTAATCGCCCACGCAAACGCCCTGCGCCCAGCCGGGATCGGAAAGTCCGGATTTGGCGGTCACATCGGTGAACGTGCCGTCGCGATTGTTGTGGTAGAGCCGGTTGCCTGAACCGGGTGGAGTTCCGGCCAGCGTGCGTCCGCCGAGGATAAAAATGTCCATCCATCCGTCGTTGTCGTAGTCGAAAAAAGCGCAGCCGGTGGCCATGGATTCGATGATGTAAGTGAAGCTGTCGGGTTCGCCGTAGATGATGGTGTCCCGCAGGCCGGCAGACTGGGCAACATCGACGAACCGGGAGAACGGCGCGGCCGGTTTGCGTCCCTCGTCCGCCGATAAGAGCCGGGCCGAGATCAGCCCCGGAGCCAAAAGAGCGGGAGCAGCGCTGAGCAATCGGCGGCGGGTCCAGTGATCGGCGTTCTTACGATTCGTCACAGCGAGAAATCCTCTCCAAACCTCATAGGACGGCCTTCAGTGGCAGCGTCTCAGTTTCAAGTCGCTGTGGAAGGGCACGGCACCTTCAGTGCTGATCCTGCGCCTCAGCCAGATTCTTGCTCAATTCGCGCGCAGCCGCATTGTCGGGCTGCAATTGCAAAGCATGGGCGACCGCGGCGCGCGCCTCGTCCAGGCGCGCTTCGCGGTCCAGCGTGGCGGCCAGTGAAATCCAGGCCTGCGCATTGTCCGGCAGCGCCTCGACGGTCGCGCGGAACTCCCGCTCCGCCGCGGCGTTGTCTCCGGCCTGGAAATCCATGTAGCCAAGCCGATATTGCGCCGGAGCAAAATGCGGATTGGCCTTGACCGCCTGCTCGAGCGCCGTGCGTTCGCCATTCGCGTCGCCCATGCTTTCTAGGACCGTGGCCAAACGGAAAGCCAGGGCGGCATTCTGCGGTTGCGCAAGGCAGGCCTGGCGATACAGATCGGCGGCCTTCGCGTTGTCTCCTGACTTGACCGCCTCCGCTGCTTCGGTTGCCTTGGAAACAGCGACGGCCAGGTCCGATTTCTCCTTCAGTTTTTGCTGGTAAAGCGCGAGTTGCCGCTGAGCTGCCTGTATATCGCCCAGCGAGCGTAGAACCTTGGCCAGCTCAAAGTGGACCTGCGGCTCATCGGTGCCAAGCTCGATGGCCTTCTCGAACTGCGTTCGCGCGCCCGCGGCATCCTTAAGCTCGGCAAGCACCACGCCCAGGTTCACTCGGGGATTGTAGTCATTGGGACTCAACGCTACCGCTTCTTCCAGGTGTTTGCGCGCCGCCGCAAAGTCACCAGCCTTTTGCTCGAGCAGGCCGTTCAGATTAAGAAGATCGGCATCGTGCGGAGCGAGAGCCAGCAGCCTTTTTCCCAAGGTAGCGGCGCGATCGTTGTCGCCGGTAATGACCAGGGTCCGGAAATAAATCCGCTGCGCCTCCAGGTCGGTGGGCTTCCTGCGGGCAATCTTTTCGGCCAGCAAAGTTGCAGCCTCAAAATGAGACTCGTCGACATTGAGAGCGACCAGGGCCCCGGTAAGGGCGTCGGAGTCAGGGAACGATTCCAGGCCCTGGTTCAGCGCCTGCGCGGCTTCATCGTACATGCCCGCCTGCTTGTAGGCGGTGGCTAAATCAAAGGTCAGTTTCTCATCGAGCGGGGCGGAGCGCAGGGCCTGAATTGCCGTGTCGTAATCCCCGGCGGCAATCAGGCTCCGTGCCAATCCATCCAGCGCTTCCTTTGAGGAAGGATCGATTTTGAGCGCCGCCTGCCATTCTCCAAGAGCCTCCCGATTATCGCCCAGGCGGGCCAGCGCGGCAGCCAGCAACAGATGCGGCTGCAGCACGTCGGGATCAATGTGAACGGCTTGCCGGAGTGGCGCGATTGCCTCCTGTGCTTGTCCTGTCGAGTAGAGGCCGAGCCCCAGGAGATAGTTGAGACGTGCGGAGTCCGGCGCAATTTTCAAACCGGCCTGGATTGTCCGATCGGCGCACTCCCACTGCTGATTTCGATCGAACCAGACGCCCAGTGCGACATACGCGTCGGCGTCGGGATGTGCGCGCAGTTGCGCCTCGAGCGATGGCCGGCCGGAGCAGGCCGGAGCGTGTGCGCCTTGAGCGGAAGCGAAACCACCGACTCCAAGACAGGCCACAACGATAAATCCGATTCTGGCGACATTGCAACACGAGGTCATGCTTCCGGCCGCACCCCGCAAACCAGCATGATGCATGATTCGCCACCACTCTTCCACTTCTCCACGTTTCTTAGACCGTGCGCTTCAACGGCCTCGCGCCCCGCAAAAAATGCCGCCGCGCATGGGTTTCGTTGGCAACACGGAAGCGAAAAGCCAACGTCGAGATTAATCGAGAGGCATCGTGGTTCGCAAGCTCGGGACAACCCTGCGCGTTGCCTCCGTAGGGCGGAAGGGCGCCACGTATTTACAGTTCCTTGATCTTGATGTTCCGAAACCAGATCTTTACTCCCGGATCGCCTTTCGGCTCGGTACCCTGCAGCGAGATATGTCCCGTGTGGTACTTGCTGTATCCGGGCATCTTGGCGAACTTCGTTCCGGCGATCAACTTGTTCCAGTTGTCATCCCACAACTGCGTGTCGATGACCTCGTGGCCGTTCTGAAACAGTTGAAGGTGACCGCGGTCCGCGATGATCTCAAACTGGTTCCACTCTCCGGCGGGCTTCACCCACTCAATGTTGTCCGAGATCATGTCAAAGATATCGCCGGAGCGCTCCATCAGAACGCGGCTGTCCGGAACTGTACAGGCCAGATCCGCAATCTGCATTTCGACGCCCGTCTCCCAGGTGTCGTGGTACTCGGGTGATTCATGAACATAGAACATGACGCCGCTGTCGATGCAGGGTTGCGCCTTCCACTCGAGCTTGAGATCGAAGTTTGTGTACTCGGCGTCGGTCACAATGTCGGCAAAGTCGGCTCGCGGGTCCTGGTTGGTCTTTTTCAGTTGAATGGAACCGTCAACCACGGACCAGTCGCTACCCGTTTCCTTCTCGAGGAACGAGTGCCAACCTTTCAAATCGTGCCCGTCGAACAGCAACTGCCATCCGTCCTGCTTCTCCTGGGTTGTAAGTACGTTCGGTTCCTGCGCCCACGCCATGCCAGCGAACAAAACGCAGGCAGCCGCCGCCATCGATAACTTCCTGGGGTTCATCATCACCCTCCTCTAAAAAAAAGTATGTCTGCGCAACGCAGAGATGCGACGCTGCGAGCTGCCTCGAGATTCACTGAGCGTCGTCCCTCGTAATTCGGTCGAGGAGCAAAGTCATAAAGCCGCCTTCATCGGATTTAAGGCAAACCTGGGCATTCGGCGCGCCTTCAACCGGTCTCGTAAAGCCCTTGTCATCGACTTCGAGCCGCATCGGCGTTGCTGGGCATAGTTCGGGACGAATGGCATAGGTCACGGCAACGGGATCGAAGAGTGTGGGCGTGCGCGATTCGCTTGCGCCTGTCCACTCGTGATAAAGCAGGGTCAGCTGGTCAGTGAGAGGGGAGCCGTGGGAAAAGATTGCTCCTTGTGCCGGAGTTTTCAAAGGAATCTGGGTCGAATCGAGCGGCATCACGAAGACCGGGATCCCGGCAGAAAGCAGAGCCCGTGCTCCTGCCGGATCACATTTGATGTTCCACTCAGGTTCCGGAGGCCGTGGAACTCCGTTCATATCGTCGCCGTAGCCCCGATAAATGCTGCCGCCCATGATGACCACTCGTCTTAGCTGACGAAAGGTCGCCGGATCGCGTTCAATTGCCGCCTGAACGTTGAACAGCGGGCCGATGGCAATCAGCGTGATCTGGCCAGGATGTGCGCGAATCTGGTCGAGCAGAAAAGCAACCGCATCCGGGTGCTTCCGCTCGGGCGCCTGATGCGCATAGGCCGCCTGAGTGAAGACATTAGTATGAGGCGTGGCGACTCCCGCAGCCACCGGGATATCGGCACGGCCTATGGCGCCGAGGTATCGATCGAGTAGCTGCGCACGCAGCTCCGTATCACCGAAAGCCGTGGTAATGCCCAGAATGTGCAGCTCCGGGCTTCGCAACGCAAGAGCAACCGCAAACGCATCGTCGATGTCGTCGCCGATATCGGTATCGATGATCGCAAGCTGCGGCCCGGCGTCAGTCGGTGCTGTCTGGCCACGCGCGAGCGGTGCCGCGACAATGGCCAGAAGGACAGCGCTCATCACCGAGTAGAATCCCCGATTTTTCACAGACGGTAGTATAGACGGGACGAGGTCCGTGAGTTTGCGTTCGTGCTATCCCAGGTCCCCAAATGCGAGGGATCTCCACCCCGCGGACGTGGACCTGTCCGTAGGGGCCCCGGACCTGGGCACCCAATATTCGTGGTGGATTTGTGGACAAGGTGCGCTGCGGCGTCAGGCGGGGAGCGCGGCTTCCGCTTGCTTTTGGAAATATTTGGGCAAGCCCTTGCGGAGATTCGATTTCACGGCGGAGCCGGCGGGTGACGCGTGGAGCGCGTTGTACGGCTCGCTGACTCTGCCAATGGGTTGCGAATGCACGCCGATAAAGACCTCGCCTACACTCAGGCGGGCGTTGCCTTCGAGATCGAGAAAGCCGATTTGGCTCTGCTTGCAGATGGCCTGCGTTTCAGGCGAAAGATGAGGCACGATGAGAACAGGCGTCAAATCGGCGGCAAGAGACGCAGCGTCGCCCCGCCATTCGCGCAGCATCGCGCGAAGCTGATCGGTGTCGCCAAATGGGTCCGCTTCGCAAGCCAGAATGTGGCTGTGACCGAAGACCTCAATGTGCGCCAGGATGGCGGTAAAGCGGCTTCGGGGCTGCGACCCGCATTGCAACTGCCGGAGCTTGATCGCGGAGACTCGACCGAGGAGCGCTCTCAGGGCTTCGGCGGCGAGCACCTCGAATTCAGTCAACACTGTGCCCGTGTTCATTAGGATCTCCAATCTCGTTGAGCATTGGTTCTGCCGCTTCCTTGCTGTCGGGGCTAAGGATGAAGGAGTTGGTTCCTGAAGGAATCAAGGCCATGCGTACCGGCAGATGCCCGTTTCCGTTCCGCTGCTTCGATTCCAGCCAGAGGCACAACCTGGGATCTTGAATCTCGGGCTGATCGTGCCAGAAATTCGGAGCCAGTCCACACTCGATGAGAAGATGATCGAGCCGCAGTTCGATCTTCGTCATGCGCTTGGAAAAGTAGCGGCGCACGTTGCTGGGGCCGACGTAGAGCCCTGTGACACGGTGACCAATGCATTGTGAAGTCACGACCATCGAACTCCTCCGCCCGGGCAAATGCCAGTTGAATCCGCTTTCAAAAGGGAAACCAACACTTCTGGCTTCCTGAAAGAACCCGCAACTTGCAGCATCAACAGCGAAGAACCCGCGGCAACGGGAAAGGCGACTGAATGATGCAGCATCAGCGGATGCTAAGTGACTTACTGATAGAGACTTGCGACGAACTTAATCGGCGAGCAGACTCGAGGAGAGTTTGATACCACGGCGCAACGAACAGCGCACTCTGCGACGGCGCGAGAAATCGCCGATCGGGAAGGGAATTGACGGAAGGCCAGGATGAAACCCGACTTGCGCTGAACGGCCACCTTGACCGTCTGCGTCTCTTCCCTCACTTCTGTGGAAATCTTGTACCACTTTGGGATCATTGTCAAGGCGATTTGATGAATGTGGCGAAAAGATTAAGCAGTTCTCTGTGGAAAAGCTCCGACGAAATACGGAATCGCTAACGGGCTCTCGAAGATGGCTCGTCGGAGAAGATCTGGCCGTCGCGGATGTGAACGACACGGTGAGCAAACTGTGCGATATCGGCCTCGTGCGTTACAAGGACGATGGTGTTGCCGCGAGCGTGGAGCTGGTCGAACAAGGCCATAATCTCGAGGCCGGTCTTGGAGTCGAGGTTGCCGGTGGGCTCATCGGCGAGGATGATCGACGGGTTGTTGACCAGGGCGCGGGCAACGGCGACGCGCTGGCGCTGGCCGCCGGAGAGCTCATTCGGCTTGTGCATCATGCGCGATTCCAGACCGACGTCGGCGAGGGTCTTCTTGGCGCGGGCGATGCGCTCGGCAGACGGGGTGCCGTTGTAAATGAGGGGCAGCTCCACGTTGTGCAGCGAGGTTGCGCGGGCGAGAAGATTGAAGGTCTGGAAGACGAAGCCAATCTCCTTGTTGCGAATGCGCGCGAGCTGGTCGTCGTCGAGATCGCTGACCAACTGGCCGTTGAGCCAGTAGCGGCCCTTGGAAGGCGTGTCGAGGCAGCCAATCAGGTTCATCAGCGTGGACTTGCCCGAGCCGGAAGGTCCCATGATGGCCACATACTCGTTGTGGCGAATGCGCAGCGAGACACCGCGCAAGGCCTGGACCTGCTGCTCCGAACCCATGTCGTAGGTGCGCCAAAGATCCTCGACGACAATGACGTCGTTCGCATTGACGACGGCTGTCTGCGGTAGTTCTTCGATGCCGGTGCTGTTCAAAGCCATCTGAGAAACACCCTCTCCTGGAATTCAACTGCCACGCGCTGGTCGATCAACTCGAGCTGCCGGTGGAAACCGTTGGTACGGACTTGTCGCGCTTGAGCAATGCCCCACCCTTGAGGTCACGCAGAGTTTTGTAGGGGCCAGTGACGATTTCCTCGCCGTCGCTCAGACCGGAGAGCACTTCGATGTCGGTCGCCCCGGTGATGCCGGTCGTGACAGCTACGAACTTGGCGCGCAGTCTGCCGTGCGGATCCTTCTGCATGACGAAGACTCCCTGCACCGGGTTGGGCTTGGCGCTGTTGGACGCCGCCTGAACGCCGCCGGTCTTGGCTTTCTCAGTAGCCGGATCGTACATGGTCAACGCCTGGATGGGCAGGGCAAGCACATTGGTCTTGTGCGCAGTGGTGATCTTGGCAGTGCAGGAGAGCCCGGGACGAAGCTCATCCGACGGATTGTCGAGAGTCACCACGACCTTGAAATCCTTGGCTTCTTCAGTGCCGGTGGTGGACTGCGAGGTGGCAACTCCAGTCGAGCGCAACAGGGCCTGATCGCCAACCAGCGTGACGTGCCCTTTGAAGACCTTGTTGGGCAGAGCATCGACCGTGATTTCGGCGGGCTGGCCGAGCTGGACATTCACGATGTCCGTCTCGTCCACCTTCACCTCGGCGGTAACGACGCTCATGTCGGCGATGGTCATCAATGTGGAGCCTTCGGTGTTCTGGATTCCCTCGACGACGGTTTCGCCTTCGCGGACCGGCTCGTTGGTCACGACCCCATTAAACGGCGCAACCGCAATGGTGCGATTCAGCATATCCTGATTTGCGCGCAGGGTGGCCACCTGGGTCTGCATGTGGCCGCGCGCCGAGTCGGTGTTGGCCTTGGCCTGGTTCAGTTGCGCGACGGCCTGGGCCACTGAAGCGACATCGAGGTCGTAGGCGGCCTTCTTGGCATCGAAGTCCTGCTTGGCCATGATGCCGTCCTTGTAGAGCGCCTGCGCTCTATCCCAGTCGAGCTTTTTCTCTTCGAGGTCGGCTTGCGCGTGCTCGACGTTGGCCTCCGCCGTCTTTTCCGCGGCAACGTCGGAGAGGATGTCGGTTCCGGCTGCCGAGATGGCGGCCTGCTGGCCGTTCACCGATGCTTCCTGCTGGACGTTTTCAATTGTGGCGACAACCTC
>CAZANC010000127.1:0-9740 GCA_964486495.1 uncultured Occallatibacter sp.
GCGCCGCTGGCCGGGCGAGCGTGGCCGTTGGCATGGAAACGGTTTCCATTGGTGGTGCTTTTGGCGGGGTGAGGCGCGTGGCGCTTGTCGTGGCCGCCGCCATGACCGTTCCCATTTCCGTTCTTGGCGGGAGCGCTCTTGGTCCAGCGCGAAGTGTGCGCGTGGCGCGAGGCGCCATTGGAGCGAGGTGAAGCGCTGCGCGCGTCGCGGTTGGTACGCCGGGCAACGCGGCCTGAGGCCGAAGTCTGCGCCGGTTTGCGGTCGCGTGCATGGGCTGGCTGATGGCTGAAGCGAGGCCGCGAAGCCTGCGCGTTCTCGCGGGGCTGCGACGGACGCTCGATTGCAGGCTCGACCGGCTTACGCTGCGTGGGCGGAGGCGCGGAGGTGAACTGGGGGGCCGGCTTGGATTCGACCGGCTCGCGCAGCGATTCCTCGTGCTCATAGGAGCGGAGGAAGTGCGAGGAAGCCGGCATGGACGAACTGGCGTAAACGGTGGGAGGCGCGGCAAACTCGGGCAGCGTTCCGGCAACGTAAAAGTGCGGGGCGTGGCCCAGCGCGAGCGAGTGCACCTGGCGCGTGGCGACCAGGCCGCGAAGAACTTCACGGACCTTGCTGCGCGCAGTGAGCGGCGCAAGGAACATTTCAACTTCTTCCATGCTGGCAGCAATGACCGCCTGCAGGTAGATGGAAGCGAGCACGGAGATGGCGGTGACCTGAGAGGTAGACGCGCCTTCTGCGATGGCTTTCTGATAGCGGAGGCGCAGAAGCTGCCACTGCGGCGCTTTGCCGGGCGCGGAGACAACTGGAATGATGCGCAGTTGCTGCCAGAGCTCCGTAATGGCGCGCAGAACAGCGGACTCAGAGACCTCGCGGCCGAGCGAATGCCGTAATTGAGTGATGGTGGCGTCGCCGGTTTCCAATTGCTTGTAGGCCTGAATGGCAAGCTGAGAAACCTGGCGCGATCCGGTCAACTGCGGGATGCGCCGCCAATCTCGATCGCCGCGCAAGGCGTAGACGTAAGGCAGCACCCAAGCCGCAACAACGAAGTCAGGTGAATCACCGGGCTGGCCGAGCAGATTGAGGCGGACTGCCACGCTCTCCGACTCGAGACGCACCAGCAGATCTTCTGCAACAGAAACCAGTTTGGCCGAGGGAGTGGAAACGTGCTCACCGGCTACGGCTTCAACGAAGGTGGGGGCAGTGAAAGTGGCGAACTGTCGCCGCGGTAGGAAAAGACACAACCCCGTCTCCTCCAACCATGTGCGGGCTTCATCAAGGGTCAACTGCCCGCGTCCGTTCAGGCGCATCCTTTCGGCGCGCGATGCTTCCAACTGTTCTGCTGTCAAAGAAAACCTCGCTTCCAGGTTTGGCGATCACGGCCGGAAACCCGCGCTCCTGAGAGCACGTCCTGCCACCTCCAAGCGTCCGAGAGGTCTCTTAAAGGACCCTAAATTCGGTGGAAAGCCCGCTGGATCTCACTCCAAGAATAAAGCAACGCGATTGGACGTCCATGCGGGCAACTGGTTGGGTGGCTGGTCTTACCAAGTTCTAACAATAACCATTCTATACGGTTTAGATCAAGATGTGTATTGACTTTGATTGCGGAGTGGCAAGCAATGGAGGCGGCAATGCGGGAGCGTAGACGGTTAAGTTCTTCATTGCGAGAGGGTTCGGCGGAATCTACGGTGGATTGATCGATGACTTCGGCGAGCATGCGCTCGAGCTCGGCGCCCTCGAGCCCTACCGGGGCGGCCTTTACCGCAAGCGTTTGAGGGCCAAAGGGTTCCACTTCAAAGCCGTTGTTTTCGAGTTCCTCGGCGATGCGGGCAAAGACGACCATCTGCTCGGGCTTCAATTCCACGAGCATTGGCATGAGCAGGCGCTGGCGCTGGACGCGCTCCACCTGGCGGTCCCGGAGGATCTTCTCGAAAAGCACCCGTTCGTGTGCAACGTGCTGATCGATGATCCACAATCCGTCGTCTCCGGCGGCCAGAATGAAGGATTCCCGCAACTGGCCGAGCGGCTTGAGGGAGCCGAGGCGGTTAAGGGAATTGGCGGCCTGTTCGGCTTCAACCAGGGCAGCGGCGGCGGCGGAGTTGCTCCCGTAAGCCATTGCGCCGTTGGGGTTTGGGCTGCAATCACCGGCGGTTGGGGCGCCGTCCGGGGAGAAGAGAGCGTCGGCCGCAGCGCCCAAGGCCTGAGAATCGAGACCGCGAACGAACCGGCCGTCGGGGAAGCCCCGGCCGTCCAGATTTCGCTCGTCAAGACTTCGCTCACTGAAGGGCAGCGCGCCGGAAACGGGCGTGGGCAGACGCGGGGTCAGCTGGAAGCTTTCGGCGTCGGCGAAGGCGGATGGATCGGAGTCCGGAGGCAGAGGAACGGATGAGGCGAACGAGGCGGAGTCGCGGCCCAAATCTCGGCCTGGGGCACCGGGCAGCGGAGATGCCGCAGGCGGCATGAGCGACGGACTGGCCGAGGGCTGCGAGTCGAGTGCGGCGAGGAATCCGGCAGCGGGGCGTGCTTTGATGAGCGCGGTGCGCAGGCTATCGCGGACGAAATCGTGAACGTGGCTTTGCTGGCGGAAGCGGACTTCGGTTTTGGCAGGATGGACGTTCACGTCCACTTCCTCGGGCGGCATTTCAAGGAAAAGCAGAACCACGGGAAAGCTGGTGGGCGGAATGACGTTGCGATAGGCCTCAACGATGGCATGGAGCAGAAGCCGGTCGCGGATGAGGCGCTTGTTGATGAAGATGTAGATGGAATTGCGATTCAGCTTTTGCAGCTCGGGCTTGGAGTAGAAGCCGGTGAGGCGCAGCGAACCGGGAATACGCGGAGGCTGGCCGGGATCTTTTTTCCAGGGGGGCGGCTCAGGCAGACCGGCGCGCTCGAATGGAGCTTCAGCGGCGACAGGAAGCAATTGGCTGAGGGTTTCCTTGCCAAAGACCTGGAAGATGCGCTCGGCGGTGCGGGCGACGGGAGGCGCGGAGAGAATGGTGTGGCTGGCGGAGACGAGATCGAATTGTTTTTCGGGATGGGCCAGAGCGTAGTGCGTGACCAGCGCGGTGATGTGGGAGAGTTCAGTGGATTCGGCGCGGAGAAATTTGCGGCGCGCAGGAGTGTTGAAGAAGAGATCGCCGACGGCGATCGTTGTGCCGCGAGGCAGCGCAGCATCTTCCACGCGATGAATTTTGCCGCCGGCGACCTCGATGTGCGTGCCCGCTGCTTCGTTGCCGGTGGCCGTTTCGAGCGTGACACGCGCGACCGACGCAATGGAAGGCAAGGCCTCGCCGCGAAAGCCCAATGTGGCAATGGAAAGCAGATCGTCGGCGGTGCGCAGCTTGGAGGTGGCGTGGCGCTCGAACGCCAGCAGGGCGTCGTCGCGGTTCATTCCCTGGCCGTCATCGGAGACGCGGATGAGCTTTCGCCCGCCTCCTTCGACCTCGACGCGAATGCGCATGGCTCCCGCGTCGAGAGAATTCTCAAGGAGCTCCTTGACCACAGACGCGGGCCGATCGACCACCTCGCCGGCGGCAATCTGGTTGGCAACCTGATCGGGGAGGATGCGGATCTGGCCCATAAGAATTCAGAGTAACGCAAACTGATGGACCAGATCCGAGGAGTGGTCTGCGCAAACAGCGCGCAGTTTTTTAGTTCGCTGCCGGTGCGCCGGCCTTCGCCGGCTTGTTTGCCGCAGCCGTCTTGACCTTAGAGCGCGAAGCAGGCGTGGAGGACGGCTCTGCTGAAGGCCCCGAAGCCGGTCCTTCCAGCATAGTGGCCTTGCGAATCACTGCTTCAGGCGCGGTGGTTGAGAAGCCCGGGTTGTTGGTCAACTGGGCTTCAAACCACTGTGGAGGCAAATACCACCTTCCGTCGCCGGATGCAGTCAGGTAGTCGTAAATGAGCGGCATATTGGACGGGAGTCCGCCATGATCGCGCTCGGAGAGAGCGACATAGGCCTTCAGCTCGCTCGAAATCTGATCGTGGTTCGATGAATCTTCCGTTTCCATCAGGGCGACGGCATACTCCAGGTGTGCGGAGGGAATGGCGCCGCGATCCGCATCGAGCCGCAGCGCGGTGGTCAGGTGGTTGAGCGCGTCCTGCCGCTCGTCGGCCGTGCGCGCCGTGAGGCGTTCGAGTTTGGCGAGATAGAAGTTCGCGTAGGGATCGTCGGGCCGCTCCGACACGGCGCCCTCAAGATTCCTCTTGGCGACAGCGAAGAGATCGTAGTCCATGGCCAGGATCCCGTTGTCGCGCTTGACGGAGGAGACCATGGGCCCGAAGTCGGGACCATTGGGGTTGAAGCCCTTGCCTTTGACGCGCAGCTCGATTTCCGCCTTGAGGTCTCCGCCAAAGAGCGAGTCCAGGTGCGCTTGCCGCTCTTTAATACGCGGTGCGCTGCCCATGAAGCCGAGTCCCATGCGCGAGTCCGCAGTGACAACCTGATTGAGCGAAGCGAAAAGGCGATTAACATCGCGCGGGTCGTAGCCTTGTTCGATCATCAGATTGAGCGCCATATCGTCGGCGTCGTCTTCTTCTTTCGAGGCCCAGAGGACCGGCTCGATTTGGGGATGAATGAAGTAGTGTCCGACTTCCATTCCGGTGGCCAGACCGGCGCTGCCTCCGAGCAACCCTCCGAGGCGGAGCGGGATCATGGCGCCGCCCAATCCGGCTCCCATGACCATTGAGCCGACGTCGGTGATCATCTTTTCCTTCTCGGCCTTCTCCTTGGCCAACTCCTCTGCCACATGCTTGTCGCGAATGCGCAGGTAAGCCTGCCTCAATTCAACGTGGGCAATTTCGTGCACCAGCACATAGGCCAGTTCCGATTCGTTGTTGAGCATGGAAACCAATCCGGTGGAGAGATAGATGGTTCCCGTGGAGAGAGTGAGAGCCTTGGGGATGGGATCGTAGAGGACGCGGAAGGTGTAAACGTTGGTTGAATTCTTGGGAACGAGCTTTTGCCCGATGTGGTTGACGTAGCTTTGCACCACGGGATTGCCGTAGAGACGCTGCCGGTCAAACGAGTCGCCGGAAGCTGCGTCCTGGGCCAATCCCATGTTGGAAGTGAGGTTGATGCCATAGGCCAGCAGCATATCGTTTCGGCGCAGCGTATCCCATTCCTGCTGAATGGCGTCCTGCACCTCGGGCATCTGCTCGATCCGGGCGATTTTGTCTTTGTCGACGTTGCTGATGTCGTTCGGGTCCTGCGGCTTCTTCCCTTTCCCAGATAGCGCGTTGGTGATCTGTGAGACCTGGGCTGAGCACAGAGGCGTTGTGACTCCGCAGACGAGCAGAGCACAAAACGTAATGGCGAGAAGTCTCTTCATAAGACTCTCCTTTTCTCTTTTGTTTCGTGCGGCGTCGGACGGACGCCGGTCACCGTTCGTGGCTGGGGGGAAGGCCCGGTATTCCAGAGTATAGGCCTGAAATTCTTGCCGAGTCAACGCAACGAGACGGGCCTCTATGGCCGCCTCGCCCCGTGTTTACTGCGCCGCCGCAGTCACCGTCAGGTTGAAGGTTGTCGTCGTGGTGTAAGTACCGAACCCCCCCACGATCATGGTTCCGGTAACCGTTACCGGATAAGTGCCCGCCGGCGTCCCCTGATTGGTGATGTTGTAGCCCCCGCCACTTCCGCCGCAACCGCCGAGGCCCAGAAAAAAGACCAGGATTGCCAGGGCCGACAGCGATACGAAAACCCTGCGCCAGCTCCTGCGGAAGCCAAATGCCAGCAGACCAGCCAGCGTCAGCGTTCCGAATCCCCTCCATGGACTCCGTTGCGGAGTCGCGGCCGCCTTTTGCAGCGTTGGGCCGTTGGTGTAAATGCTGAAGGACGACGAGCCGGAGAGAATGCCGGTGGTCGAGTTGTAGGTGGGATCGAAGGTGGCTGGCGTGAAGACGCACGCCGCCCCTGTTGGCAAGCCGGAGCAGGAGAGGTTGACATACCAGTAGTAGTAGTTAGTGAAGATGGGATTGGTGGAGAATGAGATCGAGTCCCCCGCAGTGCTTTGCCCCGCCGCGACCGTGGCCGACGGAGTAGCGGGCGCGAGCTTCATGGCGATCACCGAGACTTCGATGGCCATTGACGTCGAGCCGACGTAATTCGCGTCGCCCGGGTAGCTCGCCGTCACGTTGTGCGTGCCCGCGGAGAGCGTGCCGGTGTTCAAGGTAGCCTGCGTCTCCCCGTCCACCGGCGCGCCCAGCGTCGCTGTGCCGATGGTTGCGCCCGCGCCATTGTTTGCCGAGGCATCGGTGAAGGTTATGGTTCCCGTAGGTGCGGTGCCGGTGAAGTCCCCGATGATGGTCGCCGTCAGCGGAAGCGGACTGGGCGTGTATGTCCAACCTTGACTGCTTATGGTGGTCGTCGTCGGAGCCTTGGTACTCACTGTGATGTCCACCGCGCCGGAGGAATTGGCGAGGTCGTTGGCGTCGCCGTCGTACTGCGCAACGATCGCGTGCAGGCCCGTGGTCGAGAAGGTGACAGGCAGCGTCGCCGTGTTTGCCGACAGAGCCGCCGTGCCCAGTTTCGTTTCCGGCGTGGTGGTGGTGTCGTAAAAATCCACATTGCCCGTGACGGGAGCAACAGACAAGTAGAGTTCGTTGTTGGCCTCGTAGATTGGCGTGACGGCGACAGCCAGGTTGACTGTCGTATTCACCGCCGGGTTGTTGTAACTGGGAGTGAGCGACACTTGCACCTGGCCCTTGGTCACCACCACGGTCGCCGGCGCGGAAGTGCTTGCCTGAAAGCTGGCGCTTGCCGCCGGCGAGGCCGCGACAATCTCGTGCGTGCCCGCGCCCAGCACCGTCTTCCCGCAACACACCACGCTCGCCATCGCGCCGTTGGTCAAAAAGGCCAGGCCCTCGCCCGTTGCTGGAAGGGTCGCGGTTCCCAGGGTGATTGCGCCCGCAGTAAATGTGTATGTGCCGGGAACCGGATGGCCGGTTCCGCTGTTGTTGCCGTAGGCCGCGGCCGAGAGCGTGATCGGCGTGCCATAGGGGACCGCGCCGGTGACGCTGGACGAGGCTAAGGTCGTGGTCGGCTCGGCACTCACGGTCAGAGCCACCGCGCTCGAGTTGGCCACGGCAAAGTTCGTGTCGCCCGCGTAGTGCGCGGTCAGGTTGTAGCTGCCGCCGGGCAGCTCCACTCCGGCCGCTGCGCCAAACGTCACCGTTGCGGCGCCGGTCGCGCCCAGCGTAATCCGGTCCACACCCTGCGGTCCTGCCATCAGCACCACGTCGCCCGTGGGCGTCGTCGCTCCGCTGGCCTTCACTGTCACTGTCGCCGTCAGCGCGTCGCCGTGCACGATGCTGGTGACGCCGCCGGTGCTCAGCGTCACGGTGGCCGCGCCGCTTCCTGTGGCCGGAAGCCAGCCGGTCACCAGCTTGTTCACATCCACGCTGCCCAGTCCCGTCGCCAGATCGTAGCCGGGCGTCGTCTGGTAGCCCACCATGCCCGATCCTGGGTAGCAAATAGGCACGAACACGTCGCAGTTATCGGGAACATCGGTATTGCCCACGGTGATGTCGTGGAAGGGCGAGCTCGATCCTGCCGCGAGCCGGTAATACGTGGGGTTGGGATTGCCCGCGCCGCCCACTTCGTTGTTCTGCTGGTTCACCAGCGCCTGGATGCCGGCCCACACCTGGTTCGACAGCGACGTCCCGATCAGGCCAATCGCATCGCCTTGCGCACAGTTGCCGCCGGCATCGGTTTCGCACACCATATAGGCCAGATCGTCGCCGGCCACCAGGGAAACATCCGGCACGTCGCGCGCGCCGTCGGCGGGAACGCCGGGCCCCGTCTGCCATGCTGGTTTGGTGAAATTGATCGAGACGCCTCCACCGCCCGCCAGCGGCCGTCCATCCTCCGGATTATCGAAGTCGTTCCACGTGCTCTCCGGGACGTAAGCGGATGCGGTGTAGCTCGGCGGCGGAAAATAAACGTTCGCGTCGGGCATGATGAACTCCGTTCCGCCCACCGAAACGTTCCACGGCGAGTCGCCGAGAACATTCACGTTGTAGCCCGCGCTCAGTCCGAGATACCCGCAGGTATCGCCGCCGTAGTCGCCAGCCGCAACAAACTCGCTGATGCCTTCAGCCGCGCCCTGCTCCCACGCCACTTTGTCGAGTTCAACCTCGGTGCTGGCGAACGTGTCGTTCAGGGTTTCGCATCCTCCGTAGCTCAGTGCCGCGATCGGCGCAATATCGTTGTCCACGGCGTAGGCCGTGGAAAGATCGACGCCCTGATTGAAATCCGTAGTGCCCGTCACGACGACATTCAGCGTGGCATCGGGGGCCAGCGCGCCGGCATACTCCACGTCGGCGATGGCTTCCGACTCATCGCCATAAACCGGGCCGGGATCGGCACCGTTCACAATCATATTCACCGTTGCCGCCGGAAGACCTGTTATCTTGCGAAAATCCGTTACATCCTGGAGAACGATGTTGCTCTGCTCGATGAGTGCGATCGACTGGCCCTGACCCAGCACATTGGCCTTCGCTAAAGGCGCGGCGTCGTAGATGGCGCTCAAATCCGCCGGACCCGTCAATGCCGCATTGTTGATTTCGATCTGCGGAGTCGCCGCTGCGTGGTACTGCGGCGCCAACTGCGTAAAGGAGTTCAGGCTCGCCACCCCGCTCACTGCCGGCGCCAATGCCGTGGGAATGCTGGCGGGCTTGGCGTTGGCAACATACTTCTTGCCGTTCACGCTATAGCGATGCATCTCCGTCTGGAACGCTGCCTCAACTTGCGCGCTCGAGCCAGTGAAGAAGATGAATTGCCTCCCGTTGGCCGGCGGCTCTACGGTGAATCCCTGCGACTGGAGCCAGCCGGTGATCTTTGCCATGTCGTTTGTGCCGGGTCCGAAACGCTGCCCGAATTCGACGGGTGTCAGCCACTGGTGATATTGCGGCGAACTCGGGTCCTGTTGCTCCTGCAACAGTTGCTCCAGGTCGGCTTCCTGTGCGGCGCTGCGCTCGGTGAGAAGAACCATGCGATGAAACACCTGATTGGGGTTCACCCGGCCCAGATCGTTTTGCTTTGTGGCCAGAGGATGCACTCCGTTCGTCACTGTGTGCTGCGCGGCGACAATGGGCGACAAGAGACGGTCGGAAGGCTCAGTCT
Organism: uncultured Occallatibacter sp.; assembly: GCA_964486495.1. Classification (GTDB taxonomy): domain Bacteria; phylum Acidobacteriota; class Terriglobia; order Terriglobales; family Acidobacteriaceae; genus Telmatobacter. The sequence goes on from CAZANC010000127.1 coordinate 9,119, forward strand.
GGGCATGAACCACAGGGACGTACAAGCCAAGGACTGTAAGAAAGGAAAGCGCATAAACTCGTAACCGCATAAAGGCACTCCTTGAACAAGCGCGAGAAAGGAACAGGAAAGCGATTGAATCTCGGTCCGCCCATCGCCAACGAAGATAAAGTGATCTGTGGACACCCTATGACTCCGCCCGGACCGCGTCAAGAAGCGCTACGAACCAAAGCAGAGTCTCGCTGCGTGGTGTGAATCGGAGCACCGTTCTTTGCTGTTCCGGCTGGACTGTTTGAATTTGGCTTGTCTACCTTACTCGGACGCGCCAGCTCTTCTTTCGGTTGGCTCAGGCCATGTGATTCACAAAAAACGGAGAAAATCCCGAACTCGTGGCGAACGTGGCGCGAATAGCGGCAAATTCGATCGAGGATGGGCGAATGGGCCAACGGCGCGCGAATCCCAGGGACACTCGCGGCGCAGGCCCGTGTGGAGCTTAATCGGTCCCGCATGCAGAGACGCAAGCCCGAACTGTGACCGAAGGCACACGCGGTTTACGGCAAGCACGCGACAATATTCGAGTAAGGCCGAGCGGACTGCAGGCTTCGCCGGCCGGGAGAAGCAATTCATGAGCGACCTTGCAATG
>CAZANC010000128.1:0-9717 GCA_964486495.1 uncultured Occallatibacter sp.
TCGATGCCACGGACGTCGAAGACACCGGCCAGTTCGCCCAGATCATTGCAGCGGGCGTTTACCCCAAGGACGAGTTGTCGCGGCTGCCCGATGGCATCTTCGAAAAGTATTTCGAAGCCAATGGCAAACAGGGGCACTTTCGCGTGGTCGACAAAATCCGCGAGCGGGTGGGTTTTCAATGCCACGATCTGCTCTCTTTCAAGGAAATCGGCCACGACTACTCCCTGATTGTGTGCAAGAACGTGCTGCTCCACTTTCGTCCGCCTGAAAGGGTCGAAGTGCTGAAGATGTTCCATCGCGCGTTGGCTCCAAGCGGGCTCTTCGTCACCGAGCAGACGCAAGAGATGCCGCTGGAGCTGGCGTCGCTGTTTGAGCGGGTGATACCCGACGGACAACTGTTCCGCAAAGTGGAGGCCGGCCGATGCGGATCGTGACCCTCAAGAACAGCGGCCGGATGTATACCTCCCTGGCTTACCTTGTGCTCGGCGACGCGAGCCAGTTGGAGGACGTGAACACGCTCGTCGATGTGGGCGCAGATCCGGCCATCCTTGCCAGTATTGAAAGGGCTCCTACCGGCGTCGGCAAGTGGGCCGTGGAACAGGTGGTCCTGACGCACAGCCATTCCGATCACTGTGCGCTCTTGCCCGAGATTCGCGCGGCATACCACCCCAGAGTGCTGGCATTTTCGCCGAGCCTCGCCGGCGTCGATCGCACGGTGCGCGATGGGGAAACGATCCGGATGGGCGACCGAATCTTCCAGGTGATCCATACCCCCGGTCACAGCAGCGACTCGATCTGCCTCTATAACGAGGACGAAGGCGTGTTGTTCGCCGGCGACTCGCCGCTCGTGATCACGTCGCCTGATGGAAGCTACGAGGCCGGATTTCAGGCTGCACTCGAGAAGCTGTGCGCCTTGGATGTCCGGCACATCTATTTTGGGCACGGCCCCCCGCTCACCGAGCGCTGCAATCAGAGGCTGATCGAGTCCGAACGGCTCGCCGCCTCATGCGCGCCGTCGGACATGGGAAGGCCAGAACCGAAAACAAGTCAACTGCCGGTGGCGGCGAAATAACCAAACAGGAACGCAAAGGAGCAGGGACAATGGCAAGACAAAGCAGCAACGGTCATGGGGTTCGCCCCGGCCGAGATACGTCCACCGGCGCCGCCGTTTTGGAACGCCCGGAGCATGAACGACCCACAACCAAGAATGGCAACGGCGCCGGCCATGGCGCCGTTGACCAGGAGCTGTTCGCCGATTACGCCGGGCAGGTTGCCGCTATCCGCAAATCACAGGCGGTCATCGAGTTCTCCATGGACGGGACGGTTCTCGATGCCAATGACAACTTCCTCAAGGCCCTCGGTTACAGGCTGGAGGAGATCAAGGGCCAGCACCACAGCATGTTTGTTGAACCAGCGTACAAGCAGAGCAGCGAATATCGCGAGTTCTGGGCGGCGTTGAACCGTGGCGAATACCAGGCGGCCGAATACAAGCGCATCGGCAAGGGCGGCAAGGAGGTCTGGATCCAGGCTTCCTACAACCCGATTCTCGATCCCGATGGCAAGCCCTTCAAGGTGGTCAAGTTTGCCACCGACATGACTGAGCAGAAGCTGCGTAACGCGGACTATATCGGCCAGATCGCTGCTATCAGCAAGTCACAGGCGGTGGTCGAATTCAAAATGGACGGCACGGTCCTTACGGCCAACGACAATTTCCTCAAAGCGCTGGGTTACACGCTCGATGAGATCAAAGGCCGGCACCACAGCATGTTTGTCGACGAGGCCTTCCGGCAGAGCTACGAATACAAGGAGTTCTGGGCAGCTTTGAACCGTGGCGAGTACCAGGCGGCCGAGTACAAGCGCCTGGGCAAAGGCGGCAAGGAGGTCTGGATTCAGGCTTCCTACAACCCGATCATGGATCTCAACGGCAAACCTTTCAAAGTGGTCAAGTACGCGACCGACATTACGCCGCAGAAATTTGCGCTGAACGCCATGCTGGCCGACGCTGCCCTGCTGACCAAGGCGGCCGTCGAAGGCAAGCTGGCTACGCGCGCCGACGCCAGCAAGCACCAGGGCGACTTCCGCAAAGTCGTCGAGGGCGTGAACGCCACGCTGGACGCGGTCATCGGCCCCCTGAACGTCTCGGCGGAGTACGTAGACCGGATCTCGAAAGGCGACATCCCGCCGAAGATCACCGATAGCTACAACGGCGATTTCAACGAGATCAAAAACAACCTGAACGTCTGCATCGACGCCGTTGACCGGTTGGTCACCGACGGCGTTGCATTGGCCCAGGCCGCGCAGGAAGGCAAGCTGGCTACCCGCGCAGACGCCACCAAGCACCAGGGCGATTACCGCAAACTGATCGAGGGCTTCAACCTGACTCTCGACAACGTCATCAAGCCGCTGAACGTCTCCGCCGAGTATGTGGATCGGATCTCCAAGGGCGACATCCCGCCGAAGATCACCGATAGCTACAACGGCGATTTCAACGAGATCAAAAACAACCTGAACGTCTGCATCGATGCGGTGAGCTTGCTGGTTGCCGACGCCGTTCTGTTGTCCAAGGCTGCTGTCGAGGGCAAGCTTGCCACCCGAGCCGACGCCAGCAAGCACCAGGGAGACTTCCGCAAAGTCGTTCAGGGCGTGAATGAAACGCTGGACGCGGTGATCGGACCGCTCAATGTTTCGGCCGAATATGTTGACCGGATTTCCAAGGGCGACATCCCGCCGAAGATCACCGACAGCTACAACGGCGACTTCAACGAGATCAAAAACAACCTGAACAATTGCATCGATAACATCATGGCTCTGGTCGCAGAGACCGGCGTGTTGATCAAGGCTTCGGCGGACGGCCAGCTTGGCAAGCGCGCCGACGCGAGCAAGCACCAGGGCGACTACCGGAAGATCGTCGAAGGCGTCAACCAGATGCTCGATGAAATCCTGCTGCCCATCGGCGAAGGCAACCGCGTGCTCTCGCTGATACGCGGCGGCAACCTGCGCGAGAAGGTGGACATCGCCTGCAAGGGCGATCACGCCAAAATGAAGGATTCCATCAACGGCGTGCATGCGTGGCTCACCGAATTGGTCGCCTTCGTTACCAAGGTCGCAAACGGCGATATGTCGGCAGCAATGGAGAAGGCCTCCGATCTGGACCAGATTCATGAATGGCTGGTCCTGCTCAAGACCAATATCAGCAGGTTGATTGACGATACCGACGAATTGGCGAAAGCGGCAGCCGAAGGCAAGCTGGGCAAGCGCGCCGACGCCGGCAAGCACAAGGGCGACTACCGCAAGATCGTCGAGGGGATCAACAAGACCCTCGAGATGGTTGTCGAACCGTTGAAGGTCACCGCGCAGAACGCCTCGACGCTGGCGTCCTCGTCGGAGGAGCTCACGGCGGTCAGCCAGCAGATGGCGGGCAATGCAGAAGAGACGGCAACGCAGGCCAACGTGGTTTCGGCGGCCAGCGAAGAGGTATCCAAAAATGTTGCCTCGGTAGCTTCGGCCTCCGAGGAGATGCAGGCCTCCATCCGTGAGATCGCCAAAAACGCCAATGAATCGGCGCGGGTGGCGAAGAATGCCGTCAACGTGGCGCACTCGACCAACGAGACCGTGAAGAAGCTGGGCGAGTCAAGCCAGGAGATTGGCAACGTGATCAAGGTGATTACCTCGATCGCGCAACAAACCAATCTGCTGGCCCTCAACGCCACCATCGAGGCCGCGCGCGCCGGTGAAGCAGGCAAGGGCTTCGCGGTGGTGGCCAACGAGGTGAAGGAGCTTGCCAAGCAGACCGCCAAGGCCACTGAAGACATCGGTCAAAAGATCGAGGCGATCCAGGGCGACACGAAGGGAGCGGTCACGGCGATCGAGGAGATCTCGAACATCATCAACCAGGTGAACGACATCTCCAACAGCATCGCCTCGGCGGTGGAAGAACAAACGGTGACAACCAACGAGATCGGCCACAGCGTCACCGAAGCAGCCAAGGGAGTCGGCGACATCGCCAAGAACATTGGCGGCGTGGCTCTGGCGGCAAAGAACACCACGCAGGGCGCGAACGATACGCAAAAGGCGTCTGCCGAGTTGAGCCATATGGCGGCGCAGTTGCAAAAAGTCGTCTCGAGATTCACGTTCTGATCGAGACTGCTGTCATGACTGCGGCCTGTCGAGTGCGAACCATTCGGCAGGCCGTATTCACTCGGCTTAACCGGCGATTGCGGGGGAAACGATGGCTACGGCATTGGTAGTCGATGATTCAAAAACCATTCGCACGATCCTGTCCAAGACTTTGAGGGAACTCGGATTTGAGGTTCGTGAGGCGGGCAACGGAATTGAGGCATTGGAAGTGATTCAAGCCGAGAAGACCGCGGTGACGCTGATTCTAGTCGATTGGAATATGCCCGAGATGAACGGGTTGGAATTGCTCAAGCGGCTGCGCCAGAACCCGGAATTCTCTTCGCTCGTGGTCGTCATGGTCACAGCCGAAACGGAGCTGGATCATATCGCGGAAGCTCTGGAGGCCGGCGCCAACGAGTATGTGATGAAGCCCTTCACCAAGGACATTATTGTAGGAAAACTCCAGCTCGCTGGAATCCAGATTTGCGGAGCATGAAATGGCCGTGCTGAATAGGCGGACTCTCCAGGCTGGGGAGCGGATTCGTGTGCTAGTGGTGGACGACTCGGTAGTTATCCGCCGCCTGGTCACGCACGCCCTGGAGCGGGATCCGGAACTCGAGGTTGTCGGCGCGGCGGCCAACGGCTCGATTGCGCTACGGCTCATCCCGCAGCTCAATCCCGACCTGCTCACGCTGGACATCGAGATGCCGGAGATGAATGGCCTGGAGACGCTCCGCCGCCTGCGTCGCGAGTATCCGCAACTCCGCGTGATCATGTTCAGCACGCTCACCGAGCGCGGCGCGGAAGTGACACTCGAAGCATTAACCCTAGGCGCCGACGACTATGTGACCAAGGCTTCGAATGAGGGTTCGCTCGATCAATCCATGCTGCGGCTGCGCGAGGAGCTAATCCCGAAGGTCAAGCAGTTTTTCCTGTTCCCAGCAAAGTTGAGCGCGGCACCGCGGCCGCAGGCGCTGCAGACTCTCGCAACGTCGCCGCGAGAGCGTATCCCATCCTTTGCGCTGAGCGCAAAGCAGCAGCCTAAAGTTGTTGTCATCGGAGTTTCCACCGGCGGCCCGTCCGCTCTTGGCGCCATTCTGCCGCATCTGCCGGCTGAATTCCCCTTGCCGGTTCTCTTGGTGCAGCACATGCCGCCGCTCTTCACGCGTTTCCTCGCCGAGCGTCTTCACACCTCGTGCCCGCTGTCGGTCGAAGAGGCAAGCCAGGGCGATCCGGTCATCGCCGGCAAGATACTCATCGCCCCCGGAGACTTTCATCTCAAGGTGGCTGCGCGCTGCGGTGAAGTGCGTATCCAATTGGACCAGTCACCGCCTCAGAACTTTTGCCGTCCAGCCGTTGACGCGCTATTCTCCTCGATCGCCGAAGTGTATGGCGGCGCAGTCATCGCCGCTATTTTGACTGGCATGGGACATGATGGGTTGCGCGGAGTGGAGATCCTTAAGGCACAAGGGGCAAGCATCCTCGCTCAGGATGAGGCTTCGAGTGTGGTATGGGGGATGCCTGGCGCCGTGGTCACAGCCGGCCTCGCCGACAGCGTGCTGCCGCTCGACCAAATCGTGCCCGAGATTTTGCGCAGGACTCAGCGAATCTAAGAGGGAATGGATGTCAGGAAACGCTTCAATCGCGCAAATCCTCCCGGAGAACTACCGGTTTCTTCAGCAGCATGTCTATTCCCAAGCGGGCATCGTGCTCGAAGAAGACAAAGACTACCTCTTCGAAACCCGCCTCGCACCCATCGTCAGACAGCTCGGCCTCGGCACGATTAACGAATTGTGCGAATTCATCCAGACAAAACACAGGGTCGATGTCGGCCATCAGGTCGTGGAGGCCATGACGACCAATGAAACCTACTTCTTCCGCGATCCTGCCCAATATGATGCCATTCGAAACGTCCTGCTGCCCCGTTTGATGGAAGAGCGGCGAGATACGAGGAAGCTACGCTTCTGGTCTGCTGCGGCATCCACTGGACAGGAAGCCTATAGCCTAGCGATGCTTCTTATTGAGGCGGGCTTGAGTGGCTGGGACATTCAGATCCTGGGCACCGACTTTTCCTCGAAGGTTTTGGATCGTGCGCGGTCCGGCAATTACCAGCAGATCGAGGTGAACAGGGGCTTGCCCGCAGCACTCCTGGTCAAGTATTTTCGCCGTCGCGACGCGGAATGGCAGTTGAGCGACGCGGTGCGCAAGATGGTCCACTTTGAAACGATTGACCTGCGCGCGAGCCTCCGCGCCCTCGGGCCATTCGATCTCGTCTTCTGCCGCAACGTCATGATCTACTTCGATTCCGAAACCAAGAAGAAGATCATGTGGGAACTCCACGGCACCCTCTTTCGCGGCGGATGGCTGCTGCTGGGAGGCGTTGAGACGGCATTCGGCTTCGAGGAGTCGTTTGATAGACAGTCGGCGGGAAGCGCGACCGCGTACATCGCCCGCTGAACCAATACTCGCTCCCGCCGAATTGGGCAACGATCGATAGCGGCAACGGGCGGAGATGTCGGGCAACAGCGGTTTCACAGTTGCTATACCCAGGTCCGCAACTGCCAAGTGACTTCTTCACCAAGAAAAAGCCACCCCGCAGGACGTTGGCAGGGCAAGTGAATTGTGAAACCGCTCTAAGCTCTGCAGTCAGCTGGATTGAAATGCTGGTAGCGCTACCGGGAATCGTTTCTCGCCCGCCCCGGATTCCTCATTATTGATGGAAGAACCGCGCCCGGTCGATAGCCTACCGGGGCTTAGCTTGAGCCGGCCCTAAGGATTAGTACCGTGAAACGCCGATCACCTGCTTACGGTCAGCTCGTACCAGGTTGTCACCGTTCCTCCGAGCGGAATTCTCCAATTGCCGCCGTGCCTGGTGGCCGAAACCGGCGGGCCAATGGGTTGGCCCGATCCGTCAATCGCCTGCAATTGAATCGAGTGCGCGGGTTGCAGGTGCTTCAGGACGAGTGTGCCCACAACCGGTTCAAGGAGGGTGGGCGAATCTCCCCAATTCGTTACATCGGTTCCGGCAGAGTTCCAGCGTTGGCCGGTGTTCTCCACGCGCCCCCCGGCAATAAGCAGCATCTTCGAGGACCGTGAGATCGGCTCCACATCGAGAGAACTGAGCTGGATCGAGCAGAACTTGTTTTCCACTTCGGCCTCAAGATTGCTGTCGGCCGCCTCCTGTGCCCGAATGAAGCCAATCAGTGCCTGTGTCCTCGGCGAATCCACCGTCACCAAACCGGTTTCTGGCGCAGAGTGGTACCACGCCAGTTGGCCGTTATCGGAGCGAATCGGATTCGGCGTCGCGCCCCCGGCAGCGCTCTGCGTCGGCGGCCCGTCAAACGACGAGATTCGCACCTCGTGCTCCAGTGGGAGCCAGATGGGAAAACCAGGCGTGAAATACGGGCGCTCGGTGGATGGCAGCAGCATACTGTCATACACCTGCTGTGCCGTGTATGTGCGATCTACTGTTTGCTTAGCCTTCTCCACATCTGCGCGCAGGAACAGCAACGCCCCGGCAGCTAGCTCGGGCATTTTAAGTGGATCGAGCGAAATATCGAATGGATCACCGACGTACGGCTTCCATGCCGGGTCTTGCTTGGGCTCGAACGTATACCACATAATCGCGTCCCAATCCTGCATCGCTCCGTACGCCGCCAGAATCGGAATGCCTTCGCCAGCGTAGTCGTTGGGAAACGGCTCGTTCACTTCGCTCACCGTATAAGGTTTGCCGGCGATCGCCGAGCGGGACAGCTCAACAACCATCGAATTAAATGGATCATCCACCATCGGCGACTTGCGCACATAATTCTCGGGATGCTCCCAGTAAGTGTGGCCGTCAATGACATCGCTCCCCATCGTCGCCATCAGAATCGGATGGCCGCTTCCGGAATGGCTGTGATCGGCTGTCGCAATTACCAGAGACTTCGATCCCAGCGTTTGCTTCAGGTAGTCTTCCATCGCGGCGAAATAATCGCGCTGCGTGTCGTTGTAAAACTCCGCTTCGGCGCGGAAACGTTCCGGAGAAGCTGTGGCTGCTTGTCCTCGCGAGAACATCAGTGGCACATCTCCCTGGTTTGCTTCTACCCCCGCCATCTGCCGCAGCGGGGCGATCTCCTGTTGCGTGCGGTGAGCGGCAAGCCACTTGTTGTACATGCCGGTCAACTCCTGCCCGTAGAACGGCGAGGGCGGACGGTAGCCGATGTTGAGCGCATCTTCGTTGTTGATTTCAACGAGGGCGACCGCGGGGTCCTGCGTGTATTCAAGGCCGGTATAGGGGTTGCGATGTCCCAGCAATTGCTGCGCGTATTCCTTTTGCAACTCGATCATGCGCTTGTCGAAGAGCGACGTTCCTTTCGCGCCCTCGCGGAGCAAGTTCGCATCCTCAACGCCATCGCCGGCTTTGAATGGCCTCCCGACGAGCAGATTGAAGTCGATGTAGATTCCGCGTTTCTCCAATTCCGCAATAAAAAAGTCTTCGCGATCGAACTGGTCCGGGTCCAGGTTGCGTGTGTTCTGGCGTCCGGCCGCGATGAGCCCGCGCGGCGCGTCAAGATCGAGAAACTGAAAACGCACGCAGTTCACGCCAAACCGCGCCAGCGTTGCCGCCCAAAGCGGAGCATCTTCTTTCGAGGGAATCTGCCGCGATCCTTTGCTCCAATCGGTGACATTCACACCCCACAAGCGAATACGCTGGCCGTCGCCGGTCGCCAGATGGCCGTTCAACACCTGAATGAAGCCATGCTTTCCTGCGGGCGCTTCGAGAAGAAACGAAACATTTACAGGTGAATGAGATTCCGCGGCACGGCGGTGATCGATCGAGAATGGGACCATTCCATGCGTGCCCTGCGCAGGAGCGTCATTCGGGGCAAGAATCAGAAGTGCGGCAAATACGGTAACCAACCTGAAGCGCATGATGATCCTTTCGGAGAGTATCCAGAGGGGCATGATTTACATCCGGAGGGTTGCAGAATGCTCGCTAGTCTGGGAAAATCGGGTCGCTGCCAATATACGCCCTCGCCGAAGTCCGAGAATCCTACGAAAGTCGGATTTCAGCGAAAGCGATCCGTGTATGAATGCAAGAGCGAGAATACACGCGGCACGTATTCCTCAGGCTGTGTGTGGGGATCCATTGCCGGGAATGTTCCAACTGGGAGGGTTGCTCAGTGGCGAATGATGACGAATGGACAGTGCTACACCTCACCCGGCGCGAGCTGCTGGCGCAAGCCGCCTTGAGCGCCGCGATTCTTTCCGCCGACCCCTATTTGAAAGCAATGGAGTCGCCTCTGGCTGCAGCCGCCTCGTCTCCACGTATCACCGGAAACTTCGATTTCGGGTGGAGGTTTTTCAGAAACGATGCATCGGGAGCTGAACTGCCAACTTTCAGAGATGCGGACTGGATCCCGGTCGACTTGCCTCATGACTGGAGCATTGAGGGGCCTGTCGATGAGCACGCGCCCTCCGGGGAGCCGGGTGCCTACATGCCGACGGGAATCGGCTGGTACCGCAAGAAGTTCAGCATACCCGCGGACTATCGCGGCAAAGTCGTCACACTCGAGTTCGACGGCGTCTACCAGAACAGCGACGTTTGGATCAACGGCC
>CAZANC010000129.1:0-9654 GCA_964486495.1 uncultured Occallatibacter sp.
GCTGGCCGTTCACCGATGCTTCCTGCTGGACGTTTTCAATTGTGGCGACAACCTCGCCCTTGGTGACCCTGTCACCTTCCTTCACGTAGAGGTGCGTGACCCGGCCCATGGCTGTCGCGCCGACATTCACATAGTTTGTGGGCTTAATCTGTCCAGTCCCGCTGATGACGGTGGAAAGATCCTCCCGCGTCAGGGTAGCGGTGTAAACCTTGGTATAGCCGGACTGCTGCCTGACCACCATGAAAGCGACGAGTCCGCCAGCAACGAGCACAGCAAGAGCAATGAGAATGATCTTCTTCATGAACGTATGAAATCCTTGTTTTTTTCTACACTCCAGTGTACGCGACGGAACCGCCAAAGGTTCCCAGGCGGCTGAAGTCCGTGCCCGGCTGCAAAAGCTTCTTGATTGCTGGGCGTAGCGGTGAAACACCGCATATGAGGGTGTGGATGCCCGTCTACTCGCCAAGGCGGTTGAGCGGCGAGAGGCACAAGACTGAAAGTTGGACGGCGGAAGGCCGCTCCAGCGAGCCGCGCTGGCGCCGAATTCTGTGAATTCTCGCTCTCGGGCCCCGCTAAACGAGTGACATTAGCGACGTTAAAGCGTCCAATGGGCGCATGACTATAGGCTCAGCCTTGCTCGACGGCTAAAGTAGCTGTAAAATGAGGAGATTGCAGGAGTATCGAAGGCAATGATGTTTAACAGCCGCCATCTTCTTTTCACCGCTCTTGGTTGCTCTCTCGTCTGGGTGCCCGCAGCCGGGCTCATAGCGCAACAAAACAACACGCCGCCCGCCTCCAGCCAACCCCAGGCGACACCGGCAGCCGGCCAAGGCCCCGAGGCCGATCCCCTGAATCGCCAACTCTCCGATAAGGAGCGGTATAAGGCTCAGCGGGAACTGCGGCAGGAGTTGAAGGGGCCGTACAAGACCTGGCTGAACGAGGAAGTGCCCTACATCATCAGCGACGATGAACGCAGAGCTTTCATGAGCCTGGCCAACGACGAGGAACGCGAGGCGTTCATCGAAAATTTCTGGCAGCGGCGCAACCCCGATCCGGATTCGGAAGAGAATTCGTTCCGCGAAGAGCACTACCGGCGCATCCAGTACGCCAACGACCACTATGCGGCGGGCAAGCCGGGCTGGAAGACGGACCGCGGTCGCATCTATATCATGTGGGGTCCGGCGGATTCGATCGACTCCCATCCCTCGGGTGGCAACTACGAGCGGCCCATGGATGAGGGCGGCGGCCAGACGTCGACATTCCCGTTCGAGACCTGGCACTATCGCTATCTCGAGGGCATCGGCGAGAACATCGACCTGGAGTTCGTAGATACCTGCCAGTGCGGCGACTACCACTTCACCATCGACCGCAGCGAAAAAGACGCGCTCAAGAACGTGCCCGGCGCCGGCCTTACCCAGTATGAGGAGATGAGCCACAAGGGCAAGGAAGACCGGTTTAAGGGCAATGGTCTCGAACAGCTCGGCAACGGACCGATGGCCTCCGGCGAACAAGGCAAGGAGTTCGATCGCATTGAGTTGGCTGCAAAACTTTTCGCCCCGCCCCCCATCAAGTTCAGCGATCTTGACGCTGCCCTCGATGCCTTTAGCTCTACGCATAAGCTGATGAGTGGGCCGCCGTTCCCATTCGATGTGCGCACGGATTTCGTGAAGGTCACCGACAGCATGGATCTGGTCCCGATCACCATACAATTACGCAACCGCGACATCACGTTCGTGACCAAGGACGGGGTGTCGAAGGGAGTGGTGAACATTTTGGGCAAAGTGACTACGATCATGCACAAGACGGTGCAAACCTTCGAGGACTCGGTCGAGATCGAAGAACCGTCCGAATTGCTGGAGAAGAGTCTTGATCACAGGTCGCTCTATTGGAAGTCGCTTCCGCTTCAGCCCGGACTCTACCGCTTGGATATTGCGATCAAGGATGTAAACAATCCGGATCATATTGGCATCTACGGAAGAGCGCTGGATGTCCCGACATATGAGGACGACAAAATCGGAGCGTCGTCACTGATCCTGGCCGATGAGATGAACACCGTCTCCTCGCGACAGATCGGAAGCGGCAACTTCATCATCAGCAACATGTTTATTCGGCCACGCGTGGCGACAGGCCTGACTGCAACGGTCAGCTTCAATCGCAGCCAGGCGCTGAATTTCTGGATGCAGTTCTATAACTTGGGAATTGACGACGCCACCAAGAGTAACTCAGCGACGGTTACCTACGAGATTACCGATGCCACAGGAACCGTGATTCTTCAAAAACAATTGGAATCAAAGGATTTAGATGCGCACAGCGACCAGTTGACGGTGGATAGGTCTATGTCCATTGCAGGCCTCGAGCCTGGCAAGTACAAGGTGACCGTGACGATTAATGATGCGATCTCGAAACAAGAGATTGCGCAATCGGCTCCTTTTGTCGTCGAATAGGTATCAATCCGTGCAGACGCCAGCTGAACTTGAGAATTCAGGAGCGCGCACGGTTTGTGTTTTGAGGAACAGAGCCAGGGACGCGGTGGGGTTTCAGATCTGCTGATGACGCGAATTGCCCATCTCACCGGTTTGGCCGTGCTGATCGTCTTTGGTGCCGCTCCAACCTTTGGAGCAGCATCGGCGTCGGTGTCCGGCTTGGTACGCGACTCGGCCGGCGTGCCGCAGATCGGTGCGGAAGTCCAGCTTCTGCGCTCCGACCAAAGCGTGTTGACCAGTGTCTACACCGACAGCGCAGGCCGCTTTGCCATCTCGGCACTTGCGCCCGGCCGCTATGCACTCAAGGCAACGGGTCCCTACTTCCTGCCTTCTCTCAGGGAAAACGTCAGGGTTCAGGGTGCGGTAATCGTCAATCTCACGCTGAATACTTTGTATGAAGTCATCCAATGGCTTCCGGCGCAACCGCGCGCGGGCGACACGCAGAAGGACGACTGGGCCTGGACGTTGCGCTCCGCAGCGAACCGGCCGCTCCTGCGCTGGCTTCAGGACGGGCCGCTGGTCGTGGTTTCGGACGGCTCCGGCACCAGGCCGAAGCTCAAGGCCCGCCTGATGGCGACCGGCCAGGCCGGAACCTTCGGCGAGAGCGGCGAGCGCTTTTCAACGTCGGTGGAAGACACACCGGCGGACAGCCGGGAGTTGCTGGCGCGAGTTGATTTTGCGCCCGGCACCAATGGCAGCATGGAATCGATGCTGGGCTTTCGGCAGGATCTGGGCATGGCCGGATCGGTGCAGTCGGTTGCCGCAGTCACTGTGGCGCCCGAGGTAGAGGGCGCAGGCGATCGGGGTCTGGATGAAGCCGCCGTGCACAGCTTTGAGGAGATGCATTTCGGAGAGGCGATCGAAGCGGAGGTTGGTTCGACCGCGGTTTTGGGTCGGCTCGGCGGAGACAGCCCAAGCACGACGACAGCGATGCTGCCGTTCGCCAAAGTGGAGTGGCGCCATGGCGCCGGCACGCTACGCTACCGGTTGGCTACCATGACGCTGGATCACGCCTCCGGGGACGATGAATCGGAGGCAACGTCCTGGCTGCCGGCAATGGCGCTCCGCGACGGAAGCCTTGCCATCGAGCATGGAGTTCACCAGGAGATCGGCTGGGAACGGCAGACTGACGCATCCGGTGTGGCCGTGCTGGTTTACTCCGATCGCGTCGACAATCCTGTACTCGAGGCGCTCGATCACTTTGCCGAGGACGGGTCTCCCGCGGCAGGGATGCTCTTCGATCCGGCAAGCAGCTTGCTGCGCGCCGCCGGGCCGTCGTTCTCATCCGCAGGCGTCGAGGCCAGCGTGGAGCGCCGGCTGACCGGTAACGATCACATACGCGTGAGCTATGCGAGCGGGGCTGCGCTGGTGATGCCCGTTTTGCCGCAGGCAACTCCACTCGCCGAGGTGCTCGCCTCAGCCCATCCTCGGCGCGCCCAGACCTACGCGATTTCGCTCTCGGGAACCCTGGAGGGCACTGGAACCCACTGGAGTGCGAGCTATCGCTGGCAGCCTGACGGCATTGTCACTGACGTCGCGCCGTTCGCCGAGGACGCCGCGTCGCCATTCTTCAACGCCCGGCTCAGACAGCCCATTCACGTCACACGCGACGGATCTGGAGGCCTGGAGGCATTACTCGAGGTAAGGAATCTGCTCGCCCAGGGCTATCGCCCCTATATTCTGAGCGACGGTTCGCTGCTTCTGTTCGCGGACGATCAGCGCAGCCTGCGCGCCGGCCTCGCATTCACGTTCTAGTCTCTCCGTCTACACACCCCTTTCGTTGGATTGATCCTGCGCCAGCCGGCTAAGTTATCGTGTGTCTCCCCTGTGCTCAGCAGCAAAGCGGCCCGGGTCGGCTGGAATACATTTGGGTTTGGGCCGAACATGGCCCTGAGAACAGGGGGCGTGATGAAACATGTTCGCTTGAGCCGCCGTGCCGCGTTGAAGGCAGGTCTGGCAGCTACGGCGTTGGCCTCGCTGCGCGGCCTCGCTAAAGGAGAAAATGCGGTGTCCGCGCGCAAAGGCAGGATCCACCAATCTGCCTGCCGATGGTGCTACAAGGACATTCCACTGGAGCGGCTTTGTGCGTATGGAGCGCAGATCGGCTTGAAGGGGATCGACCTGCTGCAGCCGGAAGAATACGAGGCGCCTCGCCAATACGGATTGATCTGCACCATGGCCTACGCCGGCGGAGGCACAATCCCGGATGCGTTGAACCGCACAGAGAATCATGCCGCGATTGAGGCTGCTTTTCGGATCAATATTCCGCTTGCGGCAAAGGCCGGCATTCCCAATGTGATCACTTTCTCCGGAAACCGGCGCGGCATGACGGACGACGATGGCGCGCGCAACACCATCGTGGGACTCAATCGCGTGAAGAAGATCGCCGAAGACAACGGCGTAACCATTTGCATCGAGCTGCTCAATAGTAAGGTGAACCATCCCGATTACATGTGCGACCACACCGCGTGGGGCGTGCGGGTGATGCAGGAGGTGAATTCGCCCAACGTGAAGTTGCTTTACGACATCTATCACATGCAAATCATGGAAGGCGATCTGATCGCGACCATCCGCGCTAACCTCGCGTGGATCGCGCATTTCCACACTGGCGGCGTGCCCGGACGCCATGAGCTCGACGACACACAGGAAGTGCAATGGGACGGAGTCATGCGAGCGATAGCCGATGCGGGCTTCAAAGGGTATGTCGCGCATGAGTTTGTCCCGGTGGGCGATCCGCTTGCCAGCCTGCATGCTGCTGTGGATCTGTGTGACGTGTAGGAGTTCCAGTTGATGTACGGTGACAAAAGAACGAACGCCCGCACCGTAACGCAGTCAACAGCGAGAATACCGGCTTCTCCTCATGACCCAACGAATCTACAATGATTGCTTATGAAAAGTTACCGGTCGATTTTGGCTGTTGGTCTTGCTGTTACCGTTTGCGCTGCCGCATCACTGGATTGCTTTGTTCGGGCGCAAGCTCCCGCTGATCCGCATGAGACGTCGTCATCGCAAGACGATCCGCTTCTGCGTGGATTCCTCGATCCGCCCAACGGAGCGCGGCCGCGCGTGTGGTGGCACTGGATGAACGGAAATATCTCGGAGCAGGGAATCCAGCTTGACCTCGAATGGATGCACCGCATTGGCCTGGGCGGCGTGACGATCTTCGAAGGTGCTATCAATACGCCGCAGGTGGTTCCGCAGCGGCTGATCTACATGACACCGGAATGGAAGCAAGCGTTCAAGGCCGCGGTGACTGGAGCACGGGGCATGGGCATGGAAGTGGCCATTGCCAGCTCGCCGGGTTGGAGCGAGACCGGTGGACCCTGGGTACCCGCGGCGCAAGGGATGAAGAAGATGGTGTGGACTGCGACGCGCATCGAAGGCGTGCGGCCCTTCGCCGGCAAGCTGGCCCATCCGCCCGAGGTTGATGGAATTTTCCAGAACTTCGCAGTCTCGGGGCGGCGCGCTCCCGACGGGACGATCGTGACTCCTCCGCAGTTCTATGCCGACTCCGAGGTCATCGCCTACAAGATCCCGGACGGAGACGAGGCGCAGGCGGTGCTGAATCCGCAGGTGACTTCAAGCGGCGGAGCGGCGAATGTAGCCACGCTTTCCGATGGCGATGTAAATACGGTGGTGCTCGATCTGCCCGCAAGCGAACCAGGCAAGGAAGGGTGGGTACTGTTCGATTACGGCCATCCGCAGGCGATTCAAGCGGTGACGCTGGCCAGTATGAACGACGCGATCAGCGTCTTCGATCACGAGAGCAACGCAGTCCCTCCAAGGATTGAGGCCAGTGACGACGGCGTGAGCTTCAAGAACGTCGCCGATATTCCCTTTAACAGCATGGTGCAGCGGACGGTTTCGTTTAATGAGGTGACGGAGCGATTCTTCCGCATCGTCTTTCCTGCGCAGCCGGCAGGCGTGCCTGACCACGACCACAAAATCACGGAGCTGGTGCTGGCGAGCGGAGCGCGCATGAACCAATGGGAGCAGCGCGCCGGATATGCCAACGCGCGAAACTTCTACGCCATTCGCGATCCACAAGTGGCGCCAAATTTCATCGTGCCCCAGCAGGATGTGATCGACTTGACGGGCAAGATGAAGCCGGATGGAACGCTTGAGTGGACGCCGCCAAGTGGGAACTGGATGGTCCTGCGTATTGGTTCCTCGCTCACCGGCCATGAGAATGGGCCTGCTCCGGCAGAGGCAACAGGCCTTGAAGTGGATAAGCTGAACCGCGACTATGTGAAGAACTATGTCGATGGCTATCTCAAGATGTATGCCGACACAGTTGGCCGGGGAAACATGGGAAAGGATGGAATCTCATACTTACTCACCGACAGTATCGAAGTGGGAGCGCAGAACTGGACGGATAACATCCTCGAAGAATTCAAGGAGCGGCGGGGCTATGACCCGCGTCCCTGGCTGCCTGCACTTACGGGCATAGTTATCAAGAGTACCCAAGACACAGACCGCTTCCTTTGGGACTTTCGGCGCACGCTTGGCCAGCTTCTCGCGGAAAACCATTATGGCGAAATTGCCGATGACTTACACAGCCATGGGATGAGTTACTACGGAGAGGCGCTGGAGTATCATCGACCGTCTCTCGGCGACGACATGGAGATGCGCAGCAAGACCGATGTTCCCATGGGAGCCATGTGGACCTGGGCAAACAATCCAGGACCGGATATCGACTACATCTCCGATTTGCGCGGGGCTGCATCCGTAGCTCATATCTATGGGCAGAATCTGGTCGGCGCAGAGTCGATGACCTCGCGCGGTCCGGCGTGGTCCTACTCGCCCAATAACCTGAAAAAAGTCGCGGACCTCGAATTCGCGCTGGGCGTAAACCGCTTCGAGATTCATGAGTCCACGCATCAGCCGGTGCCGGAGATGGCTCCGGGACTGACCCTTGGCCAATACGGGCTTTGGTTCAATCGCAACGACACCTGGGCCGAAGAGGCAAAGCCGTGGGTTGACTATCTCGCGCGCTGTTCGTACTTGCTCCAGCAGGGACATTTTTCGGCGGACGTTGCCTACTTTTACGGGGAGGAGGGCCCGCTGACAGCGGTCTTCGGATGGAAGGCGATCGACGACGCGCCGGATGGATACGGCTTTGACTTTGTGAACAGCGACGTAGTGCTTCACGAATTGTCGTTCAAGGATGGACGGCTGGGAACTCCCGGAGGCACAAGCTACCGGATTCTCTACCTTGGCGGGCGGAGCCAGCGCATGACGCTGGCGGTACTGCGCCAGATCAAAAGTCTGGTTACGCAAGGCGCGGTTCTGGTGGGCAGCAGACCAACGGACTCGCCGAGCCTCGCCGACGACGAGCAGGAATTTCAACGAGTGGCGGATCAGCTGTGGGGAAGGCGGCCCACGGCTGAGAATCAGGCGCGCAAAGTGGGCAACGGTAGAGTGTACACGGGCATGAGCGCGAACGATGTTCTGGCGGCACTCGGCATGGCGCGCGATTGGGAGTACACAAAGCCGGAAGCCGATTCCGAGTTGATGTTTGTCCATCGCAAGCTCGACGACGGCGACGTTTATTTCGTCGATAACCGCGAAGACCGCACCGAAAACGTCGACGCAACTTTTCGCGTGGAAGGGAAAGTGCCTGAGTTATGGGATCCTGCGACGGGCGCGACGGGGCCGGTTTCGTATCGGGTCGCAGACGGCCGTACGACAGTTCCACTGCATCTCGATCCGTATGGAACCACGTTCGTTGTCTTTCGCGCAGCGGCAACGAAAAACACTCTCGAGCTGCCTGTGGCGCAGGAAACCGCGATCGACAGCCTGGATCAGGCACTCAACCGCGATTGGAATGTCACCTTCGAGCCCGGCAGAGGCGTTCCTGAGACCGTCGGCTTCCATCGCCTCGTCTCCTGGACCGAATTGGCTCTTCCAACTTCGGATGACGGCGTCAAGTATTTCTCCGGCACGGCAACATACTCAAAGACGATCGAGATTCCGGCGGACGATCTGGCACCGGGCGCGCATCTCTGGCTGGATCTGGGCGACGTGCGAGAGATCGCGGACGTGAAAGTGAATGACGCGGACCTCGGTATTTTGTGGAAGACGCCGTTCAAGGTCGATGTTACCGGCGAGATCAGGCCGGGAGACAACCGCATTGAGATTAAGGTCACCAACCTTTGGGTGAATCGCATGATCGGCGATCAGCAGCCGTGGGCTTTGAAGAAATATGCGTTCGCTGGTTTCACGCCGTACAAAGCTGATTCGCCGCTACTGCCGTCGGGACTGCTCGGGCCCGTACACTTGATCTCAGCCTCCGCAACTCAGGCTGCGCAGTAAACCGAGGGGCGCCGCAGAAAACAGTTGCAATTTGCAGGAGATATTCGGAAGAATGGCAAAGCGGCGTTTGCCAATGGCCGGTTTCAGTGCTCAAAGCGCCGCCGGAGTCGAAACTGAATAGCTGCACCAGGCAGGAGGTCATCATGAGCGGTGTACGAGTGCTCGTCGGGACGCACAAAGGCGCGTTCGTCCTCAACTCCGACGGCAAGCGAAAAGACTGGACGGTCAGCGGGCCGTTTTTTGCCGGCTGGGAGATCTACCACGTCAAGGGCTCGCCCGTTGATCCCAACCGGATTTACGCGTCGCAGACGAGCGGGTGGTTCGGGCAGTTGATCCAGCGATCGGACGACGGCGGCAAGACGTGGCATCAGCCGGGGTTGCCCAATGAAGCGATCCCAGCCCCGGGCCCTCCGGCGGCGCTGCCCAATCGATTTGTATACGACGCGTCGCCGGAGACGGGAAAGCCGCTGACCACGCACCAGTGGTACGACGGCACGCAGCATCCATGGGAGTTCAAGCGCGTCTGGCACATCGAGCCCTCGCTCACCGATGCGGAGACCGTTTACGCGGGGGTGGAAGACGCGGCGCTGTTTCGCTCGACCGACGGCGGCGAGAATTGGCGCGAGCTCTCAGGCCTGCGTGGACACGGTACCGGCCCGAACTGGCAGCCGGGCGCGGGCGGGTTGGGTCTGCACACCATCATTCTCGATCCCACCGACCCCAATCGAATTTACATTGCCATCTCTGCCGCGGGCGCGTTCCGCACCAACGATGGCGGCGCAACGTGGAAGCCGATCAATAAGGGATTGCGAAGCCAGTACATTCCCGATCCCAACGCTGAGATCGGCCACTGCGT
>CAZANC010000130.1:0-9647 GCA_964486495.1 uncultured Occallatibacter sp.
AGTGATCCACGTGCCGCTGGGCCAGAGTGGTTCTCAGCCAGCCCATCAGCGATCCCCTCCCACGATACGAGAGCAGCGGGCAACGCCGTTCGCCTTCGCGCGTATTCAATCCATAGAGCTCAGCGTAAAGCTGATCGGCCAAATCGCGCCCCAGCGTCTCGCTGCCGGTGATGGCGATGGCCGCACGAATGAGCGGCTGCCGGTGCCGAGCGATGAAGTAGTCCCACGCGCGCTCGTTGCCGGCCGCGCAGGCCCGCGCGAGCACCAGATCGCCGAGGCACAGCCCGCGAAAAAAGCTCGCCTGCTCCGGCCGTGTCGCAACTGTGCCCTCCGCCAGCCCAAAGTTCCACGTCGTTCCCACATCAAGCAGGATCCGGTCGAAGTCGTCGCGCTCCAGGCCCCAGCCAGCCGCATCGCTCGCGCGCCAAAGCTCGTCGAGCAAACGGCCGTCCATCGCTCCCTGCAATGCAGGGAGTTCCGCCTCTGCCACGCTGGCCACGGACTCCGCTGGCGTCATTCTCACTGCCTCACGATTCGCCTGGTTTCTTGGACGTTTTGATCCTCTCTTTGGCCTCCGAACCCGACGCCCGCCGCCAACTTAACCCCGCAAAATAATTTTGCAAGATTCCGCCAGCCCGGCGTTCTCCCATTGAAGGCCGGTGCGCCAAACCAAAGACCGGCGGAGGAGACCTATGAAGAATTGGGGAAAACTTGGGGTAGCGGCCACATTGCTGGTCGCGGTCTTGTCGGTTTATCAATTGAAGAACGTGAAGGCAGCCGGCGGGCCGGCGCAGGGCGAAGGCGGTCCCTATCGCGTGCTCGCACCCATCGAGAGCGGCAATCTTCTCCTATTCCCCGTGGTCCGCGCCGACGAGAAATCAACGGGAGAAACTCCGTTCATCACCCTCGACGAAGGCCTGAAGAACGGCGAAGTCGAAGTCACCGAAGCCGGCCGCGTCCGAGGCCTCGTGCGACCACGTGGATCTTCGCACTCACAGGCTCGAGACAACTACGATCGCGGCGACGAGGTGAACACGCTGGTGCTCGTCAACCACTCCAAACGGCCACTGTTGCTGCTTGCGGGTGAAATTGTCACCGGTGGCAAACAGGACCGCATCGTCGCCAAGGATCGCATCGTTCCCGCTAACGCCGATCCGATCGATCTCGGGGTCTTTTGCATCGAGCCGGGCCGCTGGACCGAGAGCTCGGCCACTTTCGGCGCGGCTGGCAAGTCGGCTGCGAAGAGCTTCATGGTCCAGCCCGATGTGCGCGAACGCGCTATGGTCGATCAGGACCAGCAGCAAGTGTGGAATTCAGTGGGTGGCGCGATCTCGCAAATGGAAGCGGCTGCCGCGCCGCCCGCCAGCCCCGGCGGATCGGCCCCCGAAGGCTCATACCATCGCTCTCTCGGCACTAGCAGCTACGCCAAAGCCATGCAGGATTCCGGCGTCAGCGAGAAAGTCGATGAGGCCGCCGCTCCCGTGATGAATGCCCGCGAGCAAGTCCTCGCACAATTGCGCGACGAACACGCCGTCGGCGTAGTGGTAGCGGTTCGCGGCGAGATCATTTGGGCCGACCTCTTCGCCAACACCGATTTGCTCTCCCGTTATTGGACCAAGCTGGTCCGCTCCTATGCGGCCGAAAGCCTTACGGATGGCGAAGACCATCCCGCGCCCACCCTGGCCGACGCGCAGCACTTTCTTGACGCGCCTTCGGGCGGAACAGAAAACAGCGAAGGCGAAGTCGGCATCTACCGCTATCGCGAGCTGAAGAGCATTCGTACGGAGACCTTCGTGCTCGAATCGCTGCTCCCTGGCACCGGCTACGACGTGCACCTGAGCAAGATGAAGCTCCGCGGCGAGGAGAGTCAGGTCGTCAAGCCGTATCCAACCAACCAGCCGATGTACCGCCCGGATGTCTATCGCCCGGGGATTGTTCGCTGACCGGCGCGGAGGTCGTCCGCTGAGGACTGTCCCACGGCTCCTCCATTCCGCGTCTCTCTTTCAGGGGAGCGCGGAATCAGGAGCCGCGATCACTCTAGTCGCCCGTCGCGGCTTCGTGCAGGCTCTTATCCGGCCAGGGAGGCAGCAGCTTAACCAGCGCCCACAGGAAGAGCAGCGGCAGGATGGTCAATCCAACGGCCACCAGAAGGCCTTCGCGCGTCACCAGC
Organism: uncultured Occallatibacter sp.; assembly: GCA_964486495.1. GTDB lineage: Bacteria > Acidobacteriota > Terriglobia > Terriglobales > Acidobacteriaceae > Telmatobacter. The sequence goes on from CAZANC010000130.1 coordinate 2,171, forward strand.
GCCATCTTGTAGCTCGTGTACCCAAGAAAACTCTTCGAGAAAAGCTGGCCGCCGATTACCACGTTCCAGCGCATGGCGAGGACTCCGACCAAAGCCAGGGAGCCGGAGAGGATATAGATGCGCTTGCGCGCCATCTCCTTGAGCTTCACCACCTGCGTAAGGAACAGCAGAACCAGCGGCACGATCGTGCCCAGGCAGATCTGGACTACGATCTGCGAAAAGTAAAGCTTTGTGTGGACCAGAAAATTCAGGCTGCGGAACGATTCGTCGGCCTCGTAAACGCGGTGCACCAGGTCCAGCATTTCCATGCTGAAATCGATGATGAAGATATAGAACATGTACATCGCCACCGTATCCACGCAGCGCATGTCGATCTTCTGACCGCGCAGCTTGGTCGTCGACATGTAGAGCAGCATCACCGCGGCAATCCCCGACACCATGGCCGAGAAGATGAAGATTACCGGCATGAGCGGCGACGACCACCAGGGATTGGCCTTGAGCGAGCCGAAGATGAAGCCGACATACCCGTGCAGCAGGAATGCCGAGGGAATGCCGACCAGCGTCACAATCCAGCCCACCTTATCGTCGATATGCAGCGCGCCCGCGCTGATATTGCTCGACCCCAGCGTCATCACTTGATAGATCAAGCGCAACAGACCTTTGCTTGTCTGCGAGAGGAGCACGATCTCGCGCCGGTAGTCGAGCCAAATCTCAAAGACCAGCACCGCCATCAGGTACCACAGGTATACGTACCCGAACATCGCCATCGCTGAGGTGTCGTGGGGGGTAAAGTACATCTCCGGGGAGCGAAACGGATGGCCCAGGTGCAAAACTAGAGGCAGCGGCGCAACCAGCAGAAAGGCCAGGGCCGTCAGCAGTGCCAGCCTGTATGTCGGCTTCACCGCCTCCACGCTAAACACGCGCTCCAGCGACGCAAGAATGAACGCCCCCGCCACCAGACCCGTGATGAAGGGGTACAGGACAATCAGCACGCTCCAGTACAGCGTCACCTCGTTCGGATAAATGTAGCCTTCAACACCGCTCATAGCGCCTCGTCCATCCTCAACCAGTCTCCGGTCCCTAGGTCCCCTTGTTCTTTTGGTCCCTTGGTCCCTGCCTTATCGCACCGATCCATCCAGCCCGTTGTAAAAAGCCTTCGCTCCTGTGGCCATCTGCGGCTTCAATACCTGCACCGTGTGCGTCTTCAGAAATTCGTGAATCGGGTCATTGGGATTTTTCAGGTCGGCCAATTGCCGCGCTCCAGTCGGACACGCCTCGCAGCAAGCCGTCGTCAGTCCCTTGGTAATCCGGTGGTAGCACAGCGTGCACTTGTCCGCGACTTTCTTTGTGGGATGAACGTAGCGGCATCCGTATGGGCAAGCCTGCACGCAATACGCGCAGCCCAGGCAGTATTTCTGGTCGATCAGCACCACCCCATCAGGGCTGATAAATGTCGCGCCTACAGGGCACACCTGAGTGCAGGGTGAATCCGCGCAGTGGTTGCACATCTTGGGAACAAAGAAGAACATCCCTTCTTCGCCTGCCTTCACTACTGGGAATCCCTCTTTGCCGCCGTCGGGCGAGATGACCTCGGGATTCTCAAGATGCCAGTCCGTCCTGTGATACCGCTCCACCCAGGTGCGGAAGAATCCATCGGGCACGTCATTCTCCGTCTGGCAGGCGCGCACGCAGTTGCCGCAGCCGATGCACTTGGGAATATCGATCAGCATTCCCCACCAGTGCTCGCTCATCTGGTAGTTCGGCGAGTCCTCAGGCGTCCCGGCCAGTACGTGTTTCCACGCCACGGCCGCCGCCGGCAAAAGAATCATCAGATGACGCCGGCTGATGTTCATTTCGCGCCTCCCTTCGCCGTTTTCCCGCTGGAATCGGAACCAATGACCGGGCTGTGGGGGTTGTGGCAGGTCTCGCACGGAACGCCGCCCGAGTGATCCGCGGGATCAACCTGCGGAAAGCTCACCGGCTTGGCTGCGCTGGCCGTATGGCAGCGCGCGCACAGCACCGCCGTGTCCGGTTTCACCGGCGTTACGGTCATGGGATCGTCAGCATGCGCCGCCAACGCTCCGTGGCAAGCCTCGCAGTTCACGTGCGCATGCGCGCCTTTCGTCTTGGTGTCGGAAATATCCGTGTGGCAGGTCTCGCAGGTCTGGTGCCCCGCAAACTTCACCGGGCGCGACGCAATCTCACCGATCGCTGCTCCGCGATAGTGCCCATATTCTCCAAAGCTCTTGGGCACCACGTATGAACGCACCACCAGAAACACCAGAAATGCGAGAACGAAAAGCCCCGCAAACCGGAAAAGATGTCCTGCATCCTTCAGACCGCTCATCGGGCGCTCTCTCCGCACAACAACTGCCGGAAGCGGGATGTGATCCGTCGTGTGATCTGGCACACCTCCGACACTTTCGACATTAGGCACGTGATGGAGGACTGTATGTGAGCCTGCTCACAAGTCGACGTGACGCCGTGCACGTCGGGCGCACGCCGGGCGCACACCAAGCATTGCTCGCGGAGGCCCACTTCACCCCTCAACGGCTGCTGCGGACGCTCCCGCCCGACAAGCGCCTCGAGTCCGAACCGAAGCGATACCATGAACTTTGGAGCAAAGAATGCCAAGAATTCTCGACGGCGCGGCCATTGCCGCAGCCATCAAGCAGGAAGTGGCCGAAGAGGTCCGCGCGCTCGCCGCCAGCGGCATCAAGCCGGGGCTTGCCGTTGTGCTCGTCGGCCATGTGCCCGCATCGGAGATCTACGTTCGCAGCAAGGTCCAGGCCTGCGCCGAACTTGGCCTATTCAGCGACCTCATCACCCCTCCCGCCACCGTCTCCACCGAGGAGATGCTCTCGCTCGTCGCCCAGCTCAACGCGCGCGACGAAATCGATGGAATCCTGATCCAGTTGCCGCTTCCGGCTCAGGTCGACGCAAAGGCCCTTCTTGAAGCAGTTGACCCTGCGAAAGATGTCGATGGTTTTCATCCCGTAAATGCGGGCCGCCTCCTCGCAGGCCGTCCGGCGCTCGCGCCCTGCACGCCCGCCGGCGTCATAGAGATTCTCAAGCGCAGCAACATTCCCATTGCAGGCCAGCACGCTGTCGTCGTCGGCCGCAGCGACATTGTCGGCAAGCCCGTCGCCATGCTCCTGCTTCATCAGAACGCCACAGTGACTATATGTCACTCCAAGACACGAAACCTCGGAGAGGTCACGAAGCAGGCCGACATTCTCGTCGCCGCCATCGGCCGCCCCGGCTTCATCACCCCGGAGATGGTCACACCCGGCGCTACACTCGTCGATGTCGGCATCAACCGGCTCACGACGCGCGAGGAATTCGATCGCTTCTTCAAGGGCGACGCCAAACGCGAAGCGGCATTTGCCAAGCGCGGCTCCGTCATCGTCGGCGACATCGATCCTAGGGCCTTCGAATTCGCCGGCGCCTACACGCCCGTGCCCGGCGGCGTGGGCCTTCTCACCATCGCGATGTTGATGTCCAACACCGTGCGCGCCGCAAAAATGCGGAGAGGGCTCTAACCCGTGCTCCGCGTTGGCCTCACCGGCGGCCTGGGTAGCGGCAAAAGCACTGTCGCCGCCATGCTCCGCGAGCTCGGCGCCCATGTGGTCGAAGCCGATGCTCTTGGCCGCTCGATCATGGAGCCCGGCCACGAGGTCTATGACCAGATCGTCACGCACTTCGGCCGCGAGGTTGTTGGCCACGACGGTCGCCTCAATCGCGCCCGCCTCGCCGATCTCGCCTTTCGTCAGGGCCGCCTGCAGGAGCTGAACGCCATCGTGCATCCGCCCGTGATCGAGGCGCAGCGCCGCTGGATGGACGAGGTCTTCGCTCGCGACCCCGCCGCCATCGCCGTCCTCGAATCGGCGCTGATTTTTGAAGTCGCCCGCGACGCCCGCGCCCGCGGCGAAAAGGAAGGCGTCCTGGCCGACTGGCGCCGCCGCATCGATCGCATCATCGTGGTCACCGCGGCCGACGATCTCAAAATCGCCCGCTACGCTGCCCGCGTTGCTCCGAATGCTGCAGATCGCGCGGCCATCGAGACCGACGCACGCAACCGCCTGTCGCATCAGGTTCCCGACGCCGAAAAGGCAGCACAGGCCGATTATGTCCTTGATAATTCAGGCGATATCGCAGCCCTTCGCGCCCAGGTTCAGGCCCTGTGGCCGCGCCTTCAGCCCGAGAGCAACAAATCCGGGCAGAAGTTGTCTCTACAATAAGAAGAGCGATTGCGGCTTTGCAGCGGGAACTATGGCCCGCCGCTTTCGTACCAAAATCAGGAGGGTCTTTCAGGTCGACCAACTATGAGACTGACCCGTATTCTCATCATCGTTTTGCTTTTGTTGGGCGGATTCTGGTTCGTTACCACCCATTTCCCGCACGGTTTCTTCGCGGGCCATCCTACGCTCATCGGCTCCGATGGCTCCAACTCGCCGCTCGAGCTCACTGAGGCTCACGCCGCGCCCGCCTACGACGCCGAAGAGCAGAACAATATCGCCATCTATAAAAAGGTTCTGCCCTCGGTGGTCAACATCACCTCCACCACCCTGGTCTTCGACTTCTTTTACGGAACGGTGCCGCAGCAGGGCCAGGGCTCGGGCTTCATCCTCGATAAATCCGGCCACATCCTCACCAACTTCCACGTCGTCGACGGCGCCAATCGAGGCATAGAGGTCATGCTCTCGAACAAGCGCCGCTATCCGGCCCGCGTGGTGGGCACGGACAAAGTTCACGACCTTGCGCTGCTCCAGATCGACGCGCCCGACCTCCAGGCCGTGACGCTCGCTGACTCCTCGCAATTGAACGTCGGCCAGAAGGTCTACGCCATCGGCAATCCCTTCGGGCTCAGCGGCACTATGACGCGCGGCATCATCAGCTCCATCCGGTCAATTCGCAACGCCGACGGTGCGCCCATTGAAGACGCCATCCAAACCGACGCAGCCATCAATCCCGGCAACTCCGGTGGTCCGCTGCTCAATTCCTCGGGCGAGGTCATCGGCATCAACACCATGATCGCGTCGAACGGCGCTGACCAAAGCTCCGGCATCGGCTTCGCCATCCCCATCAACACCGCCAAGGCCGTGCTCGCCGACCTCATCCGCTACGGGCGCGTCAAGCGGCCCTCATTGGGCATCGTGTCGTACGCAATTGGCCCGGACCTTGCCTCGCAGATGGGCCTCTCGGCCGACTCCGGTGTTCTCATCCAGCGGGTCGTTCCCGGCGGAGCAGCCGAGCGTGCCGGCCTTCGCGGCGGCAGCGAGCAGGCCTACGTGGGCAACACCCCCATTGTGCTCGGCGGCGATCTCATCGTCGCCATCGATGGCCACGAGATCACTGACCCTCAGGACATCAGCGCCATCATGGACAAGCACCAGGCTGGCGACACCGTCAGCGTCACCATCGTGCGCGGCAAGAAACAAATGACCCTCAAATTGATTCTGGGAGAAGCGCGGGACACGAACATCTAGGCGGGAAATCGAATCGGATGATTCGGGAAGATTTCGCGGGCCGCTCTCATCGGTGAGCGGCCCGCATTATCAGCGGTCATCACGCCCCAGCAGTTTCCCTCCGTGCCGGGTGCCCCAGGTCCCGATTTTGGGACCTGGGATAGCACGACCCTCACCAATCCGACGGACTAACCACTAACCGCTGTTCCTCAGAACCCGGCGCTCATCTCCGCCTGCGTCACCTGCGCCACCTGCACGCGTGCCACTTCAACCGGCTCGCCGTAGTGCACAGCCACAATCTCTGCCGCGCGGCCTTCGTCGAAATACGGTTCAACCGCAGCCAGCTTCACGCCCGAATGGGCCGCCATCTGCGCCACCTGCGCCTTGCTCGAGATCGACTGCACCAGCGCGAGAATCGCGACGACAATTGTTCCCACTCCCTGAATAGCCGCCAACGCATGTTGCTGGCTCTTTTGATCCACAATTCTTGCCGCTTGCAGCAGCGCAGTGTTTACCTGCTGCTGCATCGTCACGATCTGGTTCTGCAGTTGTGCCAGCACGCTGGCTGACGGGTTCGCAAGGTAGGCTTTGGCCTGCGCCACCAGCAGGTTGCTGGCTGTGTCGAAGCCGATCGTTGCAGCTGTGAAGATCGGTGCATCAGCCGGCGCCAGTAGAGCGGCGGTTGAGTCCACCGTAGCCACAGCGCTCTGCAGCGACGGTGTCCAGTTCACAATGTTCTCGGCCACGCCGGCGGCCGTGCAGCCCTGCATCCACGGCAGCGGAATCATGAGCGCAATCAGCATCCACGCGCCCAGCTTCGCCGTGGCGCTCGATGCGCCAACCTGCTGACTTGCTGACCCGCTGACTTGCTGACTTGCTGTTTCCGGATCCTTAGCCATCAGTCCCAGCAGCGCTGTAGCCAGCGCGCTTGCCAGCGATACAACCGTTCCTGTTCCCACTTTGCCCAGCGAGACACCCTGCTGCGACAACACTCCGGCAACGCTCGCGACCGCAATGAGCAGCCCCGCCGCCGACGTCTTCGGATGATTCCAGATATTCTTGAAGTTCATTGGTCAACACTCCTCCGTGCCGCGGAATTTGGCGGTTCCGCAGTTGTTGTAGCCGTTTCCTGCCTCGGCGCAAGGTGGATTTTTCTTGGGGAAAAATCCACTCGGCGACTGTGGTTTCAGGACACAGTAACTGCAGAACCGCCGTAGCGCGGCGTGCGGGTTTCAATTGAATTGGTAAACTTGCGTCTCTGCTTTTCCTGCGCATGGCCGGCTCAATCTAAATCAGATCGCCCACCGGCCATGCGCATGGCCTCGGAACACTCTCAAAGTCTCGATGTTGCCGTGGTTCCGGTCAGCGGTTCCAGAATTGCCGTACCGAGGAAGCGCCGCGGCTGAGTGGCATTTTCGTCAAGAAAATGCCACCTTTCACCGCTGCTCCAATGGCACCTAAATTCTGGAACCGCTCTGGCATCGAGCCCCAGAGCTGCTCCGCGCAGACAAAAACGGTTCCTCGCCCCGGCGCCTTCCGGAAACGCAGTTCACCGGCAGCCCGTCAGAGCCCCCGCTCAACTTGAGAGCAGGCGCACAGGCACTCTAGAACCGCGTCGGGGAGGGCGTACCCATTCGCCCGGCTCGGTATTTCCGTACTTTGTCTGGTTATGTATAAGGATACGGAATTAGAGGCAATTTACCGGCAAACTTCGCATAACTGTAAGTCGCTGAAAAGTAATGAGCTTACAACAAATATTGGCGCCGGCCCTCTTGACAAGTTTTGGGGTGAACCCCTCGAGTGAGACAGTTTCTATTTTGACAGGTTGCTGTTGGTTGAAAAGTGGTTTTCATTTTGTTGGTTCTCCGGCAGACTGGACCGCGGTTGGTGAAGCGAAGACAGGCTCTGAATTGCCGGCAGTCCAGCCCCTTTGGTCAACTACTTCTCCCCCACGGCACGGTAGCGAACCCCATCGGGATATCCTTCCACGACACTCTCTAATTCGTGGC
>CAZANC010000131.1:0-9639 GCA_964486495.1 uncultured Occallatibacter sp.
TAGCCGGCAGCGCGGAGCAGGCGGACGAATGTGTCGCCGAGGATTGCGTTGCGCAGGTGGCCAATGTGCGCGGCCTTGTTGGGATTGATGCTGGTGTGCTCGACCAGCGCGTGCCCCCGTTCGGATGGCGGTGGCGCCCCGGCGGGTACGACCAATAGCGCTGCCTCGGCGCGGTCGAGATACGCGTTGATATAACCAGCTCCGGCGACTTCGAATTTGGTGAAGCCGTGGAGCGGGCCGAGGGCGGCAACGATTTCCTGGGCGATGATCTTCGGCGCCTTGCGGAGTTTGCGGGCCAGCTCGAAGGCAATGGGCGTGGCGATCTCGCCGAGGCGCAGATCGGGCGGCGTCTCAAGAGTGATGGAGCCGATCTCTAAATCGTATTTCTCTTTCAGGACGGCGCGAAGGCTTCGGCCAAGCCGCTTTTCGAGTTCGAGAACCACGCGAGAGCCTCAGGAAAATGCTTGATTTTCCTAGTGATTTTAGCACCTGAGGTGCGGCGGGCTCTCGCAGAACAGCGCGCGGCGACGAGCGAGGCGCGAAGCGGGCTATCGATGCGCGATGTCTCCGGCGCGATGCCTTAAGATGGAGAGTGATTGCCGATCTCGCCCAAGTTTTCTTCTGTGCGTGAACGGAATGCGCCGTCCATGACCGAATCAGCTTCGAATCAAAACCGGTTTTACCTGACCACGCCGATTTACTACGTGAACGCGCGGCCGCACCTGGGTCATGCGTACTCGACGATCGTGTGCGATGCGATTGCGCGGCGCAAGCGGGCTCTGGGCATCGAGACCTGGTTTTTGACGGGCACGGACGAGCACGGACAGAAGATTGAGCGCAGCGCCAAAGCTGCCGGGTGCACGCCAGAGGAGTTCGCGACGAAGGTTTCGGGCGAGTTTCGCGGATTGTGGGACCGGCTGGGGCTGACGTACGACGACTTCATTCGAACCACAGAGCCGCGTCACATCCGCGGCGTGCAACACCTGTTCGCGACGCTGCGCGACAAGGGTTACATCTACAAGGGCTCGTACACGGGGCAGTATTGCGTGAGCGATGAGGCGTATGTGGACGGGCCGCCTGGCACGCCTTGCCCCGATTGCGGGCGGCCGACGGAGACGGTGAGCGAGGAGAATTATTTCTTCAAGCTGTCGGCGTTTGAGAGGAAGCTGCTGGAGTTTTACGAAGCGAATCCGGGATTCATGGGGCCGGAGTCGACGCGGCGCGAGGTCGTCAGCTTTGTGCGCAGCGGGCTCAAAGACCTTTCCGTCAGCCGCACCAGCTTTTCGTGGGGCATTCCGGTGCCGGGCGACGAGAAGCATGTGGTGTACGTGTGGCTGGACGCGCTGGCGAATTATATTACTGCGCTGGGATACGGGTCGGACGATCCGAAAGACAAGGCGCGGTTCGAGAAGTTCTGGCCGGCGGACCTTCATTTGATCGGGAAAGAGATCAGCCGGTTCCATTGCGTGTACTGGCCGGCGTTTTTGATGGCGGCGGGAATTGCGACGCCGCGCTCGGTGCGGGCGAATGGCTGGCTGCTGTTCGACCAGGGAAAAATGTCGAAATCGCGCGGGAACATTGTGCGGGCGGAGACTGTGCAGGAGGTTCTGGGCGCGGATGCGCTGAGGTACTTTTTGCTGCGGGAGATTCCATTCGGGCAGGACGGAAATTTTTCTTTTGACGCCCTCGTGCAGCGGTACAACGGGGACCTGGCAAACGGCTACGGCAACCTGGTGAGCCGCGTGGTGAACATGGTGCACAAGTACTTCGGCGGGGTTGTGCCGGAGGCGGGCGCGGGGACTCAGGCCGAAGCCGCGCTGCGCGAGAACGCGGAGGCGGCGATTGCGGCGTTTGGGCCTGCGTTTGATGAGTTGAATTTCTCCGAAGCGCTAAAGAGCCTGTGGTTCCTGGTAGCGGAGACGGATGGATATTTGACGGCGAATGCGCCCTGGAAGAAACCGCCGGAGCGCTCGGATGCGGAGCACGCGAAGCTGCAGGCGCGGGTGTTGGCGACAGCGGCAGAGGCGATTCGCGTGATCACGGCGCTGGCGTATCCAATCGTGCCGGACGCGGCGGCGAAGGTGTGGGCACAGCTTGGGCTCGGCCAGCTGGCGGATGCGGCGAAGCACGGATTCTTGAGTGAGCTGGCGTGGGGCGGATTGAAGGCGGGGACGAAATTCGGCGAGCCTTCGCCGCTGTTTCCGCGCGCTGAAAAGGAAGCGATTGAGCGTATGCAGAGTCTTGAGGACGAAAACAGCCGAAGTGCGGTGGAAGCGGCGAGCGGCGGAAGTGTCGTGGAGGAAGTAAAGGCGCCCGTCGCAGTACAAAAGCAAGAGACGATTGCGGCACCGGTGAAGCCGGTTGCGTCGCAGGCGCCCGTGGTGGCGACAAAGCCCACAACGCCGGCGGCTGCGAAGGTTGCGGCGCCGACGGCTGCGACGGCAACGGCGGGTCAAAATGCCGCGGCGAACGCGCCAGCAGGGGTTGTGGCAAACGTAGCGGCAGAAGCTGCGACCGAGGGGCCTCAGCACATCACGATTGACGACTTTGCCAAAGTGGAGCTGCGCGTGGCGCAGATTCTGGTGGCCGAGCGCGTGCCCAAGGCTGACAAGCTGTTGCGCCTCGAGGTCGATCTTGGAACCGAGAAGCGGCAGATTCTAGCCGGCATCGCGGAATACTACGAGCCGGAAAAGCTGATTGGTCGCAAGATTGTGATCGTCTCGAACCTGGCGCCGAGAAAGATGCGCGGCCTCGAGTCGAACGGAATGCTGCTGGCCGCTTCGCTCGAAGGCGGAGCGCCGGTGCTGGCCGGGTTCCTTGAGGATGTGCCGCTGGGCGCGCGGCTGAAATAACCCCGCAATCTATATTGCTTCCCCAATTCTCGAATGGAGGGCTGGGAATCCGATGAAAGAACGCATCCTGCTCGTGCTGGCCGTACTTTTCCTGTTTTCAGGCCAGACCGCCTTAAGCCAAGCGACCGGGTATTACCCAAAGGGCGGACCCGACAACGGACCGGAGGACGTCAGCGTCATTCAGCTCATAGCGAATCCCGAAGCCTATGACCAGAAACTGGTCCGGATCACCGGGTATCTGCATCTGGAGTTTGAGGGCGACGTGATTTATCTCCATCGCGAGGACTTCGATAACGCGCTCACGAAAAATGGCATTTGGATCAATCTCCCAAAGGACATCACTTCCGGGCAGATCAAAGCCGTCAACGACCATTACGTCATTTGTACGGGACGATTCGTCGCCGGTCGCCATGGCCACATGGGCATGAACAGCGGTGAGATGGACGATGTGACGCGGATTGAGACCTGGTTTGGACCGCGAACTGGATCCGGGGACACGCCTTCAAAGTAGACCGCAGCCGCTGATGGCGTTCTAGAAGAATTGGTGCGGAAGGCGGGACTTGAACCCGCAAGCCTTTTGGGCGCCAGCTCCTAAGGCTGGTGTGTTTGCCATTTCACCACTTCCGCACGGTGCGGCGGCGCAGGCCGGGCCTGACCTTTTCAAGTCTAGTTTGAAAACGACGCAGGTGGCAATGCGGGTGCGGCGGTGCGTGAGCCGGGACGCATCTTATTTCCTATCTCTTGAGAAATCTCCGCTTTTGCCGCCGGATTTGGATTCGAGGCGAATGTCGCGAATGACAATGGCTTTGTCGAGGGCCTTGGTCATGTCGTAGACGGTGAGCGCGGCAACGGCGGCAGCGGTAAGGGCTTCCATTTCGACGCCGGTGGGGCCGGTGGTGGCTGCGGTCGAGGTGATGCGCACGCCGCCGGCCACGATCACGGCTTCGACGTCGACGTGGGTGAGCGCGAGCGGATGGCACATGGGGATGAGATCGGCGGTGCGCTTGGCGGCCTGAATGCCGGCGAAGCGAGCGATTTCGAGGGGATTGCCTTTGGGATTCGAAGGCAGAGCAGAGAGCACGGCGGCGGATAGCTCGACGAAGGCGGAGGCGGTTGCGGTGCGGCGCGAGGGGCGCTTGGAGCTGACGTCGACCATGGAGGCCTGGCCGGATGCGGCGAAATGTGAAAGGTGTGTTTTTGAAATTTTAGCCATCGGGTTTTCCTGATCATTGGCGGAAGTTTGAGATTGTGGCCTCCCACCCTTGCGGCAAGAATCCGCCGCGGCGGACCGCAAGGATGGGGCACCCAATGATTTTGCCTCATCGACCCGGGGGCTATAGAAGCAAAATGCGGACAGTCGAGCCGGCGCGAAGGAGATCGGAATCCTCGGGCACGACGAGGAAACAGTTGGCGCGAGCCATGGCGGCGAGATCGCCTGAGCCCTGCCATGGGACCAGGGCGACTTCAGGGACGACGCCGGCAAATGTGCAGGCGGCGGGGAGGAAACGAGTGAGGCCAGTCTTCGTTTTCACGTCTTCGGTGAGGCGCGCAAGGGAGAAGCGCGGACCGCGATCACGTTGCCCGGCGAGGGCGGCGACAACCGGCGCGGCGAAAAGCAGGAATGTGACGGCCGAAGAGACCGGATTGCCGGGCAAGCCAAAGCAGCAGCACTTCGTGCGGTTCTCGTTGCCCTTCGGGCCGTTTCGGTTTTGGACAGGACCCGTGGGACGACCGGGTAGTTCGCAAAACACAAGCGGTTTACCCGGTTGGATGCGAACGCCAGTGAAGTGAAAGCGGGCTCCGGCGCGAATGAGAGCCGGCTCGACCAAATCGAATTTGCCCGCGGAGACTCCGCCGGTGATGAGCAGGAGATCGGCGGAGGCCGCGCGGGCGAGTGCGGCGTCGAGGGACTTGGCGGTGTCGCGAGCGATGGGCAAAATCCAGGGCGAGCCGCCCGCGGCAGAGACCATGGCGGCGAGCATGGCGCTGCTCGAGTTGCGAATCTGGCATGGACCGGGCGAGGAGCGGATGGGGACCAGCTCATCGCCGGTGGAGAGGATGGCCACGCGCGGCTTCAGGAAGACATTCAACGTGGCGCAGCCGCAGGAGCCTGCCAGCGCAATTTGTGCGGAGCCGATCGAGGAGCCGGCGGGAAGAAGTTTGTCCCCTTTGCGAGCCTGTGCGCCGCGGGCGAGGATATTTTCGCCTTTCCGGATGGTGCGCGGCGGCAGGAGGCGGATGACGCGCGCGGATGAAGCGCCAGTTTCTTCGACATGGGCGTCAAACTCTTCGACGTGTTCCAGCATGACGACGGCGTCGGCGCCTGGGGGGACGGGCGCGCCGGTCATGATCTCCCAAGCCGCGCCGCGCGGAAGCGGACCGGACGGAGGTTGCCCGGCGCGGGTTGAACCGGCGACGGCGAGAGGACGATGCGCGGAGGCCTCGGCTGCCCGGCAGGCGAAGCCGTCGCGGGTGGAACGCGCGAAAGGAGGCTGGTCAGCGTCGGCTCGGAGCGGCTCAGCGAGAACGCGGCCAAGGGCGTGGTCGAGAGGCACGCGCTCGATACACGGACCAGCGGGGCCCGAACTGCGGGGGCCGGGGCGGAGACGGGCGAGCCTTGCAGCGTAGGCAGCGACCAGCTCGGCAGCCCTGTCGTAACTGGGCAAAGCCGGGCTGGACGATTTGGAGCGGCGCCGGTCTGGGCTCATAGGTCGAAGCTCATGCAATGGATTGTAGAGGGTAGAAGAAGCGCCGTATTATTTCTGCGGAGTCGGAATGGGAGTGGTCGAGGGTTCGCCTACCCGCTGAAGGATGGTTGTTGCGTTGGCGGCGTACGGGCCGTTGGGGTCCAGGTCAAGGTACTTGCGAAGGGCATCGGCGCAACCGGGCGGCAGAACGAGCTTGTTGGTATCGGGATCGACTCGGGCGTTCTGGGCGAGACCGTCGGCCTTGATGTAATACAGGATGGCTTGATCGGGATCGGCCTTGATGGCAAGGTCGGCAGCGTCGACTTGCGCGTCGAAGTTCTTCGCGTTGAAAAAAACGATGGCCTGGCTGCGGAGGTATTTGGCCGCATTCGATGGATCGGCTTTGGCGGCGGCGTCAAAGGCGGCATTGGCATCATCGACCATGAGCGTCCGAGCGTAAACTTCGCCCAGACCGGCCTGAGCCTCGGCTGCGACTTCAGGGCGGGGTGGTTCCTCCTTTTGCGCAAGGTCGAGGGCTTTTTTGAAGTCGGATTCTGCGTCGAGGTAATTTCTGAGGCCCGCTTCGGCGCGACCCAGGCCGATCCAGACGACAGGTTCGGTGGGAGCGGTGGCCGCGTCTTTGGTCATGAGGATTTCGATCTCGGTCAGCTTGGCGTTCTCGATTTCAGCGGTCATGGAGTCGACGTCCCCACGGGCGGCCGAGCCGCCAAGATTCTGGGTTGCGGTGACGCGCGCATTGCCGGCGGCCTGGAGGTCGAGATTCACGATCTGGAGATCGGCATCGATGGTGGAGGCGTCGCGTTTTGCATCGGAGGAGGCGGCGGCGTTGGCTTCCCTCAATTCCTGTAATTGCCTTTGCTGGTCAGGCGACAGCCTTTCGATGAACTCCCGGCGGGTCATGTCGATGTCCTGTGCCGTATCCTGCCCGGCCGCGACCTGAACACCGCTGATGTAGTCGACGATCTTGCCATCGGGCGTATCGGGCGCGCGGTAGACAATTGTGTATTCGCCCGGAGGCGCCTGGCCGGAGTACTCGCCGGAGGGAGAGACGGGAAAGTTGTAGCTCAATGTCTCGCCGCCGTCGACAGAGAGGCTGACCGTACCGTTTTTCTGAGGCACTCCGGCAGGATTGATGACACGGCCGTGGATGCCGCCCGTTTCCGGAGCGGGCGGCTGCTGCGCCTGCGCGGACATGAGGGGAGCGTGGAACAGCCCGGCCAAAACGGAAAGGCACGCCAGGGAAACTCGAGAGGTTCCACAATTCACGTGCCCTTTCCAACGTCCTGCAGGGTGGCTTTTACTTCCACCCCACAGACGAAGACCTGTCTGTGGGGACCCCGGTGGTGAAAAAGCTACTGGACAGTTGCGGACCTGCGTATAGCAATTGTGGAACCGCTGTAGGCGCAAGTGGAGCGTGGAGCTCATGCAAGCGATTGTAGATGGTAGGGAGCGGCGAGAAAAATCGAAACACGGCGGCACGGCAAATACAAAGGGCGCCCGCAAGCGGACGCCCTTTGAGGCAAATGGTGCACGCGGCCCGACTAGTGGGACTTGGGCGGCGCCTTGTAGGCGGGGCTGACCTTCTCTCCCGCCTGCTGCAGAATGCTCGCAACCTCATTGGCATAGGGGCCGTCGGGGGCGAGGTCAAGATACTTCTGATAGGCAGCCGTGCAGTCGGGCGGAAGGACGATCTTGGCAGGGTTTTTGGGATCGACGGTTGCGTTCTGAACTAATCCCTGGCCCTTGATGTAGTAAAGGATCGCCTGGTTAGGGTCAATTTTGATGGCCTCATCGGCGGCGGCCACCTGGGCTGGACCGTTGTTCTCCTGGTAGAAGATGACGGCCTCATTTCTGAGGTTGAGAGCTGCAGTGGTGGGATCGGCTTTGACGGCAGCGTCATAGGCTGCGTTGGCCTCAGGGATCTTACCTGTGCGCGCGTAGACTTCGCCTAGCCCGGCCTGGGCCACGGCGATCACGGGCAAACGCGGCTTCTTTGAGGCCGTCTCGATGTCAATCGCCTTTTTGTAGGTCGCGATTGCGTCGTCGTAGTCCTTGAGGCCCGCCTGCGCGAACCCCAGGCTGTTCCACAGCAAGGCCTCATCGGGCTTGAGGGCCGTGTCCTTGGTCATAAGGCTCTGGATATCGGTGTACTTGGCGGTCTTGATCTCGTCGGCCTTGGCGGTAATATCGGCCTTGGAAGCATTCGCACCGAGCGCCTGCGTTGCAGTGGCAGTGGCGTCGTTGACGTCTTTCTTGTCCTGAGCAACGATTTTCAGGTCAGCATTGAGCTGGTTGATCAGCGAGTTCGCCTTGAGGGCCTCCGAATTCGCCTTCTTTAGATCCTCGAGCTGCTTCTTTTCATCCGGCGTCATTTTGTCGATGTATTCCTGGCGCGACATATCGTCGTCCTGCGCAAGATCCACACCCACAACAATCTTTATGCCGCGGATAGAGTCAACCATCTTGCCGGCAGGGGTGTCGGCCGCGCGATAGACCAACATGTAGGTTCCGGCCGGTGCTTCGCCGGAGTAGGCGCCCGTGGAATCAACCGGGAAGGAGTACTTCAACGTGGCGCCGCCATCGGTGGAGAGGCTCACGGTGCCGCCGCCCTGGGGTTGTCCCGTGGGATTGATGACGCGTCCGTGAATCTTGCCCGTTTTCTCGGCGGGCTGGGATTGCGCCTGAATGCGGGGAAGAGTCAATGCGAGCATGCAAGCCGCAGCGGTGAGCCCAAGCCAAAGTGAAAGAGTGCGTTTCATGTTTTCTCCTTGAGAGCGGCGGGAAGAGTGCTGCCCGCAGCCTCGAAAAAATTCAAAGTTCAGGCGCCGACCGGGGGACCCAAAGACGGTTCCATCCGGCGGGGCGCATTTCCAGCAAAACCAACGTTAAATCCAACCTAGCGCCCTGCACAAGAGGGAGTGTTCCGAGCGTCCCACGCCGGACCTGTACAGCACCACCGCCGGGTCTCGCTCGGAATGGCGCCAGCAAGCACGCCAACCCTTCCGCGCGGCGCGGCGGGGCGCTTTTTGTGGATCAACGACTATCATGGTAGAGGTCGGAGAGCTGGGTCGTGTGTGGCGTGGATCACACACTAGAATCTAGTCATGAGGACCGTGATTCGCAAGGCAACCGCAGCGGATGCCGCACAGATTCTGGAGTTTATCCGCGCACTGGCAGCTTTTGAGCGAGCGCCGGACGCGGTAACGGCGACCGAGGAGAGCCTGATCCGCGATGGATTTGGGCCGAATCCGTTTTACCGTTGCCTGATTGCCGATTACGATGGCCAGCCTGCCGGTTTCGCCTTCTATTTCTTCAATTACTCGACGTGGGTGGGACGGCCGGGGATTTACGTTGAAGACCTGTTTGTGCTGCCACAGTTCCGGCGCCGGGGCATTGGCAGGGAACTGCTGAGACAGGTAGCCGCGATTGCGGTGGAAACCGGCTGCCAGCGCCTGCAGTGGGAGGTTCTGGACTGGAATACCCCGGCAATCGATTTTTACCTTGCCATTGGAGCCGAATTCCTGGATGAGTGGCGGAATGTGCGCCTGAGCGGTGAGGCGCTGAATGACCTGGCGGTGGGCGCTGTGAGTTGCACAGAAGCTGAACAGGATCCGACGACGTGAAGATTCGCGTGATCGGCGGTGGGCTGGCTGGGCCCGAGGCGGCGCTGACAGCGGCGCGGCTGGGCTGCGAGGTGGAGCTGTACGAAATGCGCGCCATGGTAGAGGGCAAGCCTCGATTGACGCCCGCGCACCAGACTACGGAGTTCGGCGAGCTGGTGTGCTCGAATTCGCTGAAGAGCGAGTCACCCTACACTGCGCCCTGGCTATTGAAGCAGGAGATGCGGCGCGGAGGCTCCGCGCTCTTGAGAATCGCAGATGAAACGGCGGTTCCGGCGGGGCACGCGCTGGCCGTGGACCGCGTGGAGTTTTCGCGGCGCATTACCGAGGCGATCGAAGCGGAGCCGAAGATTCGTGTCATTCGCGAGGAAGTGACTGACCTGGGCACGTCACTTGTCCAAGACGAGAACGGTGCGAAGCACTGCACGATTGTTGCGACCGGGCCGCTGACTTCGGATG
>CAZANC010000132.1:0-9558 GCA_964486495.1 uncultured Occallatibacter sp.
TCGCAGACGGAAGCGTTCAAAGAACAGGCTACGCCATGAGCGTGAAGAACCAACATGAGATTCATCCCGACGCGGAGATGCTGGGTGCGTTTGCCGAACAGGCGCTTGGCGAGCGGGAGCGCGCCGAGGTGCTCGAACATCTGGCTGTGTGCGGCCGCTGCCGGCAGGTGGTAGCCCTGGCAAACGAGGCCGCGGGTGCGGAGGTTGCGGCACGGCGGCACGCGCCTGCGAGGCCGCGCGTTTGGTTGAGAAGCTGGGGGCTTGCACTGGCTCCCCTGGCAGCGGTCGCGGCAGCGGCTGTCTTCGCCATCTACGTGCACGAGCGGGATGTGGAACGGAACGCGGAAGTCGCCAGAGTTGAGCGGCAGCAAGCGAGCGAGAAAGCGCCGATGCCTTCGCAGGCGCAAGTGCCGGCTACGCCGTCTCCGGCCAGCCCTGTCGAACAACCGGCGCCAACGGAGCGGCCGGGCTTGGCGCGGCGGGCGCCTGTTGCTGAGCCGGACGAGAGAGCTTCCGCGCCAGCGCCCGAAGCCGCAAATGTGCCGCTCTCCTCGCGCGAGGAGCCAGCGCCTCCCGCGGCCGATGCACAGGGACCGGAAGTCGGAACCCAAGGGATGACGGGCGCGGGTTACGCTCCAGCGGGAACACCGGTGGACAAGACGACGCGAGCTGAAATCGCAGTGTATGACGAGGAGCGAAAGAAAGACGCTGAGAGGGAGATGGAGGCGAGGGACAAGCATCTGTTCACCGCCAAGCGAAAAACGCCGGCCGACGAACACGGGTCATCAGGCGGCGCGGCCGGGAGCGGCACTGCGGGAAGCAGCGAGCAGGTCGTAGTTACTGACCAACAGCTTCAGACGCAGCCGGCTCCCGCGACCAGCGCCGGGGCGCTCATGAGGTTCAGATCTAGCGGATTGTCCGGCATGATGGCTCCGAATGCGGTTCATCTACCCAGCGAACTGCCTGCGGTTTCGATCGCGCATGCGGGCGAATGGATGCTCGCGATCGACAACGCAGGCGCGCTGTTTTTCAGCGAGGATTCCGGCGCGAATTGGGAACCGGTGACAAAGCAGTGGACGGGGCGCGCAGTGCTGGTGCGCAGGAACGCATCGCCGAAGCCCGAAGAAGCCGCGCCGCCGGCCGCAAAGCGAGAATCTCCGGGAGATACGTCTGGCTCGGGCACCGTGTCCGAATCCGATACAGTCTTTGAACTTTTTAATGACCATGGTCAGGTGTGGATGAGCACGGACGGAAAAATCTGGGCTGCAAGATGAGTTCGAGCCGCGCACTTCGACCCGAAGCGATCGAATTCCCCTGTTGAAAACACGACAAACTGCCGAAAAGCTATTACAGGAACGTGCGTGACCACGACGGCGCGGCGGGAGCGCTTGAGAAATGCGCAAAGCCGTGGCTCGTGCATCTTGAGGGAAATCTGCGGGAAATGGGGGCTGCGCCAGTGGGGGCGAACGGGTCGGATCAGCGAAGCGGAAGCGCCGCCACAGTGCCCTGGGCGCATTTGCGCCTTCCGCCGTTTCCGCAGGTTGCCGTGAGGGTGTTGCAACTAGCCAAAAACGAGAACCTGCAGCTGCACCAATTGAGCGATCTGATCTCCACTGACCCGGCGTTCGCCAGCGAAGTCCTCACGATATCCAATTCCCTGCTCTATGCGCCGCGCTATCCCTCGACGACGATTCTGCAGGCGGTTGCAGTGCTGGGAGCAAATACGCTGCAGGGAATGTGCGTGACGGTGGGCGTAAGGGCGTACCTGGGCAAGGCGATGAGCTATCCGGCCATGCGCAACCTATGGCGGCATAACCTGGCATGCGCGATCATCGCGGGACGAATCGCGGAGGCAGGTGCGCTCGACAAAGAAATCGCATACACCGCGGGCATCCTGCACGACATCGGGCGCATGGCGCTGGCGGTGATTCAGCCCAAAGGGTACGCGGCACTGCTGGAGAAGCATCGCGGCGCTCCAGCCTCGATGATGGAGGCAGAGCGTGAGTTGTTCGGCTGGGATCACTGCGAAATTGGACGGCAACTTATCGGCGATTGGAAGCTGCCGGAAAATTTCGAATCTGTCGTCGCCGATCATCATTCGGAACGCCACACGGACGCTGCGTGGGATCTGGGCGAATTGGTGAAGGTAAGTTGCGCCATGGCTTCGGCGATCGGTTTCAGTGCATTCTCGGGATGCGTGACAGCGAACTACACCGAACTGCTCGAAGAGCTTCCGGAGCGGGAGCGAACACTGTTTCATCCCGACGCGGAGACGCTCAGAAGTAACGTAGCCAAGAGCATCCGCTCGATCGAGTCGGTTTGAGCTTGACGTTTCACCTTGCAACAGTTGCGCCGGAACGCACCAGGCCCGCGTCCCGGCGCGTTTTTTGCTGAAGGCAGCTCGCGTTCTATGCCCGCATGAGCTTGCGCTGCAACTGCTCCAGGGTTTGGCCCTTCGTTTCGGGGTAGAAGAGCGCGACCACAACGAACTGAACAGCCGTAGCCGCGGCAAAGAACACGAACGGCGTGGCTGTGCCCGTCCATTTCACCACGATAGGGAATCCCTGCGCGATCAGCGCATTCATGAACCAGTGGCTGGCGCTGCCAACACCTTGCCCCTTGGCGCGCACCGAAGTTGGAAAAACCTCGCCTATGTAAACCCAGATCACTGCGCCCTGTGAAACGCTGAAGAACGCGATGAAGGTAACCAGCAGCCACAGCAAATCGCCGCGATGAGAGTGCGTGGCGAACACCCAGGCAACGCCTGCCAGGCAACTTGCGCAGCCCGCGGCGCCGATCAATAGCAACGATTTGCGTCCCAGCTTGTCAATCAGCGACATGCCGACGATGGTAAACAGAAAGTTTGTTGTGCCGATGGCGATTGCCTGCTGGTCGCTCGAAATCTGGCTAAAGCCGGCGGCGGCGAAGATATCGTTCAGGTAATACAGAATTGCGTTGATGCCGGCGAGCTGGTTGAATGCACCGATGGTGATGGCGAGGAACAACGGATAGCGATACTTCCATTGAAAGACCCGCTCGTGAGCCGTCACGTGTTCCTGCGCCAGCGCTGCCTGAATGTCCGCCAGTTCCGCCTCCGGGTTGGGATCGCCCATCATCTTCAGAACGGCCAGAGCTTCATCGATCCGATTGCGCGAGACCGACCAGCGGGGGCTGCGAGGAATTCCAAAGAGCAGCGCAAGGAAAACCAATGCCGGCACCGTTGCAACTCCCACCTGCCATCGCCATTCCGCCGCGCCCAGGTGCATGGTGCGAATGACGTAATTGGAAACATACGCCGCCATGATGCCAAACACGACGTTCAACTGGAAGGCCGCCACGAGCCGGCCGCGCAACTTGGCCGGGGCAAGCTCGGCAATGTAAACGGGCCCCAGCACCGACGACGCGCCAATGCCGAGGCCGCCGATGAAGCGAAACGCCATAAATGACAGCCAGCTCCATGACAGCCCGCACCCGAGCGCAGAGGCGACGTAGAGCAGCGCGGTGATGCGCAGCGTCTCACGACTGCCGAGCCTTTGTCCCACCTGGCCCGCACCCAGCGCGCCGATCACAGTGCCGACCAGCCCGATGGCTACGGTGAATCCCATTTCGTGCGGGTTTAATCCGTAGAGGCGAACGAGCGCGTCGATCGCGCCGGAGATCACGACCGTATCGAAACCAAAGAGCAGGCCAGCCAAAGCCCCGGAGAGCGTGGCTCGAAACAACCTGGAGTTGAGTTGCATGATCACTCGTCCTTCGAGTTCCAAACCATGCTACAGATGGACGGCGAGGGGCGGCAAACAGGAATGGAGCGAAGGACACAGCGACGACAGATGATTGTTTCTTTCAAAACAACGCAGAGAGTGGTGAACCTCAATCAGGCCTTGGCGCGCGCTTCCCGGGGTAAGACGGCGAGAACGCGGCAACGGTGCTTATCGGCTGCGCTCCATGCCATCGGCATTTCGCTTTCCATGCATGCGCAGTCGCCGGTCTCGAGGACATTGTGCATGCCGCCCGCATCCAGCCGCAGGCGCCCTTCAAGCACGTAGACCACCGCACCGGATCCCTGAAACGCGTTGATGGCGAGGTTAGCACCGCCGGGAGGAAACTCGACGACCTGCGCGAGAAGGCAAAATCCTTCACCTTCGGCATTCAACGGCGTCACTTTCACGGAGTCCATGCCGCGCCCGTCGCCCAGCAGGTGAGCCTTGCGCGTTATGGAGAGCGCGTGTCGCGCGGGCTCGGAAAAGAAATAGCTCATGCTTACGCCATAGACGCGGGCGATAGTGGCGAGCGTCGGCAGTGTGGGAATCATGCGGTCGGTTTCGAGTTTGGAGAGCAGCGCGGTGGAAAGGCCCGTCTCGGCGGCCAAGCGGGAAAGCGTAAGCCGCTTACCGGTACGCAGGGAGCGGAGCTTGAGGCCGATGCAATACGGTTCCAGAGACCATTGGGCATACGAAACAGTCTTGGACATGGAAGACTCCACAATAATGTAATGGAAGCAGAGAACCAGTTTACGTCAGCCGGGGAGGAAACGCATTGCGCAAGAGAGCGCCTCGATTATTGCTTTGGCGTCACCGGTTGCAGCCACGCGCCGTTGCCGGCTGAGTCCCACACATCAAAGCGCACCCACTTCTTGCCGCGCGCGTCGAAGGGGATGCGGAAGTTCTTCGTGCCGAATGGCTCGGTGTCGGTGAGCCGGATGATCTGGCGATCGACTTTTGTGCCGTCGCTCCAGACCAGTTCGGCGAAGTCCAGCGGGAAGGTGTACTCAATGCTGGCCGTGTAGACGCTCTTTGCGCCGGAGCCTTCGATGCCCCAGTTGTGGAAGAGAATTTCGCCCGTCGTGCCAAAGAAGTTGCCCTCGCGAATGCCTTCGACCACCGGCGCCCAGCTTTCGCTGTAGGCGGGCACCTTGTCGAGCTTGAGATAGTTGATGGCCAGCATTGGATAGGTCTCGTCGCTTGGAACCTTCATATAGGTGTCGCCCTCGGCGAGCATGAACTTGGGTTTGGGAGCCCAGTTGCTCATGTCGTCGTTGACGCCAAAGCAGCGTTCCTCGCACAGTCGCGTCTGCGAGAGGTCGACAGGCAGCGACTCCCACGAGGCACCGATGAAACGGTCGCTGAGGAAGAAGTCCTTGTCCTTGTACTCGTCGGGATACATGGCGGAGCTTTTGGTGCGCGGATGCGCCGTCCAGAGGATGCCCTTCTCGCGATTGACGAAGTTCTCCGCGTCCTCGACCGATCCGAGATGGTAGACGGGTCCGTAAGTCGGGTCGTTCTCTTCAAAGGTCTGGTTGGCTGGCCGCGGCACGGCGTGAGAAAAATAGACCGGCTTGGGAAGCATCAGGTACCAGTGGCCGCCGAGGTAGCTGTTCACTTCTTCGGCGGGAATGATGAGGAAATTCTTATCGCTCATCTTGCGCGCGCCTTCAAAGTAGAGCTTCTGCTCATAGAAGCGCTTGGGGCCGGGATCGCCGAAGTCGGAGTCGTCGTGAAAGTCGGCAAGATAGACGATGTTGATGCCGAGCCCGCGAAAGACAGGAACCCACGTGGGCATGAAGTCGGAAGTACCGCGATCGCGAATCATCTCGTTGAATTCGAGATGGAAGTGGCCAGTGACCGTCTTGAAGCCGGGAACCGGTTTGTAGCTGTCGTTGTGCGTGTAGGCCATCACCTGCTGCTGCGTCTGATGGGAGCCTGCGGCGCTCAGGAAGTAGTAGACGGCCATGTGCTGCATGGTGCCGGGAGGTGCATTGTAGGGGGCGTAGTTGTAGATCTGCGAGCGCGCAACACGGACGCGCCGGTCCCACACCTCGCCAGAGACGCCCCAGGGCGCATAGCCCTGGCCGTGCTCGGGCTGCATCGCGCCCAAGGAGAATCCCCTGTCGCTGTCCTTGCGATAGTAAACGTAGCCGAGGTTGACCTCATTCTCGCGCGCAAAGAAGAATTTGTGCGGCGGGGGAAAGATGGCGAGCGAGCCTGGGCCGGCGTCGAGAATCTCAAGGCGATTACGGGCTTGGAGGTTGACGGGCTGCTCGTTGATATCGCCGCCGAAATCGTACTCCTGCCACTCCTGCGCATCGTCGCGCCATTCGAGTTTCGTGTCCGGGTGAATTGAAAAGCCTTTCAGGCCGGCTTTGTAAATGTAGGCCACATCTGGTGCATCGGTTTCGGCCAGCGCCTCCTGGCGCAGAAGATTGGAGCCCTTGTAAGCGGTGAACTGAAGATCGCCGGAAAAGAGGCCGAGCGTGAGGCCATTGAAGTCGACATTGACACGGCCGCCATCGCTCGTCACTTTGCAAGTGTTCGAGTTGTAGCTCACCGTCGCGCGCTTCACTTCGTCGGGCGTGCGGCCCGGACCGACGAGATGCGAGTCAAGCCCTGGAATTTCCAACGGCGCATCCCAAAAGACGTTCCATTTGTATTCGTTCTCGGCCTCGGGCGTGTCGTTGTGCAGCGTCTTCAGGATGTCGAGTTCGGTGGTGGAGATGCGGCGGCGGCCGGTGGTGACTTGAAAATCCGGCGTCAGGTCCTTGCCAAGAACGATCCACGCGCCGCCGGGTTTGCGGGCCGCAAGCTCCGCGATAACCGGCTGGCCGTTGCGCAGCGCGAAACGCGCCCGGTTCTGCTGGCCCTGCTCGCCAGGCCACGATACTACTACGGAATCGCGGTTCGCAGTTACGCTCACGCCCGCGATACCCTTCCAATCCTGCAGGCTGCAGCTCGAGGTCTCGGCGGCGGCCGCAGTGCCGCATAAGATGAATGCCCATGCCACATGAACCAATCTCATAAGTATCCCGGTTCCATTGCGGTTGATCTTTCGACTCAGGTTGGCCGTCCGCACAACGCGCGTGAGCGGACGAATTTGCGCGCGGGCAAATTATACCTTCACGAAGATCTTCCTGCGGTAAAGGGCCCACACCGGGAGCAAGCAAAGGGCAGTGTAGGAAACGGAATAGGCAAAAGCTCTCCAACCCGGATCGCCGATGGGCGAGAAGACATGCTCGTAGATGTAGCTGAGCGCGTCCGTCCGATGTCCGCCGGATGTGAAGCGAAAAAACTCGATGGCCGTGCCCAGCAGCTCGCTGATCATATAGGCAACAATGGCGTTCGAGCCGAAGACCAGCCACGGCCAAAGAAGCTGTTTGCTCCAGCCCGATTTTCCCCAGCCGCGCTGCTCGGTGGCCCAATAGGCGAGTGCAAACAAAACCAGCGACCATCCGGCAGCGACGAGAACATAGGAGCTGGTCCACATCTTTTTGTTGAGCGGAAACCAGATTGACCAGAGATAGCCCGTGGCGAGGCAGGCGGCGGCTCCAATCGCAAGGCCGAGCGTATTCGACCTCGCCGCACGCCTGCCGCTGAGCCAAAGCGCAGCAAGCAGGCCAAGAAGTGTGGTTCCGACGGCGGGAATGTCGCTGAGCAGGCCTTCAGGGTCGCGCAGATTGTGGGTTGGCGGATCTTCGTAAAGGTGTCCCGGCATCAGTTGCCGGTCGAGCCAGGCAACGATGTTTTGGTCTTTGTCGAGGAGAGGAATGTCGCGGCCCGGCACGCCCGCTCCCGGCACCGGAACCCAGCGCACCAGAATCCAGTAGCCCATGAGTATGCATACCAGAAGAGCAACCTTGGTCCACACGCGACGATCCCATAAGTAAAAGAGGCTCACGATCAGGTAGCAGACGGCGGTTCGCTGCAGCACACCGTAGAAGCGCAGGTGGTCGAGATGGAAATCGGGAAAGCCGTTGACGACGATGCCCAGCAAAAACAAGACGGCCGCGCGCCGCAGCGAGTGCCACGCCAGCCTGGCGCGCGATTCGCCGCGGTTGAGCCGAGCCTGAGCGGAGAAGACGATGGACGCGCCCACCACGAAAAGAAAAGTGGGAAATACCAGATCCGTAGCCGTGAATCCGTTCCAATCGGCGTGGCGCATCTCAGTCCATGCGCCGTCGCCGCCGGCATTGTTCACCATGATCATGAAGGAGATGGTGAGGCCGCGCAGAATATCGAGCGAAAGCAAACGCCTGGGCGCCGAATCAAATGCGGGACCGGTCATAGCGCCAGAGCTCCTTCAATCGGGAATGCACCTACGCTACGCGACCGGAGCCATTTGCGCCAAGCAGGAGGCAGGCGCCTTGCGGGACGAATGTGCCGGCCAGCCCTCATGCAGAGGCGTTGTTGTAGACGGACGCGCCCGGGATTTTGGCGCTGGCATGCAAATGCGCCGTCAGGGCCGCCAAATGTTGGCAGAGGAGAGCTATCAATAATTGCGAGGAAAAAGAGTCCCAATGCTCCCAGGTGGCCGAACATCGAAGGAATGCCATGTCCCCGAGGCGGGGTGGCACTTTGGATCAAGACGATCAACGTGACGGCAACAGATTAACCTTGCCGTGGGACATGCGGGTGGGCAGCGATCTGTCCGCGGAAGGCTGGGTCCGAGCGCCACTCCGGGCTCCGCCTGCATGTCCTTTGTTGTGACTCCGCCGTTCCAATGAATTCCTTCAATTCAATGGCCGCTGACCATTGGCGTAATGAATCCATACCAAGTATCCAGTCCTCCCGTTTCTCCAAGCTGGCAATTGTCATAGGTCGTTGTTCCGGACCAAGTTGCCGTGGCAGTCTGCACGCCGGAAGAACTCGCTGCTGCAGCCTCGGTGATGAATCCGGGGTTGCCGGGATTGTTCGTTGGGTTGAGAACCAACGCCGTGAAACCTGCCCCCGGTTCGATGTCTATCGTGCCACCACAGTTACTCATACTGGATACAATGAGATCATTTGTGTGCGTTATCCCCGCGCTTGTGGGCACGGAAGCAGTCAGACTTGGCGTGTTGTTGCTGCTGACCCCTTGATCGACGCTCTCAAAATATCCTGTTGCAGCAATGGAGCCCGTCTGCCATTCGCTGCCTGACATGGTTAGAAACGTCGTGCCAGAACTTCCTGTCCCCGAAGTAGTCACAGTGAAGCTGGTCACTCCAGCCGGAATGCTTGGGCAGTACCAGGCGTAGCCCGTCGGGTAGTCCGGCACGCTTGAATTGTCCATGTAGTAAGGAGCGTTTGGCGAGGCATGGAAGCAAGTTTCCGGGGAGTTGACGTTATCGGAAATAGTCGCCGTGATCGTTGTCACGAAGGGCCCGGCACATTCGGAATGGCCGCACCAGGTAGCATGAACCAGCACCCCGTTACCCGCTGTCGGACTATAAGATGCCGTAAGAGTATCTACACCTGTCCCTCCATGGACAAAGAAATTCCCGCAGTTAGTGAACGAGCCGATCGTCGTAGGAGATGCGCAATTCTCCGCGGGAGCCTCGGTGTAGGTGTAGTCGTTGTAGAGATAGATGTTGCCGCTTAACTCTGTCCAGAGCCGCACATAGATTGCGGTTCCGTTGGTGGGCAGCTTTACGGTCACGCTGGTGCCGGACAGAGGACCGATGTTGACCAGATTGGCGCCACCGAGTGATGTGCCGACGTTGAGGCCGTAGCCCGTCGTTCCAGCAGGGCCTGCGTTCCAGGTGAAGGTGGTTGAAGCCGAGGTCAACGTGCTGCCCGGAGCGGGGCTGGT
>CAZANC010000133.1:0-9467 GCA_964486495.1 uncultured Occallatibacter sp.
AATGCAGCAGATTGTGGCCTAACTGGAGGTAGTCGAGAGTGTCGTCGTCGCCGGGGCGCGGGAACCAGATGAAGAGGAGGCGCAAGGCGATGCCCGCGGCGATCCAAAGATACGCGCGGCGCGGCCAGAGAAACCAGCGGCGAGGCCAGCGCGAAGGGTGGGTGGGAGCGGACATATTGAGGAGGATAAACGGCGGGGTGCCGGCTCCTGAGATCAATAGGTGACGGAAACGGTAATTGTGTCGGTGAAGCTGCCCGGTTTGACATATTGTGCTGCGGGAATCTGGCCGTAGACAGTGATCGGCTGGGAAGCTCCGTTGCCCGTTCCACTGACCCAGTTGGTGGCGGAGGTGTTGCCCCAGTTGGTGGTGTGACCGGAGTTGCTGAAGAGGCCGTAATTCAGCAAAGCTGAGCCATTCTGCATTTTCCGGGTGGTCACGGTGGCGCCTGTCGCCAGCCCGGCACTGAGGCCGACCGTGTAAGCGGTGCCGCTGGTACAAGTGACCGAGACCGAGGAAGTGGAGCTATTCACCGCGCCTGTGTAATTGCCAAAGGCGAGATTGGTCGCCGAAACCGTGCAGTCTTTCACAATCGTCGCAGTAACGCTGAACTGCGCGGTGGCAGTGGTGATGCCAGTGCCGGAAATGGAAGCGGTGATGGTATCGGTGTAGCTCTCCAAGGTGCCGGTTTCCCCCGCCGGAATCTGGGCATAGATGGTGTAAACCTGGGCGCTTCCGTTGCCTGTGCCTGCTACCCAACCTGTGCTCGATGAGTTGCCCCAGTTGGTGGTGCGTCCGGAATTGCTGAAGAGTTGATAACCCAACAGAGCCGGGCTATTCTGCATCTTCCGGGTGGTCACGGTTGCGCCGCTCGCCAACCCGGCGTTGAGGGCGATGTCATAGGCCTGGCCGCTGGTGCAGGTGACCGTCACTGTGCCGGTAATATCGACGACCGAGCCATAGTAGCTGCCGAACGCAATGCCCGATGCGTTTGCTGAGCAGGAATTTGCCGAGGCTGGCTGGGCCACAAAGGCGAGGAGGAGCAGCACCGCAAAGGCGAGTCTTCGCATCATGGCTTTCTCTCCAGGCAACGAAGCGGTCCGATCGAGGGAATTTCGCCGGTTACCGGTGCGTAGTCGAAGGCGGCAACGCAGCGACGCCCGTCGGGAAATTCGACGGCGAGTTGATTGTGGGGACTGAGATCTTCAACGTAGGCGTCTCCGTCGTAACCGACCGGCACGACAACGCCGGTGGCGCGCAGGGTAGCCGTGCTGCCGAGCGGCACAGCTACACCTGCCTCATCGACCAAGCGGAGCAATGCGCCGTGGCTGAATTTGATCGGGAACTTGAGCACAACGCCGGAGCGATCCTGGGGCCGCACCTGGCGCGAGGCGACGTCGATTGTCACATCCGGCGGAATATCGGTGGGAGCAATCGAGATTTGGTTCAGGTCGAACGCGCGCATGTCCGGCACCAGCAGACGCCCTGAGGAGTTGGTGCTGCCGACATCGCGGTTCTCCTGCAG
Source organism: uncultured Occallatibacter sp. (assembly GCA_964486495.1). Taxonomy (GTDB): domain Bacteria; phylum Acidobacteriota; class Terriglobia; order Terriglobales; family Acidobacteriaceae; genus Telmatobacter. Next base: position 1,524 of record CAZANC010000133.1, read on the forward strand.
AACATGCACGTGGGCCATGGGGCCGGTGTCAACCACGGCGAAGCTGTCGTAGATGGTGTTCGAAGGGAACAGCTCGCCATCGACGAAAGAGAATGCGCCTTGAGTTTCGAGGCGCACAGTCGTCACCCCGCTGTCGCTGTCGACTCCGGCCGTGAACAAGCCTACGGGCGACTTGTATTGTCCCTGGGCAAATACATGGGTTGAATCGCCGGCGGATAAGTAAGCCTGGTAGCCCCAATCGCCGACGATTGGCGCCGGCTGTTGCACATCGATCTGAGCGGAACCGTCTGAGCCTCCGCTGGCGGTAACCGAATTGCGCTTGCCAAATGGGATTGTCAGGCCAATCTGCAGGCCACTGCTGCCTTTGTTCACCAGGTCGCGAAACTCCGTGGCGTAGAGAAAGACGTGGTGGACCTGGAGCGAATAGTTCGCGGAGACGATCTGGGAGTGCTGGGCTGGGTTGGCGTTTTGCTGGAGCGGCACCGGTGAGGGGTCCATGTTGACCGCAGCGTAGGCCAGCCCTCCGGAGCCAAATTTCCTGAGAGACAAGCCGGTGAAGGCGCTGAGTTGCTTGCGCGGGACGCCGTCTCCGTTTTCGGACGCCACATCGCGGTAGTTGCGATCGGCAATGATCGCGGACGCGCCCAGGCTGAAGACCCGGCCGATGCGCTGAGCCCCGGCGGAGAACTGCGCGCCGGCTTGCCCGGAACCAAAGCTGGGTGCTACGGCGAAGTTGACCACGCCAAGATTGCCAATCTGCGTCACCGCGCCCGCGCCCGCCATGAATGCACCCGGAGTCCCCTCAGCACTGCCTTCGATCGTGAATTTGGGGGTGAGACCGCGGCGATAGATGGCGGCGCCTGCCAGCTTTCCGTAGTCGTTGCTAACTGAGCCCCAGTAGCGCCTGACCAGACCAGCTTGCACAGCGAAGGTCTGGAGGCCCGGCGCCAGCATGGTGGAGCTGGCGTAGAAAGGTTGCGTCACGGTTACTTGTTGTCCCATGGCATCCGTTACCGTCATCGAGATGGTGCCTGCGCCCTCGACTACCGGAAGTTGCGGAACCTCGAAGGGGCCAGGGGCGATCTGACTGGAAGCCGCGAGGTTGCCGTCGGTGAGCACGTTGACGGTGGAGGGAACCGCAGCCGAGCCAGTGATCGTGGGCACTGGGAACGTCACAAGATCTGGGCGCATGCTGAAATCGGAATTGATCTGGACACCTTCAAGGTGAACGGGGCGGGTCCAGGAAAGGCCGCCGTTGATGAAATCGCCCAGGCTGTAACGGCGTAGCGTGTTAACGTCGGCGAACGTATAGGCTGAATCAAGGCGAATCGCCGAATTTGAGCCGGTGGGACCCGGAGTTGCGCCCGCATAGGCGAGCCATTCCGAACTCAGGATGCCCCAAGGCGAGAAGGCTCTCGTCTCGAAGGACCCGCTGCCGCCCTTCTGGCCGCCGGAGAATGTGCCCACGGTGTCGTAGTTGAGCGTCACGCCGGAGCCGCTCTCGATCACGCGGCGACTTCCAGCCGGTTCTCGTCCAAGGGGCTGCAACAATGCCGGCAGCAAGGCGCTGTCGCTGGCTGTCACTTGCAGCACCTGGTTTTTCTCATCGAGAACCGAGGTTAATCCCGGCAAGTCAGACAGGGCAACGAGACCGCCGGTTTCAGAGGCGCGAGACACGGGAACTCGGAAGCCGAGATCGCGGAGTTCGTCGGGCCGCGCCCACAACGCGCCGTGCCGCAAGGTGAATTCGCCAATTTTACCGATGGAACGACCATTGACCTGAACGTCCAGATACAGGGTCTCGTCGTTGCTCTCGGCGGGAGACGGTCCGGCAGCTGCGGGATCGGCTGGCGGATTCGTTGAGGAGACGACTGGGCCAGTGGCTGCGGCCAATTGCGGCACGACGGCCATCACAATAAAAACGATTTCAGCACAGCGGAGCCCCCTGGCCATTGCACCTCGACGATCATGGTGCCGTGACGAAGCCGACCTGCTGCTGGATCGTGCCGGCGTCCGTTTGGGCTGTCAACTGCAGGGTTTCGCCTGGCAGAGGGAGCGGGCCTTCTGCGGCGATTGTCCAACGCCGAGTGACTCCGGCGAGAATGTAGGGCGAAGCGTCGGAATTGCCCTTGAGTTTTCGCCCGTCGCTGGTCGTTAGCACCACATCGCGAATCACTTCGTGGCTAAGACCATCGTTCATTGCAACGAGGACGAGCTTTCCGGAATCGACTTGCAGATGAAACTGCACGTGTGGGACCGCGCGCGTCGGGGGCTCGGCGAATATAGGAATCGACATGCGCAGGACCATATGCACAATTCCCGGCTCAGCCGGAGGTGGAATCTGGTCGACGAGAATGCGGTAGGTTGCCTCACGGCCCTGCGGAAGCTGACGTAGAACAAGGCGGACCACTTGCGACGCGCCAGGAGCGATCGTGGCCAGCGGAGGGCTTAGCACCACCGCATCCGAGTCCGTCAGCTGATCGTCGCTATCCGTCTGAGTCCAAGCGAAGGCGCGAATCTGAATCGCGGTTTCGCTGGTCCCCTTGTTGGTGACGATCAGGGACGAAGCCTTCTGTCCGGGAGAAAAGAGAATGTTGACAGGCAATACAGCCAACGACTGCGCCGTTGCTGCCGGGCCTGCGAAAAGGAGAATGACGGCTGCGCCGGCGTACGCCAGGGCCGCCGCCATTCGACGGAATGAGTTTCGCAAAGTCATGGGGATCCCAAATGCAAATGTTGCAAACAATCAGTAGGTGACGGCAGCAGTAATCGTGTCGGTGTAAGAACCTGGTGGGACATACTGTCCCGCTGGAAGTACGCCGTATACCGTGAGTGCTTGGGCAGCGCCGTTGCCTGTGCCGCTTACCCAACTGCCGCTGGTGTTACCCCAGTTGGCACCGGTATAGGAAGTCGTCAACAGCGAATAATTCAACCCGCCTGCGGGCTGGGTAATGCCCATCTGCCTGGTTGTTACTGTTGCGCCGGTCGTCAATCCTTGATTGAGGCCGACAGTGTACGTCGTGCCGCTGGTACATGTAACCGTGACAGTGGAACTAGCGTTGACCACCGCTCCGGTGTAGTTTCCGAATGGCAGAGCGGTGGCAGTGACGATGCAGTCTTTGAGTACCGTCGCGGTGACGTTAAACGTAGTGGTTGCCGGGTTGGCCTGCGCGACGGCAGATGTGGGGGTCAGACCCAGCGCCACGAATCCCAGAATGGCCGCGGGCAGAATCGACTTCAGAGGGGTTGAGGACTTCATGACACTTACTCCTGGTGCAAGAATTCGTTTGAATTGAGGTCGACGGCCGTCCGATGATGAGTCGAACGAGATCAGTTCATGTCTGAATCAGGCAAATCAGAATGAGAGCGGACGAATTACCAGCGGGGCTCTCGAATCATTTACCGCCGAGGATCGAACACAGTCTTCCTAAGTTCGTTGCATAGGTGCTCGCAAGAACAGGGATTGCGCAGGCGCGGGCAGTTCTTAAACGATGCCCTCGCTCGGCAATCTGTCATTGAGCGTTATTGGGACAATATCGAGTACGATAGTTTGGCTCAATAGCACCATTAGGTCATCCCACCCTATGTACCAAAGTAATAAACGGGCAGTTGAATCAATGCTGGCGAGGATGGACTCGGTGCTTCGCTGTTTGCAGGCAGGGAGCTGTTCGAGGTATTGGCAATGATCCTTGTAACTATTCCGCCGCGGGCACGCGCAGGCGCTATGGTTCAATACGTCACTACGACAATCACCGTATCGGGGTATGCGCTGGGCTTAGCGCACTGCGCCGCCGGAATCCGGCCATGGGTGGCGAGTTCCAGAGCGGAGCTGTTGCCAAATCCGCTTGGATCGTAATTCCTGGCTGGGCGCCCATTAGCAATGCCTGTGAGATTTGAGCCGAGCGCATTGCCCTGCAGGGCGAAGCCGGCACCATGCATCGGCCGCAGTGCCAGAGCGGCGTCGTGCACCGATCCTGAATCGAGGCTAACGCTGTACGGTGCGAAGTTGCTGCAGGCGACTGAGACGGCGGATGCCGCGTCCGCTGCCGCATTGTAGGTTCTGATCGCCCTTGCGGTGACGGCGGCCAGGCAGGAAGCTTGAACCGTCGCGGAAACACTGAATGAGGCGCTGGCGGTCGCCGCATGGATGGATCCGATGGCGAGGCCTGGCGCCAGAATGGCCAAAGCGAAAACCGGCGATGGGAATCTCACCGACACTGCGTTTCCCCCGACCGAGAAGGACCCATGATATTTCTCTCATCGGCAGGTCTTAGAGAATCCTTAAAGATTCCGGTGGATATCTCGTCTTGAATTCAGGCTGCAAACCGGGCGGGAGAGCTGCGAGGCGGCGTGCAGCGGACTCCAGCCGCCAGGACGACGGGACCGGAAATGCAGGACAAGGGAGCGGAAATGCAGATCCTGCGACTACGTCCGCTGTGCGGACTTCGCTCAGGATGCGACGAGGGTTGGACGGCGGCGGCGCGCGAGGAGCGGAAGAACCTGGGCGAGAGCCGCTTCAGTGGAAAGGCCGTAGCGGGCGCGGAGCTCATCCATCTTGCCGTGTTCGATGAACTGATCGGGCCAGCCGATGCGGACGACGGGAATGGAGAGACCCATCTCGTCGAGAGCTTCAACGACGGCAGTACCGAAGCCGCCCATTTTGACGTGATCCTCGAAAGTGACGAATGCGGCCACACGCGAGGCATAGCGCGCGAGAACTTCGCGATCGAGCGGCTTGATGAAGCGGGGATTGATGACGGCGGCGGAGTAGCCATCGCGCTCAAGAGATGCGGCGAGCCCGCGCGCCAGCGAGATCATGGGGCCGAGACCGAGAATGGCCACATCGGAGCCGTCGGAGATGACTTCGGCCTTGCCGACGGGGAGGGATTGCGGCTCTGACTTGCGGGCCACTCCGGCGACAGCGCCGCGGGGATAGCGGATTGCGCTGGGGCCGGGCAGGTCGATCGCAGTCTTGAGCATATCGGCCAGCTCGTCTTCGTCTTTCGGCGCCATCAGAACGATCTCAGGAATTCCGCGCAGATAAGCGATGTCGAAGAGGCCGTGATGTGTGGGGCCGTCATCGCCGGAGAGTCCGGCGCGGTCCATGCAAAACAGGACAGGCAGCTTTTGCAGGCAGACATCGTGGACGACGGGATCGAAGGCGCGTTGCAAGAAGGTGGAGTAGATGGCGCAGACGGGGCGATAGCCGCGCGTGGCCATGCCCGCGGCAAAGACGACGGCGTGCTCCTCGGCGATGCCTACGTCGAAATAGCGCTTGGGGTGGCGGGGCCGGAAGTGATCGAGGCCGGTGCCGTTGGGCATGGCGGCGGTAATAGCGACGATGCGCGGGTCTTTCGCAGCGAGATCGGCAAGGCTGTTTGCGAAGACCTCAGCGTATGTGGCCGAGCCATCTGGGGTCTTGCCAGTCTCCGGATCGTAGGGCCCGAGACCGTGGAACTTTTTCTGGCCGTCGAGAGCGGGCTGAAAGCCGCGGCCTTTTTGCGTGAGGATGTGGAGCAGAACAGGGTGGTCGATTGACTTGAGAAATTTGAAAGTCTCGACCAGCAGCGGAAGGTTGTGTCCGTCGATGGGGCCGAAATACTCCAGGCCGAACTCCTCAAAGAGGATGGAGGGCCACAACATGCTTTTTGCAGCTTCCTCGGCGCGGCGAACAACCTTGATTGCAGTCTTGCCGCCGAAGCGCTCAATGAGGCGCGTGGCGCGATCGTGCATATGCTGATAGTGCTCGTTGGTCACGATGCGGTGGAAATAGCGGGCCACGGCGCCGACGTTGCGGTCGATGGACCATTCGTTGTCGTTGAGGACGACGATCATGCGCCGGGTTTGGGCGGCGATGTTATTGAGCGCCTCAAAGGTGATGCCGTTGGTGAAGGCGGCGTCGCCTGCGACGGCGATCACATGCTCGTGCCCACCTGCGAGGTCGCGAGCCACGGCCATGCCCAGAGCGGCGGAGAGCGCGGTTCCGGCGTGGCCTGCGCCATAGCAGTCGTGCTCGCTTTCGGTGCGCAGCATGAAGCCGTTGAGGCCGCCCGGCTGGCGGATGGTCTGAAAGCGGTCGAGACGGCCGGTAAGGATCTTGTGAATATAAGCCTGGTGGCTGACGTCGAAGAGGATCTTGTCTTCAGGCGTAGAGAAAACGGCGTGCAGAGCGAGGGTAAGCTCGACGACACCAAGATTGGGGCCGAGATGGCCTCCGGTTTTCGAAAGTGTCTGGATGAGGAAGGTGCGAATCTCCTCGGCAAGCGAGGCCATTTGCGCATAGTCGAGGCGTTTGAGGTCGGCGGGAGAATGAATGGACTCCAACAGTGTTTCCATGCACCTCCTTCACCCGGGGAAATCAATACGACCGGGAATCCAGGGAAAAGTATCCGGTTCGAAAGCGCCCCTGAAACGGGGTCAGAGTTCCGGGAAGAGAACCCGGGGATCGCTTGCGTTAAGTATACCTGCCGGGCAAAACGCGGCTTTGATGGATTACGGCATTTCTCCTTCAAGCGTAGCCTTTTGAGTTGACGTGCAAGGTTCCGAATTCTTGATGAATTCGGAACTTAAGACTCGAGGCTTCGGGACACGCCCGAAGGAGAAATGCGTTCGCCGGCGGGATTGAGCCGGGGTTTGGGGTGAGAGCGCCGCAGCAGTAATTCGAAAGCGTCTATACTTATGCCTCGTTGGAAAGGACAAGGTCTGGATGCGGAAATGCGCCATTGTGCTGCTTCTTTGGGGAATTGCCTTCCCTGCGATGGCGGCCAAGATCATGTCCATCGATCAGATGGAGCAGTTTCTGATCAAGCTCCACGGCAAGCCGGATGGAAAAGTGGCGGGGGAGCTTGAAGAGATTCAGCTTACAGAGCAGGTAAGCCAGGCGCGACTGGCACGCTGGGAAACGGATTTCCCCGGGAGCGGTGCGCGCGAGACACTGATGAAACTTGCCGACGAATCGGCCTTTCTCAGTTCCCCCGAAAGCGACGTACTTCGTGATCCGCCGCCGGACGAAGACACACAACGGCAGATTTTGGAACACGCCGTGGAGTACATCAAAACAACGCTCACGCGGCTGCCGAATTTCTACGCGACGCGGGAAACGACGCACTTTGAGGACACGCCCTCGCAAGAAGCGGTCTCCAGGAGCGGCATCAACCCGATTGGGGCGGGGATGCGGGCGATGCGCGCGCCGGGAATTGCCGTCGCGATGACCGACTACCGGTCCCTGCGCAGCAAGGGGACGTACAGCACGATGGTGAGATATCAAGATGGCTACGAAGTGCACAACTCGGCCGCAGGAACGGGCGGAAAAGAGCAACAAGCAGCGGCGGGGTTAACCACTAGCGGCGAGTTTGGCCCGATTCTCGAGGTAGTGATGGGGGACGCCATGCGAGGCGAGGTGAAATGGGCGCATTGGGAGCAGGGCGCGAGCGAGCCCGTGGCGGTCTTCAGCTATTCCGTGGCGGCGGATCAATCGAATTACGCCGTGGGTTTACCAGCGGGACCGAAGATCGATCAAATCTATCCCGGCTACCATGGCGAGATCGCGATCGACCCGGCCACGGGCGAGATTCTGCGGATAAGCGTTGCGGCGGATCTGCCGCCGCCGTATGAGACGATGCAGACCGCCCTTCAGGTAGATTACGGGCCGGTGACAATCGGGGGTCGAAGCTATATTTGTCCGACGCACGGCGTAGCGTACTCGAAGGTTCCGGTTGCGGGCGCCGCAGCAGAGCCCCAGAGCTCGACGGTGACCGTGCAAACGCAGTTGAACGATGTAGCGTTTACGGAATATCACCTGTTCCGCGCGGAGGCGCGCATCGTTTCCGGCGGGAGTGGGCCGGGCGGCGCCACTCCACCCGCCCCGAATGCTGCTGCAGAGCCCTCGACAGCCCAACCGGTAAGTCACCCGTAGCGGCGTTTTTGCGAGTTGGCCCGAGCGGG
>CAZANC010000134.1:0-9420 GCA_964486495.1 uncultured Occallatibacter sp.
GCTGACAAGGAATTCGCTCGTTTCGTATAGACGCCGATACTTGCGATGGCCAGCAGAGAAAGAATCGCGATGATCGCCATCACGATAAGCAACTCCATCAGGGTGAATCCATTGGTCGTAGTAAGACGGCGCGCGCGATTGCGGCAAGAGTGCGAAAACTTGCAGTTCATGGAATTCCCAAAGCCTCGTGAAACAGGCCGGCTTTCACCGGCCATCTCTAAAGATGCTACACCTACAGACGCAATTGGGAAACGGATCGCTCGAATCAGTGATTAGTGATCAGTGTTCAGTGATCAGACCCATCGTGGGGTGCCGGCGTGTCCCACCGATCCCTGGCCTAGCTCGCCAGTTGCCGGCTGCGCACCAAAAACAGTTGACGCTGATTGTCCAGCGACATCGAACTGACCACTGTCCACTGTCCACTGACAACTGCTTTCAGCACACCAGCCGCGCCCGGCTTAGCTTTACGCCGTCCAGGCGGCCCAGCAGCGTCACGGCGATGTTCTCCGGCTCAAACAGCCGCTGCGCCATCGTCTGTACCTCGCCCGCATCCACCGCTTCAATCCGCGCAATCACCTCGTCGGCAGAGAAGAACTGGTGGAAATACATCTCCTGCCGAGCCAGGTTAGCCATGCGCGCATTCGAGCTTTCAAGGCCCAGCAAAATGTTACCCTTCAGTTGGTCCTTGGCGCGGGTCAGTTCTTCAGCCCCAATCGGGATTTCCTTCAGGTTGCGGAACTCCGCCAGAATCAGGTCCACCACCTCCAGCGCCTTGCCCGCGGACGTGCCGGCGTAAACGCAAAGGTTTCCCGTGTCGCGGTAGGGGCTCATGTCGGAGTAAACCGAGTAGGCCAGTCCACGCTCTTCGCGGATGTTCTGAAACAGTCTCGAGCTCATGCCGCCGCCCAACACCGTGTTCAGGATCGATGTCGCGAAGCGGCTCTCGTCCGTCACCCGCGGCGCGGGAACGCCCAGGCAGATCTGCACCTGCTCCAGCGCCTTCTTGTTGCGAAGAATAATGCGCGCGCTGGGCGCGGGCGCCGACAGTTCGCTGAGCGTCTGGCCGCCGGCCAGCGCGGAGAACTTCTCCGCCACAGCCTCCACAAACCGGTCGTGGTCCAGGTTTCCCGCCGCGGAGAACACCATATTCCCGCCGTGGAACCGGTCGCCGTGGTAGCCAAAAAGCTGCTGCTGGCCGAGCCGTCCCACTGTCTCCGTCGTTCCCAGGATCGGCTGGCCCAGCGGATGCCCTTTCCAGAAACTCTGCGTGAACAACTCGTGCACTAGCACGTCCGGATTGTCTTCGTCGATCTTGATCTCTTCCAGAATCACGCCGCGCTCGCGTTCGATGTCGGGCGGGGCAAAGGTCGGATTCAAAACCATGTCCGTCAGCACATCCAGCGCAATGGGTACGTGATCTGAAAGCGACTTCACGTTGAAGCAAATGGTTTCCTTGCTTGTGAACGCGTCCAGGTTGCCGCCAATCGAGTCCATCTCGCGGGCAATTTTCTGCGCCGAACGTGATTTGGTGCCCTTGAAGAGCATATGCTCCACAAAGTGCGAGATGCCGTTCATCTCCGCACTCTCGCACCGAGAACCCGACTTGATCCACACTCCCATGGCCACCGAATGCAGATGGTCCATGCGCTCGGTCAGGACGATCAGGCCGTTCGGCAACTCGGTGCGGCGAAGATTTCGCTCAGTGTTCATGGGCATCCAGTCGAACCTCGATTGTAGGCCATCCGCCGCGGCTCTGCGCCCGCCCCGGCATTCGAGCCGGGTTCGAGCATCGGGCTGCGCAAGCGGATATGATGCTCAGAGTCGTGCCCGAGAATTCCGGCCAACTCGTTCCTTTAGACCGTGCCGTCCCTGGCAATGAGAGCCCCGCATCTCTATTTGGATTGGATGCGGCAGCCCTCGCCGGGGTTCTGGCAGGGGAGGGAGAACCGTCCTGGCGCGCCGATCAAATCGTTGAAGCTGTGTATCATCAATATATTAGCGACATTTCCTCGATTACTACCTTATCTTTGGATTTACGCAGGAAACTGGCCGCCCGCGGCTGGCAAATCGGCCGTCCGGAGATCACGAAGGCCTTTCAATCCGCCGACGGAACGGAACGTTATTTGATCCACTGCCCTGGTCCAAAGGCTGAAACCGTGGAAACGGTCTGGATGCCCGACGGTGACGATGGCGAGGCTGGCGACGGATCCAATGACGAATCCGGCGCCAGCCTCGAGATAAAAGGCAGGCGCCGCGCCACCATCTGCGTCTCCTCGCAGGTCGGTTGTGCCGTCAATTGCCAGTTCTGCCTAACTGCCAAACTGGGTCTTCAACGCAATCTAACGGCAGGTGAGATTGCCGGCCAGGTGGTCGCGGTCCTCGATCGCCACGCTGTCCGCGTTGGTCGCGACCGCGTCAATCTCGTTTTTATGGGCATGGGCGAACCCTTTCTCAACTACGACAACTTCATGGCCGCTGTTCGCCTGTTGGTCCACGAAGTCGGCCTGAGTCCGCAGCGAATGACGGTTTCAACCTCCGGAATCGTACCGGGATTAGAGCGCTTTGCCGAGGAACCGCCCGATCTCCGCCCCAAACTAGCCATCAGCCTCAATGCGCCCAACGACGAGATTCGCGCCGAGATCATGCCCATCAATCGGAAGTGGCCGATTTCATCCGTGATCGATGCCGTCCGTCGCGTGCCACTGCGCCCTCGCGAACGCATCACCTTCGAATATGTTCTGCTCGGCGGCGTCACCGACCGGCCCGAGCACGCCCGAGAAGTTGCTCGCCTCGTGCGCCGCACCGGCCTGCCTGCCAAAGTCAATCTGATCGCTTGGAATCCAGGACCTCAGTTGCACTACACTTCTCCAAAGCCAGAAACTGCGGAGCAGTTCCAGAAGGCTCTCACCGCGGAAGGCATTCCGACCTACATCCGCCAGCCGCGCGGCCGCGACATCTTTGCCGCCTGCGGCCAGCTCAAGCGCACCGTGGAAGCCTGAACGTTAAGCCATTCGCGAAATCCCGGGCAGCCCGGGAATCAAGGTGTAAAATCTCTGTAAGATCAGCCAACCGCTGGAGTTAACGTCCGTTTAATTACGCAGGCAGGGTGCAAGCCACCCTCAGAAAGATCTCTGCCATGCAAAGGTGCCGTCTGCTTGTAGTTCTCGGGGCCCTTGTCACATTCAGCGTCGCGTTCTTCGGTTCACCGGCGCTTGCCGTCACGCCCAGCTTCACCATCACAGCTACGAGCGCGACCTTGTCTTCCAGCACTTCCAGCGGAGTAGGTTCCAGCTCCTTCACGCTGACCTCGGTCAACGGCTACACGGGCTCAGTTCGCGTTGGTTGCGATCCCCCCAATCCTCCGGCAGGAGCGAAGGTGCCCTATTGCACTGATGGATATCCAACAGCTGGTGCCATACCAGCGCAGCCGCCCATTCCGCTGACCGCGAATGAGGTGGTCAATGGGACCGTGTCCTTCTATAACCTTGCTGTCCCGGTTCCCGTCAGCTTGCCGCGACGCGGGAGCCACGGGCTCGCGCAGGGCCTGGCGCTGGCTGGTGCGCTGCTGTTCGGCTTTGTCTTCAGGCGGAGGGCACCGCGCTGGCTCATGCTGGCCTTGTTCGCTCTTTGCACGCTGGCCGGTCTGGCGGGAATCAGCGCCTGTGGCGCCAACAATAACGCCGTGACGCCGGGAAACTATGTCTACACAATCTCCGCGACAGACGTCAACACCTCTGTCTCTGTCACCGCGTTGGTCAACGTCACCGTGCCGTAGCCTGATTCGTCTAAATCTGGATTCACTCGCGCGGCACATCGTGGTGCCGCGCGAGCCCGCCTACTGGCTCGCCGGCATCACCATTGGCTTCACGCTTCCGCAGTCGGGACCCTTATAAGTCGAAGTCGACTGCATCGTCATGTCAATGGGCCGGCTATTCGGCCCCATCTGCATGGTTCCCGTAATGTGCATGTTCGTCTTGGTCGTATTTGCATCGACGAAGGTCGTCTCAACCGTCCCTGTTGCATTCATCTGCCCGGTGCAGGTCACTTTCGCGCTCATGCCGTCCGGCCTCATCGAGATGTTCGTTACCTTGCAGCTCCCATTGGGCGGGTTGGAGTATGGAGAGCCGTATTTGTCGATCATGGCCTGAGTGACGCAAACCTCCGTAGTGTGCGGTGCAAACGGCGACGCCGGCATTTGCATTCCCGGCGGCAATTGCGTGCCCGGAGGCATCTGGGGCATCTGCGGCATTCCTGCCATGTTCATCTGGCTCGTTACCTCCCACAGGCCCGCCTTCCGCTGCGATTGGCTCCACGCCAGCGCGGCCAGCGCAATCAAGCAACAACCTACCATTGTCCAAGCTCGGGTCTTGTTCATACATCCTCCTCGTCGCGCAAGTGAGGAGCGCGCGCACTTCGACTCTATCCCATGCCCACTTGGCCTGAAAAGAATTTCTTATTGAGGATTTCGCGTCTGGCCGGTGCGTTTCCCGGCCAACTCCAAAACGGCGTCGGCCACCCGGCTCGCGGTGTGGCGCACCACGTTCTCTTCGCTGGCAAAGTTGCCCGCCACGCAGCGCACACCCAGCCCTTCGATGCGCTTTACGTCGGGCTCGATCGGCGCGGCGCCCTCTGCCGCGTACCGCGCCACTGTCTCCGGCGAAAACTGCCCGGTATTCACAATGGCGTAATCGAAGATCTGCGTCCGGGTGTGCTCGTAGATGCGTTCGATGTGCTCTGAGGCGGTCAGGTTCAGGCTCTCGTTGGCTTGCGTCATCAGGTTGCAGACAAAGACCCGCACGCCACGCGCCGCTCCCAGCGCCGAAGGGATCCCGTCCACCAGCAAATTCGTGATCAGCGAAGTGTAAAGCGATCCCGGCCCCACCGTGATCAGATCGGCGCGCTCGATCGCCTCGAGCGTCTCCGGCAATGGCGCCGGACGAGGGGGGTCAAGCGTCAACTCCACGATGCGCCGCTTGCTGGCTGTGATATTGGTCTCACCGCGCACCTCTGTGCCGTCATCCATGCTCGCCACCAGCGTGGCATTCGCGGTTGTCGCCGGATAAATCCTGCCCCGCGTCGCCAGAATCTTTGAAGCCAGTTGCACGGCCTGCGCAAAGTCGCCTGTGATCTCTGTCAGTGCAGCCACAAACAGGTTGCCGAAGTTGTGCCCCTTCAGCCCATTTCCGCCCCGAAAACGATGCGTAAACAGTTTCGCCAGCAGATCTTCTTCTTCACTCAGCGCCACCATGCAGTTGCGCAGATCGCCCGGCGGCAACATGTTGAAATCCTGGCGCAGCCGGCCCGACGATCCTCCGTCGTCGGTTACCGTGACCACAGCGGCCAGATCGGCAATGGCGCAGCGCGCGTCTGCGGCCTGTCCCGGCGCGGAAACATGTCCGCGAAGTCCGCGCAGCAGCGTGGAAAGACCCGTCCCGCCGCCGATGGCCACGACGCGCAGCCCCGGCGCGAGAGACCGGGCGGCATGCTCGGGATTCGGCGCACGCGCGCGTTCACTTCTTACTTTGGAAGAGTTCAAAGCACGACCTACGGAACTTCAGGATAAAGCAACTCGGTGAAGCGCGGATCGTCCACCATGTTCTGGAAGTCGTTATCGACGCGCGCCTGCAACCGGTTCTTCGGATTCAGCTCAATCGCTCGGGCCAGTTTGTCCAGGCAGTCCTGCACATGCCCGGTAATGGCTTCCAGCACGGCCAGCCCATAGAACGCATAGTCGGCTTGGGGATGGCCAGTCAGAATGTTATTGAACTGTTCGCGCGCTTCCTCGTAGTAGCCGGTGTTGAGCTGCGATATGGCGTAGTCGTAATGCTCCTCAGGCGTTAGAAACGAGAGGCTGCCTTTCTCCATCTGCCGCCGGCAAGTAACGATATACACCCGGCAGCGGTCCTGCAATTCTGCAGGCGCTTCTGGAAGCAACTTCTCCAGCGCGGCGAGCGCCTTCTCGAACTTGCCTTGCTGCAGCAGTTGCACTGCGGCCTGGTAGTGCTGAACGGCGGCCTCATTGCCAGTCCGGCCGCGGCCATCGGACTTGCCGGCCGCTTCTGAAGTCTTCTTGCGGCTGGGGGCCGCGGATCGTGCCTCTTGCGTCATGAGTTTTCCAGAAGCGCGCATTCCTTCCCTTTTGCGCCGCTTAATCGCGGGCAGGGAACTGCTCTCGAGGAACAACGCTGCTTAGGCCATGTTTATACGCAGAACCCCTCGATCCGTCAATGGGGGTCTAAAAGGATGAGTTTGAATAAAGCTCCTTTTTGTAGCGCCGGTCTCCTGACCGGCTGTCGTGCGGACGTCCCCGCCCGCACCGGCTCCATCGCTCATGCTTGCTTCCCGTAGATCGCCGGGTTCAGCGTGGGGTCGTTGTACATCTTCAACTGGCGGTAAACCTTGAAGCGCCGTGTGCCGCCAAGTGTCTCCTGCCACAGAGCATCGAGACACCCGGCAAGGTCTGCGCGCTGCTCTTCGAGAATCTTGAGCCGCTCGCGATTGCGTTCCGTGTGCCCCGGTGGCGCATCCCTCCGCTCCGCCTCTTCTCGCGTGTGGTAGATCTTCAGCGCCAGGATCGAAAGCCGGTCGATCATGAATCCCGGCGACTCGGAGTTGAGCGGCGCAGCGGGATTCGGCACGCCGCGCTCTTCCACCCAGCTCTGCATTGCTCGGTCCAATTCCTCCATCAGATCGTTGCGCAGTTGGTTGGTGCGGTCGATCCGACGCTTCACGTCCGCAATCTCCGCGTCGCTCGCGCCCGGAGTTCGCGCTTCGTCCTCAATGTGCCACAGATCGAAGTTCGCCCGGTGCTGGCGTGCGACAAGGCTCAGCCAGTCGCCCGCGCCGCCACGCGAGACCGCGGCAGCCGGCGATTTGTCCGCGCCGCTCAGCTTGCCGCCTGGCGCAGGAGGAGTGGGCAACGGCTCATCGCGTTCCGCATCCGCCGGCCCGTGCCACTCCCGCGTTAGCCCATCCTGCAACCGAACAATCTCCGTCGCCGAAACCATCCTTACCCGTCCCTTTGCCTGGCGCGTTCTTTTAGATTAAGCGCCGCCGGCATTCGCACGCTCCATCCTAGTACGGCAGTCGGCGCCTCTCCAACCCGAGGCCGAATTTCGGGCTCGGCGTTAGCGCACCGGTACCCCGGCGTGGTGAGCTCGCTGGGAATGAAACCCAGCACAAACTTTCACTATCGCGGTGCCCTATAACGAACAATCTGCGGCAATGGCTAGCTTCTACAATCTGCTGATAACAATCAGGTTGCCCTGTGCAAAACCTTTCTTGTTGACAACATACCAACCAGTTGGTATGTTTATCTCGAATCGAGACCGAAGCAACATGACCCGACAGCATGAAAAACTCGCCCTCTCCAGAAAGAAGCTCCTTGACGCGTCGCTTTATGTCATTCGCGCCAAGGGCTACTCAGCCACCACAGTCGACGACATTTGCGCCGCCGCAGGCCTCACCAAAGGCAGCTTCTTTCATCACTTCAAAAGCAAGGAAGATCTCGCCCTCGCCGCCGCGGAGCATTTCTCCACTTTCGCTGAGGGCGTTTTCGCTGCCGCCCCCTATCGAATCTTGCCCGATCCCGTTAGCCGCCTTCTCGGCTACGTCGACTTCCGCAAAGCCATCCTCATGGGCGAGCTCCCACAGTTCACCTGCCTGCTCGGAACCATGGTGCAGGAGACCTACGAAACCCACCCGGCGATCCGCGCTGCCTGCGACAAATACATCTCCGCTCACGCCGCAACCCTGGAGGCTGACGTTGCCGCCGCGATGACCCAGCATGGCTTTCATGCCGATTGGACCGCGAAAAGTCTCGCCCTCTATACGCAGGCCGTGATTCAGGGAGCCTTCATCCTCGCCAAAGCTCAGGGGAGCTCAGAGATCGCGGCCGCCTGCCTTGACCACCTTCACCGCTACCTCGAACTGCTGTTCCCTCAGCCGCAACCCGCAGCCCAATACGCATAGGAGAAACCGACATGACCGCAACCGTGAACCTCTCGCACGAACCCGAATCCGTCGCATTCCCCGAAACGCACTACGTGTTTATCGAACGCCAGGGCCACATCCCAACCATTGCACCGCAAACGTGGCAAACCGTCGGCGCCCTTGGCGGCGAAATCGCAAGTCACAACCGCATCCTCTGCGCAGCCGCACTTTACAAAACCAACCCCGGCGTCTATCGCGCTGGATTCATGCTTGCGGCGCGGCCAACGCACTTGCCCGATGGCCTGACCTACGAAAAGCTCTCCGGCGGAAACTACACCCGCTTCACGCTCGACGGCCCCTACGACCAGTTGCCCGAAGCCACACGCCGCGCCTTTGAAATTGTTCACGAAAAGAAGATCGCGCTCGGCGATGGCTTCAACATCGAGCGCTATCTCAAGGACTCAATGACGACGCCCGCCGATCAGCTCGTCACCGAGATCCTGTTTCCAACGGCCTGACAACGCCGTCCACCAACGCAAGATCGCAAACACTAATTCCCAAGTTTCCAACCTAATGTAAGCCCTGGAGGTTCCATCATGTCCACCGCTACGATTCGCGCTGCGGCCGCAACCGACGAGGCCGCAATTCTGGCCCTCGTAAGCTCGCTTCACCAGGCTCATCATGACAAAAGTGCCGCCGCTATCGCCGCGCCCTTCGCTCCTCACGCGGTCATCTACGACCTCGAGCCGCCGCTCATGCACGACGGCATCTCCATCGAGCGCAAGCGCAACTGGCTCGCCACCTGGGACTCGCCCATCGGCCTCGAGCCGCGCAATTTTGAACTCACGATCGACGGCGATCACGCTTTCGGCCACGGCTATCTGCGCTTGAGCGGACAGAAGAAGGGAGCCGACCACCCCATCAGCTTCTGGATGCGAGCAACCATGTGCTTCGAGCGTATAAACGGCACGTGGCGCATCGTCCACGAGCACACATCTGTGCCGTTTTATATGGACGGCAGCCTACGGCCGGCCTTCGACCTGCAACCGTAAACGGGAATGCGCGCCGTCCCTCGCGGCGGCGCGTCGGTCGAACCTGGAAATCCGGAAGGAAGGATCACGGCCACGCGTGGTGAGCCCGGTGCGGATCGAACGCACGACCCACGCCTTAAAAGGGCGTTGCTCTACCAACTGAGCTACGGGCTCGTTTACTGCCGCTCTTTCCAAACTACCACAAGGCCAGGCGCGAAATTTGTCGGCCAAAATCTGTCCTCATGGGGCAGGGAATCCACACCTCCGGGCGTGTCCCGCCGGGCTCCTTAGTCTGCCGCGAATCGCAACACACCATCCTCTGCGGCGCCGCTCGGAAAACATTTTCAGCTCGGTAACTAAAACCGCTGGTACGATGGTACTCGTGGGCCGCATGGAAGCGATTACAAACGGGGGATAAATGCCCGCATCGCGCAGAAAATGAGGCGCTTCTCGCGAT
>CAZANC010000135.1:0-9376 GCA_964486495.1 uncultured Occallatibacter sp.
ATGAGCTGGATGCAATTCTCGCCGGGAATGTCGGCGGCGGTGACGACTGTGAATTCGCTCCAGTCGATACGGCGATCAAATGCAAAGGAGCGAATGAGCCCGCGCGGGATCGAGCTACGCACGGTGGCCCCGTGCCACATTCCTTCGCGATCAATATCGTCCACATAGCACGCGCGGCCCAGCAGCTTGTCCACGCCTTCCTTGCGGGGAACGGCGGCGCCGACGATGCGGGTTGCCGTAGGCTTGTTCATGGTTGCAGAAGCCGCTATTGCCGAACAGGTTGAGGGATAGCATACAATGGTGCGCGGTCATTTGAAAGCGCGGTCGCTACGATGCGAGTTCCGCGAGCGTGCGTGAAAGCACGTGCACGCCGCTGCCGATCCACTCGGGCGAGGCATACTCGTCGGGCCGATGGCTGACGCCGCCCCGGCAGGGAATGAAGAGCATGGCCACGGGCGAGATGCAGGAGACAAACGATGAGTCGTGGTAGGCGCGCGCCACCATCCTCTTGTAGGATTTGCCGGCTGCGATGGCCGAGCGTTCTAGTGCGGCGAGGATTTCTGGATCGCAGGTTGTCGGCGGGTCGGCATTGATCAACTCGGTAGTGATCTTGACTCCGCGACGAGCGCTCACGTCTTCTACGGCGGAGGCCAGCGCTGCCAAAACGCCATCGCGTCGCGCACGATCGATGTCGCGTACATCGGTGGTGATGAGCACACGAGAGGGAACACTGTTGACCGCGCCGGGGAAGACATCGCAAATACCCACAGTGCCGACGGTGTCGATGGCACCCGTCGATTTGGCCGCGGATTCAAGCGCGAGAATCAATTCGGCGGCGGCTGCGAGCGCATCTTTGCGGCCGGGCATCAGCTTGCCGCCGGCGTGTCCGCCCTCGCCTTCGATGACGATGCGCTGGCTGGCGGGCGCGGCGATGTGCGTCACCAGACCGACGTCGATTCCTTCCTGCTCAAGATATGGGCCCTGCTCAATGTGCAGTTCAACGAATTGATGGAAGCGGCCGCGTGGCACGGCGACCGACTCAAGCGGGCCGGTGAATCCGGCTTGCGCGCGCCACTCCTCCAGCCCACGGCCTTCCTTGTCACGCAGTGCGAGGGCCTGCTGCGGTGTGAGCACGCTGGCCATCATGCGGCTGCCCAGACAACCAATGCCAAAGCGCGTCGGTTCTTCGGCAGTAAAAATGACGAGCTCGATTGAGCGTCGCGGCTTGAAACCGAACTTCTGCAGGACACGAATGGCTTCAAGGCCGCCCAACACGCCAACGCAGCCGTCGTACAGGCCGGCGTTGGGAATGGCGTCAATGTGTGAGCCGGTACCGATGGGCGCATGCGCCGGGTCGCTGCCTTCCCAGCGCGCGAAGGTGTTACCGATCGCATCTTCGCGCACCTCAAGCCCGGCGGCTTCACATAAACCCTTCACGTAGGCCCGCGCGCGTAAGTCGGCTTCGCCGAAGACCACTCGCGTCACGACCGGCGGCTCGGCCTCCGAAATCTGCCCGAGAGCCTTCAGCTCAGTGATCAGGCCGTCGATCGTGAGTTGCGGGCGGGCGGTTGTCATTCGCCTTCTCCGAATGGATGGCGACGCCAGTCCTTATAGAGGAGATACTTCGCCGGACGCTTTCCCAGCGCGCCAAACCATTGCGGGCAGTAAGCGCGCATCCAAATGAAGTCGCCGGCATAAACCGGATACCACGAGTCGCAGAGGCGATAGATGCCGCCGCCTTCGAGCATCAGCAGCCCGTGCTCCATCACATGAATCTCAACCAGAGGGAGCGACGCACCGGGATCGTAGGTCAAGGTGTTCACCGCGAAGTCGTACGGTGGGCCGTCGGGCATGAGCGCGCGGACGCGCAGCGCATCGTCGTCCAAGAGCGGCGTGGCTCTCATGGCCGATTCGTCACCGATCACGATCTTCGGCGCGGCTGCGCCCGCTTGCGGCTCGTATGGTTTTTCGATCACCGCTGCGCGCGCAATTCCCGTGGCGCGGACCGTGTGCGCCACGCCTTGGGGCAGGTAGGCGTATCCGCCCGGCTTGAGGATGTGCTTCTTGCCCTCCACCTTAACTTCTAGCTTGCCATCGAGGACATAGAGAAATCGCTGGGTCGAGGCGGATGGGAGCGAGCCGCCGGCGACAAACTCCGCGGTCATTTGCGTGAAGCGCGCGCCTAGCTGCGGAGCGGCGTGAATGATGAACTCCACTCCATCGGCGCCGGGCAGCGGACAACGAATAAATGTGTCCGGGGTTTGCAGGAGATGATCAGCTTTGGAACTGCTGCGCGTTGATCCGAGATGGTGCACGTGCGACCTCGATCCGGGAAATGAAACGGTGGTCCGGAGAATTCCGATGCTCGATTCTATCCGACCTCCGTGGCCAGTCGCTGTAGAAATCTATGACCCAAGCTAAGCGCGGCCTCAACGTCTTCTTCCAGAACGGATTCATTGGGGTGGTGGCTGATTCCGCCGGGGCTGCGCAGGAAGAGTATCGTGGTGGGCACGCGAGCTGCCATCACCATCGCGTCGTGGCCTGCGCCGCTAGTCATCAGTTTTTCCGGCAAGCCTGCCGCTGCGATTGCGTCAGCCAAATAGGCCGTCAGGCGCTCGTCCATGGGCACGGCTGGCTGATCCATCTGGCGCGCGATTTGGAGGGTGAGTCCGCGTTTATCTGCGATGGACTGCGCTTGGGCGACGAGAGATTCGACGGCGGCTTTGCGTGACGCGTCGTCAGCATGGCGCACGTCCAGGCTCACGCGCGCAACTCCGGCGATGACATTGGCAGCATTCGGCTCGACGTCGATTTTGCCCACGGTGGCGATGAGTCCTTGCGTTTCGAGCGCAATGGCCTCCACGGCGGAGACCCATTCTGCTGCACCCGCGAGGGCGTCGCGGCGCAAGCGCATGGGAGTTGTGCCCGAGTGGTTGGCATGGCCGGTGAACTCGGCGGTGAGACGCGTTTGGCCGACTACGGCAGTGACAGCGGCGACGGAAAGGCCTTCGGATTCGAGGACTGGCCCTTGTTCGATATGGATCTCGACGAAGCCAAGCGCATCTGCATCGAGCGCTGCATCGCCGATTTTGCCGGGATCCAATCCGAAGGCACGAATCGCTTGTTCCAGAGTGGTGCCATCCGCATCTTTGAGAGCCAGCAGCGCTGGGTCAAAGCGACCGGCCACTGCACGGCTGCCGAGGAATGGCACACCGAAGCGCACACCCTCTTCCTCAGAGAACGCGATCACTTCGATGGGCAGCGGGAGTTTGAGTTCCTGCGCCAGGCGAGTCCATTCGAGGGCGAGCGCCACGCCGAGCAGACCGTCAAATGCGCCAGCGTCAGGAACCGTGTCAATGTGCGAGCCGAGAACCAAACGTTTGGCATGCGCGTCCGGCGGCTGCCATAGCCCGTGCAGATTGCCCGCTGCGTCGGTGTGTGCAGACATTCCGAGGGATTCCATGCGACTGAGCAGAAACTTGTGAACTTCGTGCACGGGCGGCGTGAGGAATCGGCGCGTAATGCGGCCCGGCTCTTCGCTCATTTGGGCGATCTGCCTGCATTCGGCGATGGCGCGCTGTGCACGTTCACTCATGATCGAACCTGCTCTTTTCCGCGCGCCTGAGCGGAGAACTTGCCTGCGCGCCCATCGTTGCGCCCCTGATCGTGAAAGACGGGTTCGCCGCGCAGCCAGGTTTCGACGACGCGCCCGCGAAGTTTCGCGCCAAGATAGGGCGAGAGCTTGTGGCGAAAGTGAAGATCATTCGGTGTCACGGTCCACGCGGTCTCGGGCTCGAAGACAACGAAGTCCGCATCCGCGCCGGGAGCGATTGTACCTTTGCGTCCTGCCAGGCCCGCGAGACGCGCCGGCGCTGCGGACATCCAGTCGCCGATTCGTTCAAGCTTCAAGCCGCGCTGTTGCATGGCGGTCCACATGACCGGCAACGCAAGACCGAGGCTCGAGATTCCACCCCAGGCCTGGTCGAAGCGGCCTTCTTGGCGGCCTGTTTCACGGTGCTTCATCTCTGGCGGGCAGGGAGAATGATCCGTGGCCACCATATCGATTCGGCCGTCTTCGAGCGCCTTCCAAAGGCTTTCGCGGTTCTCCGCGTTGCGAATGGGCGGCGCGCATTTGTGTTCCGTCGCGCCGTTGGGAATGTCTTCCGCGGCGAACCATAAGTAGTGCGCGCAAGTTTCGACGGTTACAGGCACGCCACGATCGCGCGCAGCGGCCAGCAGCGGCAATGCACGCGCGCTGGACAAATGCACAATGTGGATTGGAGTGAGGAATTCTTCCGCGAGACGGATGAGCATCTCAATGGCGTCAACCTCGGCAGCGTCAGGGCGCGACGCGAGAAACGTGGAATACTTGCGCCAGTCTGCGCCCGCTTCGTTCAGGCTTTTCGTCGCCGCATCGACTGGGCCGGACAGCTCGGCGTGGGCGAGTAAGGGCAGGCCTGTTCCGCGCAACTTTGCCAGAGCTAAGCGCAGATCAGCTTCATCAACCCATGCGAAGCCATCGATGCCGGAGTGAATCAGGAAGCATTTGAAGCCCGCCACGCCGGCGCGCGCCAGCGGTTCGATGGCATCGGCGTTTCCACGCACCCTATCGCGTACCACGCCGCCCCACGCAGCCCAGTCGACCCATGCTTTTCCTTTCGCCGCATTCCGCTTGGCTTCGAGCGCCGGCACATCGATCGTTTCGGGCACGCAGTTCAGAGGCATGTCGATAAGCGTGGTCACGCCGCCCGCGGCCGCTGCTTGAGTCGCCGTCTGAAAGCCCTCCCACTCCGTTCGGCCGGGCTCGTTGATGTGCACATGCGTGTCGACGAGGCCAGGCAAAAGCACTTTGCCGCCAAAATCGATCAGATCGGCGACTACGGGAAGATCGGACGAAACATGATTCCAGCCGCGCAATGCGGAGATGCGCTCCCCGTCCACAAGCACGGTCGCGGGTGCGAGGCCCGCCGGCGTCAGAACGCGAGTGGAACGAAGCGCCTTTGTCATCTTGTATGTACTTTCGCTTGCGGGGGAGGCCAAGAGCAAGGGGCGAGCAAGGGATTCTATTGAACGCTTCGATTCACTCTGGCGCTTAGGGGCGTGGCAAGCGGCTGGATCTCCAATGTCAGGCTGCCCGAAGCAGCGTCAACCGCGCAGTTTCGCCAGCAGGTCCTGCGGGTGTACAGGCTTGGCGAGAATATCGAACTCATAACCCTCGGCGCGGGCTTTCTCCAGCAGATCGGCCGTCGCTGCCTGGCCGGAAAAAAGGAGAATCTTGACTCCCGGCAGAAGGGCGCGCATGCGAATGGCAGCGTCGATCCCGTTCAGGTCGGCCATGATCACATCGGAGATGAGCATATCGGGCACGAAACTCTCGGCAAGCTCGAGGGCCTTTTCGCCCGAGTAAACAGCACGGGCCTCAAATCCGCTCTGATTCAAAATCATGGCCAGGGTGTCGGCGATGACTCGCTCGTCGTCGGCTACCAGCACCTTTGGTTTTGTTGCGTTCGGCATATTCTCTCGTGGGGCAGGGCAGTGAACATTGTGAAACTTTTCGATGCTTTCGAGCGGTCGCGGTAAGCTGGTCGGGTCGGACTTACGCTTTCATTAGCTCAAGAATGCTACGCTTTACCAGTGTAAAGCACGGAGCGTCTTTCCTGGTCAGCCCCGCCGCTCGAGCCGGGGAGTCGCGCCGGCGAGCCGAACGGCCTGGCTCATTCGGCGCGGCGCAATTCATCTGCGATCAAATGTCGACACTTATACTGTTGCGGGCGGACGCCAGTTCCGCCTGAACGACTCCTACCGGAGCACCGGAAATGCAGGAAACGGCTATCCCCAACGCGACTCTGGAAGCGCCGCCGGCCACGGATGCAATTATCCGCGCGGAAAAAATCGAGAAATACTATGCGCAGCCAAGCCAGAATCGCATCCAGGTGATTTCGGCGACGGACCTGAGCATCGTCCCCGGAGAGATTCTTGCGTTGCTGGGCCCTTCGGGATCGGGCAAATCGACCATACTGCGCATGTTGACCGGGCTCTCCGTACCGACTGCGGGCCAAGTCTACTGGCACGGCACGCCCATTGCGCAGGCCGAGATCAATGTCTCGATCGTTTTTCAGAGCTTCGCGCTTTTTCCCTGGCTTACGGTCCTGGAGAACGTGGAAGCTCCGCTGCAGGCACGCGGCGTAGCGCCGGCAGAGCGCCGCGAACGCAGCATGAAGATGATCGACGTGGTGGGTCTTGACGGATTTGAATCTGCGTATCCGAAGGAACTTTCCGGCGGGATGCGACAGCGTGTGGGATTTGCCCGCGCGCTCGTCGTCGAGCCTGAGGTTCTCTTCATGGATGAGCCGTTTTCCGCGCTCGATGTGCTGACAGCGGAGAACCTGCGCAGCGAACTGCTCGAGCTTTGGGCGAACAAGACCATGCCCACGAAGGCGGTCTTTCTGGTGACGCACAACATCGAAGAAGCGGTGCTGCTGGCCGATCGCATCGTGGTGCTGGGGCGGAATCCGGGGCACATTCGCACCGACTTCCCGGTGACGCTGCCGCAGCCGCGCGACCGAAAGTCCGAGGCCTTTACGAAGCTGGTGGATTACATCTACAAGGTGCTCACACAGCCGGATGTTTCGCCCGCTGAAGCGCCCGGACAGGTGGTAGAACCACACGTGCGCGATCAGAGGCAGATGCGCTACCAGATGTTGCCGCACGCCAGGCCCGGCGGAATCGCCGGCCTGCTCGAGTTGCTGATCGATCGTGGCGGGCGCGACGACATGTACCGCCTGGCCGAAGACCTGGCCTTTGAGATCGACGATTTGCTGCCCATTGTGGACGCGGCGCAGATGCTGGGCTTTCTCAAAGTCGAAGAGGGCGATGCGGCCATCACAACCAGCGGCGAGGAATTTGCCAACTCCGAAATTCTCCGCCAGAAGGAGCTGTTCCGCAGCGCCGCTTTGGAGAACGTGCTGCTGCTGCGGCAGATTCGCCGCGCGCTCGACGCGAAAAGCGACCATACGGTTCCCGAGGATTTCTTCATGGATATGCTCGGGGAACAGTTCAGCGAGGAGGAATCGCAGCGGCAGTTGGAGACCGCGGTGACGTGGGGCCGGTACGCAGAGATATTCGACTTCGACTCCGCGCGCCGCCGCTTCGTGCTGCCCGACGCACTGGAAGAGGAGATTGCCACTAGCGAGGACGCGAAGTGAGCCTCCCTCGGCCGCTCGCGCGATCCCTGGTAACGGTCAGGAGGACGCCGTTCTTCATCGATCTGGGAGTGGCGGCGTGTGCGCTGGCGCTGTTCTTTGCGATCGTCAGCACAGGCGTTTACTGGTTTCAAAAGCCGATCCCGGTGGTGCCGATTTCGAGCTCCATCGGCGCACTTCCGTTGTACGCGTTCTACTCCATCGTGCGCATGGCCATCGCTTACTTTCTCAGCCTGGCCTTCGCCATCTCCTACGGCTACATCGCCGCCTACAACCCGCGCATCGAGCCGTGGATGGTCGCGGTTCTCGACATTCTGCAGTCGATTCCAGTACTGAGCTTTTTGCCGCCCGTGGTTCTGGCCATGGTTTCGCTCATTCCCGGCCATCAACTGGGCATTGAGATGAGCGTGATTCTGCTCATCTTCACCGGTCAGGTGTGGAACCTCGCCTTCAGCTTTTATTCGTCGCTCAAAACCATTCCCAAAGAGATGCTCGAGGCCGCGAGCATCTTCCGCTACTCCAGCTGGCAGCGTTTTTGGCAACTGGAGATGCCTTTTTCGGCTATCGGCCTGGTGTGGAATTCAATCGTATCCGTGGCCGGCGGATGGTTCGCGCTGATTTTCTGCGAGACATTCACCATGGGTACGCGCAACTTTCAGTTGCCGGGGCTGGGCAGTTACATCCAAACCGCGACCAACAACGGTGATGTGCACGCTCTGCTCGCCGGCATTGCGACGGTGATCCTGATCGTGGTCGCCACCGATCAATTGGTGTGGCGGCCGCTCATCGCCTGGAGCGACAAATTCAAGTTCGAGCAGGTGGAGTCAGCCGAGCACGTCACATCGCCAATCCTCGAGCTGCTTCGCCGATCGAGAATTCTGGAGACCCTTCCCGGCCGCATCTGGAATCGTATCGAGGAGCCAGTGTACCGACGGTTGGCGAAATCGAAAGAATGCCGCGTAGTGAGGCCGCTTGAAGAGGCGAATTCCGGAAAGGTGTCGCCGGCGCTGTGGACGCTGGCCGTTGCGGGCGGTCTGGTGGTTTGCTGGGCGGCGGCGCAGGCCGCCTTCATGCTCAGGACCATTACCTGGCCGGACCTGCGCCTGTTGCTCGAAGGAGCCGCAGCCACATTTCTGCGCGTGAATGCAGCGCTGCTACTTTCCGCCCTGTGGACCATTCCAGTCGGCGTGGCCATCGGCCTGAACCCGCGACTGGCAAGGATCGTGCAGCCGCTTGCGCAGATTCTGGCGTCAGTACCGGCCACTGCGTTCTTTCCCATTCTGCTGATCGGCCTCGTGAAGATCGGCGGCGGGTTGGGTATCGGATCTATCGCGTTGATGTTGCTCGGCACGCAATGGTACATCCTGTTCAATGTGATCGCGGGAGCCATGTCCATCCCCTCGGATCTTCGCGAAGTTTGCACGGTCTGCCGTTTTACGCGCTGGCAGCGATGGACCCGGCTGATTCTTCCCGGTATCTTTCCCTACCTGATTACGGGGATGGTCACGGCCTCAGGCGGTGCATGGAACGCCTCGGTGATGGCCGAGTATTCGCATGTGCAGGGCCACACACTCTCGACCATCGGGCTGGGTGCGCAGATTGACGCGGCTACCGATAGCGGGCGATTCGCTATGCTCCTGCTGGCCACAATCTTCATTTCGCTGATGGTCGTGACGATGAACCGGCTGGTGTGGCGACGGCTTTACCGCCTCGCCGAGACGCGGTTTAAACTCGAAGGCTAAGCGGAGTTCGCCGCATCCAAAGGAAGTTTGCCATGATTCGAGTTGGACTGATCGGTTTCGGCATGGCGGGGCGCGTCTTCCATGCGCCACTGCTCTCGACCGTCGAAGGGCTGGAGTTGGCGGCGGTCGTGGAGCGCAACTCGGACACGGCAGCGGCGCGCTATCCCGGCATCACAGTCTACCGTTCGCTCGAAGCAATGCTGGCCGACACTTCGCTCGGCCTCTTCGTGTTGGCCACGCCGAATGGAACGCACTTTCCGCTCGCCAAGCAGCTCCTGAAGGCCGGCAAGAACGTTGTTGTCGACAAGCCGATGACGCTGACCTCGGCGGAGGCTGTCGAACTGATCGGCATTGCGAAAGAACACAAGGTGCTCCTTGCTCCATTCCAAAGCCGCCGCTGGGACAGTGACTTCCTGACGCTTCAGAAACTGT
>CAZANC010000136.1:0-9293 GCA_964486495.1 uncultured Occallatibacter sp.
CGTTCCCTCTTCAGCCCCCGCCTTGTAACCGAAAACCTGCTCGCGCTCCTCAGCCTCTGAGCGCAACATGCCCAGCGCAAAAACACGGCGTCCGGAAGAAAGCGCCAACTCGGCCGCGCTGGTAATCTGCCCGGCAGCCGTCCCGTCTTTGCTCGTCAACTCCGCGCCGCTCGCGGGCACAGTGCCCGAAAGCTCCAGCGGCCGCAGATGCCGGTGCACATTGCCGCGCGATCGGATGCGCTCCACAATCTCCTGGCCCAGGTAACAGCCCTTGGCAAAGTGCAGCGCCCGCATCTGCGAAGTCTCCTGCGGCAGGTCCCGCTCCACCATGTCGATCCCATACGCCGGAATCGCCTCGGCGATGCGAAACGCTTCAAGCGATGCGCAGCCAACCGGCGTCGCACCTCCCGTGCGGAGGCACCCCCAGAGCTTAGCCAGCCCGGCTGTCGGCAGCCAGAACTCATAGTGCTGCGCCAGCACGCCGTAGCCGCGCAGAATTCTCAGGTTCCAGCCATTCCACTCCACGCTGGTTCCCGCCATCGCGCTTCCGATCGTCGGCAGGCCCACACGCTCCAGCACTTCGCCGGCCTCCGGCCCAGTCAACCCGATCGCGGTCTCCGAGCCCGCCTCTCCCACCTGCTCATCCCCAAGCGGGACCAGTTCCACGTCGTCCATGATGATGAACTTGTTCAGGTGGGCCAGCAGCTTCTCAAATTGATCGGCTGCGATCTCCAGCTCCAGCTCCGACTCGCCTGCAAACGGCGTTCCCAACATCGGGTCGCCGCTCAAGAGGGCTGGGCTCGAAGAACTTCGCCGCTGCGGAGAGGCCTCTTCGCCTCCGCGCCACACAGTCAGGTCGCCCTGGATGCGGCCTTGCGCGTTCAGCACCAGATTCCAGGCGCCGGTGTTCGGAAACAGGTCGTTGACCGTGTTGGTCACCATCCCGCTCAGCCAGCGAAAGCGGTCGGACCCGCGCACGGCCACGCGCCGCATCCAGCCCAGATCGTGGATCGCGGCTCCGAAGGCCAGCGCCGCCGTTTCCACCTCCGGCGCGTCCAACTCAAGAGGGGTCTGCACCCCCCGGTAAACGGTCAGTTCGTGCGGTTTGCGCGCGGACTCAAGCATGGCGGCCAGTGCACTGGCCTGCAGGTTTTGGGCAAGATCGGTCTCTGGCATGGGATGCTTTTCCGCGGTCCGGCGCAGATTTTCTCTCTGAACTTGGCGTCAAACCGCATCCTGATTATAGCCTTGAAGTGAGAAGCTGGAATTCGGCCCGGAAACACCTAAATCGCATCCAACCCGGCAGCAAGACACATAAGTAGGATTGATGAGGAATCAGCAAGTGAAATCGCTCCAGATCGCGCGCTGTGGAGTCCCGGTCCTCCTGCTCTGCCTGGCGACGGCAGCCTGGTCGCAACAGTCCGCTCAGGCGCCCCAGCCGGCTCCGCCCGCCGCCACAGCAAAGCCCTCCGCGAACAGTCAAAACGCAAAATCCGCGACGAAGATTACGCCCGAGCAGGCTCAGCAGCTCTTCGCTCTGGTCGACGAGCTCATCAAATTTTCCTCCGGGGAGACCGGCCTGCCCGTCAAAAGCTCCGTCAAGCGCACTCTCATCACACGGACTGCCGTAGAAGCTTACCTTGACGAGAAATTCGATGAAGACGAGAGCGCCAAGCGCATGCAGCGCGACGAAATCGTTCTCAAGAAATTCGGCCTGCTCGATCGCGACTTCGAACTCAAGCCTTTTCTGCTGGCGCTCCTGAAAGAGCAAATCGAGGCCTACTACGACTCGAAAACAAAAACCGTCAACCTGCTCGATTGGGTCGATCCCGAAGAGCAAAAGCCTGTGATGGCCCACGAGCTGACCCACGCGCTGCAGGATCAGCACGCAGACCTGGAAAAATGGGACGATCAAACTCCCGACGACGTTTCGCACGACGCGGCGGGCGATCAGGATCATCTGGCACGCGACGAGATGGACACCGCGCGTGATGCCGTGGCGGAGGGCCAGGCGACTGCCGTCATGATGGACTACATCCTCAAGCCGCTGGGCAAGAGCCTGGTCAAGGATCCCGAGGTGCTCGATGTGGTCCGGTCGCAGATGAACTCCACCGAGGATTCGCCCGTGATGGCCCGCGCTCCCCTTCTGCTTTCGGAGTCGATGCTCTTCCCCTACCGCGAGGGCCTCAGCTTCGAGCAGGACATTTGGATGGACCAGGGCCAAACGGCAGCCTTTACCGGCGCGCTCGACCGTCCGCCCTCTTCGAGCTGGGAAATCATCAATCCGCGCGTCTATGAGCAGAAGAAAATTCCGGCCATTCCGCTGCTGCCCGACATTCATCCCCTCGTCGACCCGCTTTACACGCCCTACGACATCGGCCAGATTGGCGAGCTCGACGTGCACATCATCACCGAGCTCTTCGGCGGCGACAACGCGTCCCGCGACCTGACTCCGGCCTGGGATGGCGGGCTCTATTGGGCGGGGCAACTCCGCAGCGCCACCACGCCTGCGGAACAGGCCAGCACCAAATCCATCGGCCTGTTTTATCTTTCAGTCTGGAAGAGCGCAGACTCCGCGCAGGTCTTCACCAAGCTCTATTCGAAGAACCTCGCCCGCAAGTATTCGAGCGTTCAGTTAGAGACCTCCGCCGATCTCTCCACGCCTGCCGATGACGGTTCGGTCGAACAAGTCTTCTCCACCGACGAAGGCCCGGTCGTGATCACCACCCGCGGAAAGCTGGTCTTCGTCTCTGAAAGTTTCCCGCTGCCGCTGGCTCGCAAACTCACTGCGCTCATCCTCGATGCGCAGGGCGGCGGCGCAATGCGCATGACCTCCGCTCCGCAGCGGACTGTCTCCCCAGCCTTTACGCTCCCCTCCGCGGCCCCAGCTTCGCAGCGCTTCATTGCAGATAGACCGGCTGCCCCATCCGGCCAGCCCACATCCCTCTCCGGCGATCTGGTTCATTTCTTCGGCGAGTGCGGCGTGATGAAGGTCACCGTCGACGCGGCAATAAGAGCTCCCAGGCGATAGTTCCCGACTTCAGACAACCAACCGAATGAATTGCCCCTCGAAATAGAGTGAATGCGAACTGGGGGCTGGAGATGAGAACCGCGTTTCTCGTGTTATTCCTTGGTTGTACTCCCGTTTTCGCGCAGGATCCCGGCGCATGGGCAGCCCAACAGGCAGCTCAGCAGGCAATGGATGCCAGCGCGTACGCCGCACAGCAGGCCAATGATCAGATGATGCAGGCGGCGGCAACCGCCAATGCTCAGGCCATGCAGGCCGCGCAATTGGCGAACCAGTTTGCCATGCAGCAGGCCGTGCAGTCCTCACAGGATCCCAGGACAAACGCGGTCCCGAGCGGCGTCACGCGGCAACCGGTTTTCTCAGTGAAGCCGGGCACGGTCTCGGCGGGCACAAAGGTGCGTATCAAATGCTTCACCCGCTTCGTGCTCATCTACTACACTACCGACGGCACCGCGCCAACCTTTAGCTCTCCTCTCTACCGAGGCGCCATTCGCATCAATTCCTCTTTGCAGCTTAAAGCGATGGCCGTGGGGCCGGACATGTGGCCTAGTTCGATTGCCGATATACGGTACACAGTAGCGGCGCCGACGCGCGGAACCGGCCACGCATAACGCGCATAACGGTCCGCCGTCAAACTTCCATCTCATTCCTTCGCGCAGGCTTCCGGTATGATGAACAACCGGGAGTGGAAGGTTCTTTTCTATCGAAGGAGATCCGCACGTGCAAGGCAAGCTCGAACTGATGATGGGGCCCATGCGCAGCAACAAAACCGCTGAACTGCTGCGCCGCGCCGATATGCGCCGCCAGTACGCCAAGCAACACGTCCTGGTGCTCAAGCCCAGCGACGACACCAAAGGCGGGCCGGGCGTGGTCGAGAGCCGCAATCCCAACGGCGGCGGCAAAATGAGCGCCATCGAGTTCAAAGCGAGCGACCCGTGGGAGGTGCTCGGCGCAATCCGCGATACGGAGCAGAAGATCGGCAAGCGCGTGGAGTGCATCGCCATCGACGAGGGCCAGTTTGTCGATCAGCTTTTTCTCTTCGTCAAGTACCTGCTCGACGCGGGTCACGACGTTCTCGTCGCGGGGCTCGATCTCGACTTCCGCGCCATGCCCTTCGGCGAAATGCTCAACCTCACCTGGCTGGTGAACGCTTACGGCGGCAGCATTACCGAGTGCATGGCCTACTGCAGTTGCGGAGCCCGCGCTCTCTATTCGCAGCGCCTCATCGACGGCAAACCCGCGCCCTTCGACACACCCATTAAAATGCCCGGCGACTCCTACGAGCCGCGCTGCTCACAGCACTTCGTTCTCCCCGGCCGCACGCATTAGGCGCAGCAGGGACGGCATAAGCCGTCTCGGCTACGAGCAGGTCCAGATGACCTGGCCAGAGATCGTGACGCTGCCAGGGTCCTGCAAACCATTGAACTGGAACGAGCCTGAAGCGTCGGGCTTGACGATCAGGGTTCCCACGCCGGTTGGAAACGCGAAGATATGAGTGTCCTGGGAACCGGGTGGGGTGTCCACATCCATCTGTGTCGCGGTCAAGCCGGAGCCCGTGTATGTACCGGGGCCGTGATAAGGCCAAGCCGCTGCATCGGTCGAGAAGGTGTGGCCGCCGCCCACAGACCCGGGATTGCCGCCGGGATCTGGAGGTGGTATCGGCACATCGAACGCCGCGCCGCCCTTGCCGCCGGACTCGCCTGTTCCGCCCCTTGCGACGTCGGTACACGTGCGGACTGACAGGCGATTGTCATAGGATCCGGTGAATGCCAGGCCTCCGGTGATGGTGACGGTGGCGTGCAAAACTGCCATCTGCGGCGAGTTCGTGTCGGGCGTTCCCTGTGCTTCGACGGTTGCCCACACAAGCAAGACCACGGTCGCGGCCGATGCTCCACCCTTCAATACAGTCGCGAGCTTTACATATACTCCCACCCGTTCCGGGCAGCTCTGCAGGATGACTTCACTCAACCGGGATACCAGACAATTCGCGGATCGTCCTCACTGCGCCGGTACTCCCACGCGGCATCCGTCATTTTCTTCAGATCGTATGTTGGCCGCCAGCCCAGCAGAAACTTGGCCTTCGCATTGTCCAGCCAGTTCGAATGATATGGGGTGGGCACCGGCACCGAAGGCAAGCCGCGTGACTTTGCCAGATACGCGGCGAGTTCGCCATAGTCCACTGGCTCATCCATGCAGATGTTGAACGTTTGTTGATGCGCCTTGGGATGATCGATCGCGCCCAGTATCGCCGCAATCAGATCTTCTACATGCACAAAGTTGCGCTTTACAGGCAAGCCTTGCGGATCGAGCATCACTGGAACAGCCTTCGCCAGGAAATACTCATCCGCCTTTTCGGCGCCAACAAGATCGCGCCATCGTGGCCCGCCAAACACATCTTCGCCAAACGAAAGCTGATACCGGAAATCGTCTTTCTCCATGATCCACGGCGCGCGCAGGCAGCACCCGGCCAGTCCATATTGAATGTAATACTGCTCCAGAATCACTTCATCCAGCACCTTCGATAGCGCATAGCAACCCGCATAAGAAGTATGCTTCTGCGTCTCCGTCACAGGGATCGGATGCGGATACACAAAGTGCCCCAGGCTGTTGTCACCGCCAATCAGAAGGAATTGTTGAAACGTCGGGCTGATGCGGCAGGCCTCCAGCAGCCAGAAGATGCCCTTCACCGCCACATCCATCACGCTTTCCGGCGTCTCCTTCGACGTCGCCAGATGCAACACATGCGTCGTATCCCGCACCGCCTCATTTGTATCCTCGCGATTCTCCAGCGATCCCTTCACAATCTCCAGCCGAGGCCGAGGCTCCAAAACGCGGTTGTGACAGAGTGCCCGCACTATGAACGCATCGAACGCCGGATCAGCCAGAAATCGATCGATAAATGTCCGGCCAACCTTCCCTGTTGCGCCAGTCACCAGAATGCGTTTCGTCTCACCCATGCAGCCCTCGCATCTCTAAATGTTTGTTGAGCATCATGGCAGATCATGCCCCCAGGCCTCAACCTCAATGAAGGCGCACCACCGCGCCGGATCCTCCGGAACCAGATCGTGAATGCGAAACCACGAGACCTGCCGCTTCGGAAAACTGAACTCCTGAAACTCAGCAGAATTTGTAATCTGAATCGGAACCAGGCTCCCATCCGAGAACTCCACCACCGCGCTCTTCCAATAGCTGTCATGCGGAAAATCCGCGCGCACCATGAGCCGTATCTTGTCCAGATCGACAGGCCTGCCAAAATCCAGCTTCCACCACAAGTCCAGCCGCAGGCCCGGCCCCCACGACTGGTAGGGCCATACGCCATGATGCCCGTTCTGGGATACGCCATCGATCGCATTCCTCGCCGCAAAGTCATACAGATTTCTCGAATAACTATTGGTACTGCTGTGCGGATAAGCCTGCCCCGGACCTTCCTCCGGCTTCAGTACATCGCATGGATTCACCGCAAGATTCCGATAGCCCGACCTCTCCTGCTCATTCAGCAGGCGCACAGTCACCGTGTGTGAACTTCCGGCAAAGCTCTCCGGCGCATAAGCGCTCCCCGTCTGTTGCTCGGCGCGCCCGGATGGTACCTCGTAGCTGAACTTCCCCTGCGCCGAATCCGCAAGGTAGAGCAGGCACTCGGGCATCTTCTCGTCCAGGCGCACGGCCATCCGCTGCGATCCTGTCACTTCAATGCGATCCCCCGGTTTGTATTCCCGGTTGATTGAGTGTGCACCCGCCGCGTGTCCGCTGTCTCCCGCGACAGAAGTTCCATTCGCATCGAGCACCGCCACATGGAACCGAGCAGTGCCGCCGTGCGGTTTGTCCGCCAGTCCTGGAGCGGCAGAAGTTTCGCAAAATCCGATAGCCAAGAGAGAGAGCAAAGCAATGGTTGTAGACGACTTTAAGTCTTGCATCGTTCTTCCTCCCTGAAACAGAGCACTGCTGTCGCCAAAGCTCGTTCTGCACAGAACGCAGATAAGCGTTTCCCCAGCGCGGCCCAAGAGTAACCCAACCGGCGCGGAACGTTTTCTATGAAAACTCATCCCCGACCAGAGAAAGTTACCGGCTTCTATTCTTCCAAAGCCGTCCCTACCTTAACCCGGTATGGGAACACGACCCGCGCATGTTAAGCCCTAACCAAAAGAGATCCGCCTGATTCATATCTCTGCTCACACCCGTGGTACACCCTCCAGATTTTCTTGGACTGTAAACGATTGATTCTAAATAGAATAAATTGGTGCCGGGAGGGGGGGTCGAACCCCCATGACCACAAGGGCCGGCAGATTTTGAGTCTGCTGCGTCTGCCAATTCCGCCATCCCGGCCTCGGGTGGGGATGCGCTCCCAAAGTATCGCATAGCCTTTGGCTTATCCGCCACGTGCCGCGCGTGCTGCGTCGCATAGGAGTTTCCCCAGCTGCCGGCGCCGCGCCTTCTTTCTTTGCGCGGCGTGGCCGAGGGCGGCTGCCGCACCGCAGGTGCCCGAAGGCGGCTGCCGCGCGGCGGCTGCCGGCCTTTCCACATTTGCTCGGCGGCCTGCTCTCGAACCCCTGTGCGAGAATGAAGGCATCAACGATGACCAGCTCCTCCGCCGCCGTCGTTCCTGAGCCAGTCACCATCACTCCGCAGATGCTTGCGCAACACAGCATCACCGCGGAGGAGTACCAGCGCATCCTCGCGGCGCTTGGCCGCACCCCCTCGCTCACCGAGCTCGGCATTTACAGCGTGATGTGGAGCGAGCACTGCTCCTATAAATCCAGCCGCGTGCACCTCAAGCGCCTGCCCACCAAGAGCGATCGCGTCGTCCAGGGGCCGGGCGAAAACGCGGGAATCATCG
This sequence comes from uncultured Occallatibacter sp., assembly GCA_964486495.1. Lineage (GTDB taxonomy): Bacteria > Acidobacteriota > Terriglobia > Terriglobales > Acidobacteriaceae > Telmatobacter. The sequence continues at coordinate 7,863 of CAZANC010000136.1, forward strand.
ACGTGGGTGACGGCTGGGCCTGCGCTTTCAAAATCGAATCGCACAACCACCCCAGCTACATCGAGCCCCATCAGGGCGCGGCCACCGGCGTCGGCGGCATCTTGCGCGACATCTTCACCATGGGCGCGCGCCCGCTCGCCGTCATGGACTCCCTCCGCTTCGGCCCCATCGAGCCCGGCGAAGCCGACCGCGAAACCGTCCACAAGAATCACTCCATTCTCGAAGGAGTGGTCAGCGGCATCGCCAGTTACGGCAACTGTTTCGGCGTGCCCAATCTCGGCGGCGAAACCAAATTCGAGCCCTGCTACAGCGGCAATCCACTCGTGAACGCCTTTGCCCTCGGCCTCGTCCGCAAGGATGAAATCTTCTACGCCAAGGCCAGCGGCACCGGCAATCCCGTCATCTATGTCGGCGCCAAAACCGGCCGCGACGGCATCCACGGCGCCACCATGGCTAGCGAAGAGTTCAAGGAAGGGTCAGAACAGAAAAGGCCGAACGTTCAGGTCGGCGACCCGTTCATGGAGAAGCTTCTTCTCGAAGCCTGCCTTGAAGCCATGCAGACCGGCGCCATCGTCGGCATTCAGGATATGGGCGCGGCCGGCCTCACCTGCTCCACCTGCGAGATGGGCGCGCGCGGCGGTGTCGGCCTCGACGTCGAGCTCGACCGCGTGCCTCAGCGCGAAACCGGCATGAGCGCCTACGAGATCATGCTCTCCGAAAGCCAGGAGCGCATGTTGCTCGTCGCCGAAAAGGGCCGCGAAGACGAAGTGCTGCGCGTTTTCTCGAAATGGGGCCTCGACGCCGTCATCGTCGGCACAGTAGAGCCGGAGCCGCGTCTCCGCATCCGTCATCATGGCGAGCTCGTCGCCGACATTCCCAACCAATCGCTCACCGACGATGCGCCGCTCTACCATCGCCCCATCGGCACATGGAAAGCTCCCGTCCCGCTCGATCCTCCCGCCGAAGCTCTCAATGAATTAGACAAAGACCGCGACTACACCGCCGACCTCAAGAAGCTTCTCGCCAGCTCCAACGTCTGCTCCAAACGCTGGGTCCACGAGCAGTACGACTCCATGGTGCAGACCAACACCGCGCAAGGCCCAGGCGGCGAAGCCGGCGTGATGCGCATCAAGGGCACCGGCGAGCCGGGTGGTGCCGACAGCCCGAAGAAGGAGATCGGCCTCGCGATGGCCCTCGACGGCAACGGCCGCTGGGCGTATCTCGATCCCAAACTCGGCGCAATGCATGCCGTTGCCGAAGCCGCGCGCAAAGTGGCGATGACCGGCGCAACGCCAGTCGCTGCCACCAACTGTCTCAACTTCGGCAATCCAGAGAAACCCGAAATCATGGCCCAGCTTTCGGCAGCCATCGACGGCATCGCCGAAGCCTGCACCGCGCTCGGCACGCCCATCACCGGCGGCAACGTGTCTC
>CAZANC010000137.1:0-9251 GCA_964486495.1 uncultured Occallatibacter sp.
TTGATGGCGGATGGCCGGGGACGGACCTGGTGATCAAAGTGAACGGCGTGCGCATTGCCGCGCGCGGCGGCAACTGGGGCATGGACGACATGCTGAAGCGCGTGAGCCTCGAGCACCTGGAGCCGTATTTCCGGCTGCATCGCGACGCGCACGTGAACATGATCCGCAATTGGATGGGCCAGAATACGGAGGAGAACTTCTACGCGCTGGCCGACAAATACGGACTCATGGTGTGGAACGACTTCTGGGAATCGACGCAGACTTACAATCTGGAAGCCGAAGCCCCCGTGCTGTTCTTGGCGAACGCGCGCGACACGATTCTGCGCTACCGTCATCATCCGTCGATTGTGGTGTGGTGCGGGCGCAACGAAGGCGTGCCGCAGCCGACGATCAACGAGGGATTGGCCGAACTGGTGCGCACGCTCGACCACACGCGCTATTACACGGGCAGCTCGAATCAAGTGAATCTGCGCAACTCAGGGCCCTATCAATTCCAGCCGCTCGAAACCTATTACCGGATCAACCGCGGATTCAGCGTCGAGCTCGGGATTCCCAGCGTGCCCACGCTGGAGAGCATGAAATCCTTCATCCCCGAGCCCGACCGTTGGCCGATCAGCGACACATGGGCTTATCACGACTGGCATCAGAGCGGGAACGGCGCGGTGCAGCCGTACATGACCCACATGGAGACGGAGTTTGGCGCGCCTACGAGCCTGGAGGATTTCGAGCGCAAGGCGCAGATGCTGGATTACGTTGGCCATCGCGCGATCTTCGAGGGATTTGCCGCGCATCTTTGGCAGCCCAACTCGGCGCGCATGATCTGGATGACGCAGCCGTCGTGGCCGAGCATGGAGTGGAATTTTCTGAGTTGGGACTACGACACGCAATCGAGCTTCTACGGAACCGAGAAGGCTTGCGAGCCGGTGCACGCGCAACTGAATTTGTCCGATGGCTCGGTGGATCTGATCAACCTGGGAGAGGCGCGGTCCTTCAAAGTGCGCACGCTTGTGGAGGGCCTGGATGGGAAGACGCTGAGCGATCAGGCCAACCAGGTTCAGGCCGCCGCCGATGATCGAACGCCGGTGGCGAAACCTGATCTGTCAACTTTGGCCGGAGGGCACTCGATCTTCGTGAAGCTCGAAGTGAGCGATGCTGCCGGCGCGCCGGTGAGCGACAACTTCTATTGGTGGTCAGCGAACGAGGCGAGCCTCCGCGAACTGAACTCGCTTCCGACTGCTACGCTATCGGCCTCGGCGGCCTCCGCAACGGCGAACGGCGAACGCACGGTAACGGTGCAGATCAAGAACACGGGCTCCATGGCGGCGCTCATGATCAAGCTCACGCTCACCGATGCTGCGACGGGCCAACGCATCCTGCCCGCCTATTACAGTGACAACTACGTCTCGCTCTTGCCCGGCGGGCAGCGCACAGTGACAGTGGCATTTGCGGCCGGCGGCGCGAAACCTGCGATCGGCATGCGCGGCTGGAACCTGGCCACACAAACAGTTCCGGTACAGTAAAGGCCGCGCTTCCGGAAAGCGCTTTCAATGAACGACTACAGCCGTGCGGTGTTTGCAGCCGCACGAGCGCCGCAGCACGATCTCAACGGGGAGAACGATGCGGTTGCCCGTGTGCGGCGTTTCACCGCGCGCGATGCGGTCGAAGAGCAAGTTTGCGGCGACGCGGCCCATCTCCTGCGCGGGTTGGCGGACGACTGTGAGCGGCGGTGAAGTGAACTCGGCGAGGTCGAAGTCGTCGAAACCGGCGAAGGCGAGATCGTTGGGAATGCGCCAGCCAAGGCGAGAAATCGCCCCAAGGACGTAACGCGTAACCAGCGTATTCGAAGTGATGATTGCGGTGGGGGGTGTGTCGGATGCCCTCTTTGCTTTGAGGATCTGCTCCACGACTTCCTCCGATTCGCAATCGAAGACCGCACTTGGTTCGAACCCCGCGTCCAGCATGGCGCGGCGATAGCCGGCATAGCGCGCGTTGATGGTGAAGAGGCTGCGGCTGAGCGCGATGTAGGTGATATGCCGATGTCCGTGCTCGATGAGATGCTCCGTAATGCGACGCGAGCCGACGGCGTTCTGCACCAGGACGGTATCGATGGACGGATCGGGGACCGGCCGGTCAAAGGCCACGACCGGTGTCTTGCCAAAGAGCGTCCGCGTAAGGCGCGAGTGGCGGATACTCGCAGGAATCACCAACAGGCCATCCACATGCCGCTGCAGCATTTCATCGACTTGGGCGTATTCCGTTTCTGGATCTTCGTTGGAAGTGGTGATGATGACCGAATAGCCGTGTTCCCTGGCCACGGTGGTTACCGCGTGAGCACAACTGGCAAAGAAGGGATCGTAAAGATAAGGAATGATCAGTCCGATCGAATGGCTGCGTTGACCCCGAAATGCGCGCGCCAGCACGTTGGGCCGGTACTTGAGCTGCTCAATCGCCGTTTGGACCCGTTGCGTGGTTTCCGCCGAAACGCGAACCGTGCCACTTAACACTCGGGAAACGGTCATGGTGCCCACGCCCGCCAGCCGAGCCACATCGCTCATCGTGGGCTTGCGGTTCGTCACCGGCGCCATTGTGCGCTGCCTGGCTTTGCTCACAGGTCGGCCAGAGGAAGGTTTTGCCAATTCGATCACTCCAGGAACAACTTGCTCTTTTACGCCCTGGCCGAACTCTCGAAGATAAGAATCGAAGGACCCTGCAGCTCTCCGGTAAGGCTGCGATTTTGTCTAATGGGCCGAACGACCTCATGAGCCGCAGTCGTTGCCGCGCGGGTAGCGGCCAAAGGAGGACTATACCAGCCTGAATATGCAGGAGGCAATGAAAATAGGGGGTTTGCGGCTCGATTCTCGAGCTGGCCCCTCGTCCCCGGAGCTATTCTCCGCCGCTTCAGTTGCGCTTTGTTCGATTGGGCTTTTCGGACGGCGGGCAGGTCGACTCGCGAATGACCAATTCCGGCAGGACGGGCAACACCTGCGGAGCGGCGCTCTGACCACGAACCCGCTGCAAGAGGATTCGGGCGGCAATGGTGCCCATTTCATGCAGCGGCTGGCGGATGGTCGTAATGCTCGGATTCTGGAAGGCCGCGCTTTGGATGTCGTCGAAGCCGACCACGGAGATGTCTTCAGGGACGCGCATCCCTTGGTCCCGTATGGCCCGGATTGCACCGATAGCGGCAATATCGTCGTAGGAGACCAACGCCGTGAAATCGGCCTTGCGGTTGAGCAATTCGCAAGCAGGCTCGAAGCCCAGTTCGGGCGTGGAAACCCGTAGCTTGAGATCAACTGTCAACTCGGGCCGTACCACAATGCCAAGTTCATGGGCTACAGCCTTCAGGCATTCCCAACGGTCCTCGGCGTCGGAGCTGTGGCTGCCGCCGCGCATAAAAGCGATTTTGCGATGACCCAGCTGGTAGAGATGGCGCAACGTCAGTTCTGCGGCCCGGCGCTGGTCGAGCACTACGTTGGTGATTCCGGGAAACTGGCGATGACCCGCAACCGCGACCGCCGGGATCTTGAAGCTGTGCTCGAGAACCGTATCGATCAGAATGAATCCCTCCACCGACCTCTCCATCAGCATGCGCGGGTACTCTTCAATCAAGTCGGGCTTGCGGCGATGACTGGCGGTGAGGTAAAAGTAGCCTTCCTCGATGAGAGATTCTTCCACGCCCGTGAGCACCTGCGCGCAATAGCTGTCGCTCAGCTCCGGAACCAGCACGCCGATGGAATAGGTCTGCCTTTTACGCAGGGAGCGCGCGTAAAAGCTGGGCCGGTAATCGAACTTTGCGGCTGCCGCCTTCACGCGGTCCCGCGTTTCCTGGGGAATCGCACGGACGCCAGGCGCATCGTTCAGCACCAGCGAGATGGTGGCCGGCGACAAATCGAGGTATTCGCCCAGGATACGCAGGCTGACCGGCTGTCCCGGCATCGGCTCGTGCCTTACCTTCGCTTTTTTTCTCACTTTCCCCTCTTTTAACATCGCTCCCGGGGTTGCTAAGAAGACGAGCGAGCAGGCCCCGCGACTTCCGAAGCCTCCACCTCGCGGCGCTCCAGGTGGTCGTACCAGGTGAACTTGAGAATTGCCGACGTAACCAGAACGATGGCCAGGGTGATTGCGGCTCGCTTGAGCTCCCAAATGACGATGTACATAGGAAGCACGACCAATGCGACCTGCCAGACAATACCCACGGCGACGTTGAACATGTCGCGCATGAAGTCCTTGTTGCGCTTGAAGCCGGGGTCCTCGGCGAGAACTTTGCGGTAGATGGGGCCCCACAAGCCCCACGGCCGAACGCGGCGATAGAAGTCCTTGAGCACCTCGTCGTCCTCGGGTTTTGTGAGCAGCGTGCCCGCAAAGCATCCGACGAGCGAGATTAGCAGCACCAGCGGGAAGACGATGGAGACATCCATATTGATAGAGTAGGCGGCCAGCAAATGCTGGACCAATGGGACCTTTGCGACCAGCGTCGGCAGCGCCAGAGCGGATGTGATTCCGGTGAGCATGCCCCAGAAGTAGCCATAGCCGTTAAAGCGCCACCAGTACCACTTCAAGACGTTGGAAGCGGTGTAGCCTCCCCACAATCCGGAGACGATCCACACCACGACGGCGTTGACAGAAGTGACATTCCAGCCGATGAGGACACCGATGACGACGACGGCGAAAGAGGCGAGATAGCTCAGACGGACATAGGTGCGCGGCGGAGCGTCAGGGCGGATGTAGCGCTTGTAGATGTCGTTGACGAAGTACGGCGGCGCGGCATTCACAGTGGCGGCAAAGTTGGCCATGAAGGCGGCGAGCAGACCGGAGATGAGAAAGCCGAGCAAGCCGACGGGAACAAAGCGTGCCAGCGCATAGGGCAGCACCAGCTCAAAGTCCATGTTGGCGCCCATGGCGCGGATGCTATCGCTGAAGAACACAGCGGCCAGGATGGCAAGACCGGCGGTAAGAAAATAGCGGGGAAAGGTGAGCACGACATTCACCCACGCGCTCATCATCGAAGCCTCGCGCGGATTTTTGGCGGAAAGCACGCGCTGCATGTCGTAGTTCGGGGCCGGGCCCGCGGCGGAGATCAGCACGCCCTTGAAAAGGAGCATCATGACGAAGAAACCAAAGAGCCCGTAGCCGTCCTGCGCGATTCGCGTGCTGGTTGCCGGGATCAGCGTCGACCAGTCGAGATTCAAGTGCCAGCCGAAAAACACGTTGTCCCAGCCGGCCGGCACCACTTTGTGCAGCATCTCCGGCGCCACGCGGCGCATGGCGATGATGCCTACCGCGAAAGATGCGATGGAAAGCACGCAAAACTGCACCACCTCAGTGATCACCACGCTGATCATCCCACCCTTGATGACATAAAGGGCGGTGATGGCTACGAGGATGAGCGCGTACTGATTCGGCGACAGGTGCCAGGGAAGAAACGTGGCCGCGAATTTGCCGATGCCCTTGAAGCCGTAGCTGAAGAACCCGATGATGCTGATGAAGGCGTATAGAACAACGATGAGGTGCGACAACTGGGCGCCGCGGCCGGTGCCGAAACGCGTCTTGATCCATTCTGCTCCGGTCATGACCCGCGAGCGCCGGAGCCACGCCGACAAATAAACCATGAGAAAGACCTGGTTGAAGGTCGGCCAGAGCCACGGAATCCACACGCTCTTCAAGCCATAGACGAACATCCAGTACACCAGCAGCATGGTGCCGCTGATGTCGAACATGCCCGAAGCGTTGGACAGGCCCAGCACATACCAGGGCATCTTGTTGCCGCCCAGAAAATATGCGGTCATGTCGCGAGAGCCGTAGTGGGATACCCAGTAGCCTACGAGCACGGTGCCCAGCAGGTACACCAGAATAATCGCGATATCCAATGGATGAAGATGCATCGAATCCCCCGAAGTTACTTGCTGATCGAACTCTCGCGATCCGCTGCCGCATGTTGGCGATCGCGGCTCGCGGAGCGCGGGGTTGAAAGTTTCCTGGTGCAATTGCCCGGCCAGCAGGAAAACCAGGTTTGCCTGCCAGTTGATGGCTATCTCGAACGGCGGATACGAGGGTTTCGTGGGTCTCGGTTCAATGAACGCGCCGTAACTTTCATTCGCTTCAGCCGCCAGGTCCGGGTGGAAAGACGGATCAGTCTCTCACATTTTTACGCGCCACGGCAACGAATTCCTTCACTCTTGCTGCGAGGGGCCGCAAATGTTCTTGTTGCACTTCAGTTGATTGGGCTATAATCGCGCTTCGCTTTCATGGGTAGAGAATTCGCCCTGCAAAAACGTTTCAGCTTGTTTTCCTGACTGGGCTGAGATTTTTTCTTCCGCCCCGGCTCCGGAAAGGAACCGAAGATGAAGTTTGGCTATTTCGACGATCGTAACCGCGAGTATGTGATCACCAGGCCGGATACGCCGCTGCCCTGGATCAACTACCTTGGTTGCCAGGAATACTTCGGGATCATTTCCAACACGGCCGGGGGTTATTCTTTTTACCGCGACGCGCGATTACGGCGGCTCACGCGTTACCGGTACAACAACGCGCCATGGGATTCCGGCGGCCGCTACATTTATCTGCGCGACGAAGAGTCGGGCAGCTTCTGGTCGCCGAGCTGGCAGCCGACACGGCACGCCGCCGAGGATTATTCCTGCCGCCACGGCATGGGCTACACCACCATCGGCTCCAAATTCGCCGGCATTGAAGCGCACACGCGCTACTTTGTTCCGCTCGATGAAAACCTCGAAATCTGGCAGCTCACGGTGACGAATCGACGTGCGACGCCGGCGCGGATCTCCGTCTTCGCCAGCATCGAGTTCTGCCTGTGGGACGCGCAGGACGACGCTACCAACTTTCAGCGAAATTACAACATCGGCGAAGTGGAAGTGGTTGACGGCGTCATCTATCACAAGACGGAGTACCGTGAACGCCGTAATCACTTCGCGTTCTTTGCATGCTCGGAGCCGACAACCGGCTTTGACACTGCGCGCGATGCCTTTCTGGGCCCCTACCGCGGCTGGGACAATCCCGCGGCCGTCGCCGCCGGCCAACTGACCAACTCCATCGCGCATGGCTGGGCGCCGATTGGCGCTCATCAAGTGAAGCTCGACCTAGCCGCCGGAGAAACGCGTCAGATCGTCTTCGTCCTCGGCTATCAAGAAAACCCAGTCGACCGGAAGTTCGATCCGCCCGGAACGCAAATCATCAATAAGGAAAGGGCGAAACCGGTAATTGCGAAATACCTCGGCGCAAATGAGGCAGACGCAGCTTTCGATCGCCTGCGTGCGCACTGGGACAAGCTTCTGGGCATCTTCCAAGTGGACACGCCCGATGTGCACACCAACCGCATGGTCAACATCTGGAACGCGTACCAGTGCATGGCGACATTCAATATGTCACGCTCGGCCTCGTCATTCGAGTCGGGCATCGGCCGCGGCCTCGGGTTCCGCGACTCCAACCAGGACCTGCTGGGTTTTGTGCACATGGTACCGGCGCGAGCCAGGGAGCGCATCCTTGACCTGGCCTCCACGCAGCTCGACACCGGTGGCGCTTATCACCAATACCAGCCGCTCACCAAGCGCGGCAACAACGACATCGGCGGCGGATTCAATGACGATCCGCATTGGCTCATCCTCGGCGTTGCGGCCTACTTGAAGGAGACTGGCGACTGGAGCATCCTCGACGAGCCCGTGCCCTACGACAACAAGCCCGGCACCGAGGAGCCGCTCTACGAGCATCTGCATCGCAGCTTCCGTTACACGCTGGAACGGCTCGGGCCCCACGGGCTGCCGCTCATCGGCCGCGCGGATTGGAACGACTGCCTGAACCTGAACTGCTTCTCCGACACGCCCGGCAATTCATTCCAGACCACAACCAACCGGGATGGCAAGGTGGCCGAGTCGGTATTCATCGCCGGACTCTTCGTACACGCCTCGCACGAGCTTGCCGCGATCGCCAGCCGCCACAACCACGCGGACGACGCTAAGTGCTTTCTGACTGCGGCCGACCGAATGGAGCAGACGATTAAGACCCACGGTTGGGACGGCGACTGGTTTCTGCGCGCCTACGACAGCTTCGGCGAAAAGATCGGATCGAGAGAGCGCGAGGAAGGCAAGATCTTCATCGAGTCAAACGGTTTCTGTGTGCTGGCGGGCATCGGGCTCGACGACGGCAGGGCCGCCAAGGCGCTGACTTCGGTTCGCGAGCACCTGGCCACAAAGCATGGGCTCGTAGTGCATCAGCCGGCGTACACCCGCTACTATCTGCACCTGGGTGAGATTTCTTCGTACCCGCCGGGCTACAAGGAGAACGCCGGCGTATTCTGCCATGTGAATCCCTGGGTAATGATCGGCGAGACGCGGCTGGGCCACGGCGATGAGGCGTACGACTACTACCTGCGCATCAACCCTTCGGCCCGCGAAGAGATCAGCGAAGTGCACCGCTGCGAGCCTTACGTCTATGCGCAGATGATCGCCGGCAAAGACGCGCCGACATTCGGCGAGGCCAAGAACTCGTGGCTCACAGGAACAGCGGCGTGGAATTATTACGCGATCGCGCAGTGGATCCTGGGCGTGCGTCCTACTTATGATGGCCTCGAAATTGCTCCCGTGATTCCTGCCGGCTGGCCAGGATTTACCGCGACACGCATCTTTCGCGGAGTGACATATAAGATCGCCATTGAGCGCAAGGGCGCTGGGAACAGTGTCGCGCTGACCGTCGACGGAGCGCCGCTGAAAGGCAGCATCGTGCCTCCTCCCGCGGATGGCCGGAAAGAAGTTTCGATCTCGGCGGTTTTGAGCTAGCGTTGACCCCGCATCTTTGCGTTGACTAAGGAGCCGCTTTGTATTCTGCCAACGAAAAGCGCTACGACACCATGCAATACCGCCGATGCGGTCGCAGCGGCATTCGCCTGCCTGCCATCTCTCTCGGGCTGTGGCACAACTTCGGCGGGGTCGATGACTTCGAGAACTCCCGCGCCATGGTGCGCCGCGCATTCGATCTGGGCATTACCCACTTCGACCTGGCCAACAATTACGGACCTCCGCCGGGAAGCGCCGAAAGCAACTTCGGCGAGATCCTGCGCCTCGATCTCAAGCCCTATCGCGACGAGCTGATTATCAGTTCCAAGGCCGGCTACGACATGTGGCCTGGTCCCTATGGCAACTGGGGATCGCGAAAGTATCTGCTCGCGAGTCTCGACCAGAGCCTGAAGCGCATGGGCCTGGAGTACGTCGACATCTTCTACTCGCATCGTCCCGATCCGGAGA
>CAZANC010000138.1:0-9188 GCA_964486495.1 uncultured Occallatibacter sp.
GCTCGATTTCGGCCATTTTGTTCCGAATCAGCGCGACGATTTCTTCAATCTGCTTCTGCTGAGCCGCGTCGCGTTGAGCCGCAAGCTCCCTTTTTCCGTCGGGCCCGAGACTCGGCGAATTCCCGCGCGACTCCGGAATAAACTCGCAATGGAGTTGCAGAAGAGGCGCGGTGTTGGCGACGAGATGCGGGCCAGGCTGGGAAGCGTCGCCGCGAGCCGGTGCGGCCTGCGCGTAGGTCACACCACTGCCGTCGTCAATGGCGAAGATTTGCGTGAATGCATTGTTGATGCTGTCGACCAGCGGCGGCGCGGTACGGAAGTTGGCGTTGAGTTGAACGGAGTCGAAGCGCAGCGGCAGGTCGCCGGGGATTTCAAGACCGAGTTGCTCGACGCGCGGGAACAGCTCGGCGTCGGCGTCGCGGAAGAAATAGATGGACTGCATGGGGTCGCCGACCACAAAGCAGGTGCGCCCCTCGCGTTCCGGCCAGGCGGCGATGAGATGCGCGAGCAACTGATGCTGGCGGCGGCTGGTGTCCTGAAATTCGTCGACGAGCAAATGGCGAATTCCATCGGCGACGGCCTGCGCGCCATCGGTGGGCAGCCCGTCGTCGCCTCGGAGCACATTGAGCGCGATTTGAGCGACCTCAATGAAGTCCGCGGTTGCGGCCTCTGCGAAGACGACCTTCAACTCGGCGACAGCGTGACGCAGGAGCGTGAAGCAGGCGCGCACGATGTGCCATTCCTCTTCGCTGTAACGAGATGAAGAGGGATCGAACTCCGCGACGCGCGCGAAGGGGCGCTCAAGGCGTGCGCGCAATGCGCCCCATTCGGGATCGCGGTCGAGGACGAAATCCTGCATCCATTGGTCGCGCTTCTCAAGCATCGCGACGAGCTGGTTTTCGAGGTCCGACCAACTGTTGTCGCGCCACAGGAGCAGAGCTTCAATGGCCTCACGCAGCGACGGATCGCCAGCAGCGATTTGGTCGAGCGTTCGGCGAGCAGCACGGCGGTAAAGCTCAGTGGGCTGCTCGCTGATGTCGAGACCGCCGCCCAGGCCGGAGAGGAGCGGCTGCTGCAATGCAAGGTCGCGGCAAAAGGAGTCGATGGTCTGGATGCGCAACTGCACGGGGAGATCGAGGAGTTCCCAGCCGAGGACTTGAGAACGCGCCAGCGCGCGGTGCGCGAGAGCCTGCGTCGAAAATGGGTCGGCGACCGCTTTGTCGGCGTTGGATTCCGCGGCCGTCTCGAGCTCAGAAAGAATGCGGTTGCGCATTTCGGCGGCGGTGGGCCTGGTGAAGGTGATAGCGACGATCTGGCCGGGGTCATCGACTTGGCCGAGCAGGCGTAAATAGCGGCGCGTGAGCAGGTCGGTTTTACCCGAGCCTGCCGGTGCGCGCACGAGAACGGAGCGAGCCGGATCAAGCGCACGCTCGCGCTCGGCCTGGTCGGGAGGAGAAGTCCTGTGCGGCGCGTCAGGCATCGCCGGCCTCCTCGACGTTGTCGTCATCGGATTGCGGAGGGTTTTTCTGGATGCGGCAAAGCGCCTGCAGTCCACAGCGCTCGCAAGTTTCGGGATAGTCGCGCGGATCGACCACGGCGCTGCCGGAAAGGAAATCGAGGGCGAGGTCCTGGATATAGTCCCGCCACTCGGAAAGCTGCTCTGAAACAAGCGGCTTCTTCACCAGACTTGTATTTCCTTTGAGATTGGCGCGCAAAGTTGCTTTGGCATTGCGGACTTTTCCCGCAAACTCCGTGTCCCCGGGGCGCACTTTGGCGAAGACGAGACCACCGACCGATCCTGGGTTGCTGTCGAGCCCGAACTCCGCGTAAAGAGGCAGCTGCACGTCGTCGGGGCGCGGAAGATCCCAGACGCCTGGCTTGATGTCGCCGGACTTGTAGTCGATCACGAGAAGGGAATTGTCGATCAGGCGGTCGATGCGGTCGAGGCGAAGGCGAAGATTGTGACCGCAGATGGACGCGCTCGTGTCCAATTCGGTCTCGGCGACGGTGAAGGGAACGCGCTTGGATTCGCAACGAAGCCATTCGACGACGAGGGAGGCGAGGCGCATTTGCTCGAGATCCAAATACCTTGACGGCATGCATTCGCGCGCGCGAGAGGGAAGCTGTGTTGCGAAGACATGGCGCACATGGTCAGAGACGAACGAGCCGAGATCCGGAAGGTCGAGAAGTTCCTTGTGCGAACGAATGCCGCGCGGCGGGCCTGCCCAAACGGAGTGCAGAACTTCGTGAAGAAGCAGGCCACGTTCGAGTGCCGTGAGTCCAGCTTCGGCGGGCTCCCATGATTTCGCCGCAAGGCGAGCCGTAGCGAATGCCTTGAAAGGGCATTGCGATTGCGCGGTTAGAACGCCGGATCCGCCCGTGATCGCGCCGGCGGGGAAGGGAATCCTGCTTGCATCATCAAAAAACACTGATGCCGGCGGCGAAAGCGGAGGTGCAATCAAGTCGATGGAAAGAGGCTGGGGCGGACCGGCAATCTGGGCGACGAGCCGCGAAGGGCGCACGGCAACACCGGTACTGTCGGGACCGTCACTCTGACGAGAATAGCTGAAATGAACTTCAGGTGCGGAGGAGAGCAGGCGGCGCGTGACGGAATCTGCCAATTCCCAATCGAGACGAGGCGACGCGTGAGGCATTCCGGTATCGCGCTGGACTGAAATCGGCAGAAGCGAATGCGTCGCGCCACGGGCCGGCCACGCGTCTTCGCTGGCGCCGAGGAACCATATGGCATCGGCAGTGAGACCCGCGGATTCGGCGGGACCGGCAATCAGAATCGGCGCGTCGTGTGATTCAGGCGCGAAGAGCGTTTCATTGAGGGCGCGATCGAGAGCCGCAAGGAAATCCTTCCACTCAATGCGCCGGCCATCGAAGCCGAGCGATGCGCATTCGTCGACGGTTTGAAGCCAGCGGCGGTGAGCCTGAAATTCGCTGCTTGTAAGCGGACGATCACCGGGCCAGCCGGCGAGCTCGAGCAACTGTGGCGCGAGCTCGGCCCATGCGATTGGAGATTGCGGGCGGCGCACGAATTGCTGAAGTCTGCGCTGAGCCTGCGTGATGCGGGCGACCCAGGCGAAAGGCAATTCAGCGCCGGGCTTCTGACGCAGAAACTCTGCGAGCCCCCATTTTGTGCGCTGCAGGCTTCGACGGCGCACTGCGCGCATGAAGGCCGTGAGAGCCAGCGACTCGCTGGGCGACCCGGCAATTTGGCCAGTCGAGAAAAGCCAGTCGAGCTCGTGCTCTTCGATTGACTCGGTGAGCCAGTGCAGGAGCAGTCCGGCCCCGCGCGCAAGCGCGACGTGGCCGAGCGGAACGCCGAGAGAAAACTCAAAAACACTGGAAGCAGCGGACGCGCTTCCGGAGTCCGAAATAAAGCGGAGCAAAGTGCGCTCGATTTCGCCGCGGCGTTTGGGCACATCCTGCGTGACAACGAGCAGGCGTGCGAACGGATTGGCTGCAAGCCGCTTGTTGCACCAAAGGGCGCAAGCGGCGAGTTCAGTGGAGGGATCGGCCGCTTGATGAAATTCGATTTGTGCGGCGGTCTCACCGAGAGGAGCCCGCGTGCAAGCGCCCCAGGCGGCAAAGAGCTCCTGTTGCGTGGGCAAGATGCGATCAAAACCAGCGAGCAGCAGCGGAGCGCGCTCGCGGGAATCCTGCTTGAGCCCCTCAATCAATTCGAGCGGAAGGCGCGCGGGACTGATTGTGTTCCCCGCGCGGCAGATTTCGTCGCAGTCCGCGAGCCAGTCGCTGAAAGCTGCGGCGTCCCGGTCCCAGGCGATGCGGGACCTTCTGTTCAGAAACTGCGGAGCGTAGGCGCAAACGAGATTGTGCGCCTCCAGGGCGAGGGATGCCAGGCGGTCGCGCGCGCCGGCCAGACGCGCGGCCTCAGGCGCGGCGGCGGCAATCATTCCTGCCCAGAGCGACTGCTCCTGAAGCGAGTTCAGAACGATGCGGCCGTCGAGGTTGCGTTCGTCCCAGGCGTTGCGGACGAAGGTTTGCCAGTCCTGAATGTTGGGAGTTTGCCACGCGGTAAGACCCTCGGCGCGACAAGAACGGTTGAAGGCTGCGCTGAGGAACCGAGCGGTGCGCTCGCTTGCCGTGACCACGAGTCCACCGCCGCGCAGCCAAGCATCGATCTCGGGCAAAAGTTCAGAGTTCACAGTTCGCAGTTCGCAGTCGTATGCCTAAGAATACCGCTGAGGGGGCTCGCCGCTTGCCCGGTGCTGCGAATGCGGAACGACCTGCCGAAAACCGATCGCAATGACGGAGAATCCGCCTTTTTATGTGGTCAGTCCACTGGTTGTACACTGGTTCGTGATGCGCATTGTTCTCGCAGGCTGTCTGTTCGCGCTCGCCGCTCTGGCCGGGTGCCATTCCAGCTCAACGTCAGGGTCGCATGGCGCGTCAGATTCGTCGCCGACGGTGTATCACCTGCGCGGGAAAGTGGTTTCGACCGACATCGCGCACGGGATCGTGGTTGTGGATCATGAGGCCATCCCGGGCTTCATGGATGCGATGACGATGCCTTACCAGCTGAAGGACCCGACCATTGCCAGCGAGCTGCACCCCGGCGACACGATTACCGCGGACGTTTTGGTCGAGAAGAGTTCCGAAGAGACTGTGGTTCTGGATCATATCGTCGTGATCGCGCAGGCCAAGCCGGATTACAAGCCGGCTGTGTTCTATCATGTGCCCGCGCCCGGCGACGTTGTTCCGGATTTCAAATTGCGCAACCAGGATGGGCGCGCGATTCACCTCGGCCAGTTTCGCGGAAAAACGCTGCTGCTGACATTCATTTACACGCGCTGCCAGTTACCCAATTTCTGCCCGCTGATTACGCACAACTTTGCAGTGATCAATCAGCAGTTGGCTGCGAGCCCGGCGCTTTATGGGAAAACGCATCTTCTGTGCATCAGCTTCGATCCGGAGCACGATACTCCTGCGCGGTTGCGTGCTTATGGCGTCGAGTATATCGGGAGCGACACGAAGGGTGCGTTTTCGCATTGGGATTTTGCCGTGCCATCGAAGCCGGAGTTGCTCGAAATGGCGAAGTACTTCGATGTGGGCATCACGCCCGGCCCCGATGAAACGATTACGCACACGCTTTCGACAACACTCATTGGACCGCACGGCAAGGTGGCGCAGTTTTATCCCGGCAATGAGTGGACGCCGGAGCAGGTGGTGGCGGACGTGAAGAAGCTGCAGGGATGAAAGCAGCAGCGAAGCTTTGATTTCACGCGATATGTCGCGATGAAGAGAGTTTTGAACGATTGAAAGTTTGTAGGAATGCGAGGAGAGGACGATGAGTTACGGGGTGAATATTCGCAAGGACGGTGAGTTGGATTTTCTGGCGCTGGGCGCGCTGGTGCACCGGCTCGATCCGGGAATTATTCCCTTTCGCAAGGCGACGGAGTGCAAGATTCATGTGAGCGGCGGCGAGTTCAACGTGGCTGCAAACCTGGCTGACTGCTTCGGGATGAAGACTGCGATTGCGTCGGCGATGGTGGATTATCCCATCGGCGACCTGATCGCGGAGCGCGTGCGCGCGATGGGAGTGAGGCCGATCTACAAGCATTTTGAGCACAACGGCGCGACAGGCCCGAATATGGCGACCGTCTACAGCGACCGCGGCGCGGGAGTGCGCCCGCCGGTGGTGTTCTACAACCGCGCCAATGAAGCCGGCGCGATGCTGAAGCCTGGTGACTTCGACTGGAAGGCAATCTGTGCGAAAGGCGTGCGCTGGGCCCACTCGGGCGGAATCTTTGCGGCGCTATCGTCGACTACCGCTCCGCTGGTTGCAGAGATGATGAAGACTGCCAAGGAAGCCGGCGCGGTGACGTCGTTCGATCTCAACTTCCGCGAGAAACTGTGGAAGATTTCGGGCGGCGCGGAGAAAGCCGTGGAGACGATTGCGACGATTGTAAAGAATGTCGACGTGCTGATCGGCAACGAAGAGGATTTGCAGAAGGGACTCGGCATTCCCGGGCCGGACGTTCATGCGAAGTCGAAGCTCGACCCCAGCGTCTTTTTCGCGATGATCGACAACGTGGTCAAGAAACATCCTCATGTGAAGATCGTGGCGACCACGCTGCGCGAAGTGCACTCCACCAACCGGCATAGCTGGAGCGCGGTGGCGTGGATCGACGGCAAGACTTATGTGGCGCCGACGGCCGAGCTCGATGTAGTGGATCGCGTGGGCGGCGGGGACGGATTTGCTGCGGGATTCATTTACGGCCTTCTGACCGGCGAAACGCCCGAAGACGCGCTGCGGCTGGGGTGGGCGCACGGCGCGCTGCTGACAACGTTCATCGGCGACACGACCATGGCGACCCTGGACCAGGTGCGCGCGTTGGCCAAGGGCGGATCGGCGCGCATTCAACGGTAGATCAGAGATCAGAGAACAGAGAACAGAGAACAGAGAGCAGAGAACAGAGATCAGAGAACAGAGAACAGAGAACAGAGAGGAGTAATCGCCCAGGCAACAGTTCGCTCGCGATTGCTGCCTGAACTTTCCGCTACTCCGTCAACTGGTCGCCGTACACAACTGTTATTCTTGCCATGCACATGGCTGGAGGTTGAGCATGGCAAGAGTCACTTATGTATTTGGAATCCTCCTGGTTGCTCTGGGATTGATTGGTTATTGGGGCACGGGGAGCATTCACCCGACGGCGCTGATTCCCACGTGGTTCGGCCTGGCGCTCGTCGCCGGCGGTCTTCTCGCCATCAGTCCCAGCGAGGGCCGGCGCAAGCTCTTCATGCACATCAATGTGACGGTCGGCCTGCTGGGCCTGATCGGCGCGAGTGTTTCAGCTTTGCGCGAGTACGGGCACGCCCGGTCGCTCGGGTTGGATCCCGATTGGAAAGCGCTGTCGGCGCAACTGGCGATGGCCGCGCTGCTGCTGATTTACGTGAATCTTTGTGTCCGCTCATTCATCCAAGCACGCAGGTTACGGCAGGAATAATCCATGGGAACAATGCGCGGCGGGATGGGAATGGGAATGCGCGCCGAGCGCTCGCCGCATGGCCGTGGAGCGCGCTCCGAGCAAGCCGATCCAACAAAAAAGAAGACAGATTTCCGCAAGGCGATGCCGGAGATCTGGAGACTGGTGCGGCCGCGGAAATGGCTGCTGCTGCTCGGCCTGGTGCTGGTGGCCATCAATCGCGTCGCGGGCCTCACGCTGCCATTCGTCGCCAGGCCGTTTGTCAACCTGGTGCTGAGGAAGCACGACAGCGCCAAGCTGATGCCGCTGGTGGCGGCGGTGATTATTGCGACGATTATCCAGTCGATCACGTCGTTTTTGAACACGCAGCTCTTGTCGAAGGCGGCGCAGCGCATGATCGCCGACCTGCGCCAGGAAGTGCAGCGGCATGTGGGCCGCCTGTCAGTCAGCTTTTATGACGCCAACCGCAGCGGCCTGCTGGTGTCGCGGATCATGAGCGACGTGGAAGGCGTGCGCAACCTGATCGGAACCGGCCTGGTGGAATTTGTGGGCGGCCTGCTGACCGCAGTGATGGCGTTCGTCTTCCTGCTGCACCGCAGCGCGCAAATGACGCTGATCGTCTTCTCGGTGGTCGGCGTTTTTGTCTTCGTTCTCCAATACGCGTTCAAGACGATCCGTCCGATCTTCCGCGAACGGGGCAAGATCACCGGCGAAGTGACGGGGCGGCTGACCGAGTCACTCGGCGGCGTGCGCGTGGTCAAGGGCTATCACGCCGAGGAACGCGAGGCGGCCGTGTTCAAGGTGGGCGTGCTGCGCCTGCTGGACAACGTGATGAAGACGCTGACCATGACCAGCGTGATGTCGATGACGGCCACGACGGTGCTGGGGATCGTGGGCGCCATGGTGATGCTGATGGGCGGGCATCTGGCTTTGCAAAACCGGATGGATGACGGCACCTACATTCAGTACACGATGTTTCTGGCGTTCATGATTGCGCCTGTGATTCAAGTGGTGAATATCGGCACGCAACTGACCGAGGCGGTGGCGGGGATCGATCGCACCATGGAGATCCTCTCAGAGAAAGATGAGTTCGCGGATTCGGGGCGCGTCGTCAAGCTGGGCGAGATTAGAGGCGCTGTGCGCTTTGAGCATGTGGACTTCGCGTACACTCCGGAGAAGCCGGTGCTGCACGACGTGAGTTTCCGCGCCGATCCCGGATCGGTGACTGCGCTGGTGGGCTCGTCAGGCTCGGGCAAGTCGACGATCATCAGCCTGCTCTGCGCCTTTCACACGCCGATAAAAGGCCAGGTGCTGATCGACGATATCGACCTCGCGACCGTGGATTTGAACACCTACCGCTCGCAACTGGGCGTGGTTCTGCAGGAGTCATTTCTCTTCGACGGCACGATTCGCGAAAACATCATGTTCTCGCGGCCCGGCGCGACCGAGGAGCAGTTTCAATTTGCCTGCCGCACGGCGTGCGTCGATGAGTTTGCCGAGCGCTTCCCGGAAGCCTATGACACGATCGTGGGCGAGCGCGGGGTAAAGCTCTCGGGCGGGCAGCGCCAGCGGCTTTCCATTGCCAGGGCTCTCCTGGCCGAGCCGCGCATCCTCATCCTCGACGAAGCTACCAGCTCGCTCGATTCCGAATCGGAGGCGATGATCCAGGGTGGGCTTGCCGAGCTGATGCACGGCCGCACAACGTTCGTCATCGCCCATCGCCTGTCGACGATTCGCCGCGCCGACCAGATTCTCGTCGTCGAGCAGGGCCGCATCGTTGAGCGGGGCAATCACGCAGAGCTGTTTGCGCTGCGCGGACGCTACTTCGATCTCTACACGCGCCAGCACGGCCTTGAAGCGAATCTGTTTCTTGCGCCGGGTGAGGGTGGCGACGTGGAAGAAGCTGAAGTGTAGGCTTTCTTGCCGCAACGCGGATCAGAGGTTCGCAAACTCGACCTTCACGTCGACGAAGTCTTCGATCGGCTTGCCCTTTTTGGTAGCCGGCAGGAAACGATCGTGCCAGACGGCTGCAATGGCCTTCTTGTCGAGACCAAATCCGAGGCCTCGCCGCATTTGGACGGCCTTCGGCAAGCCGTCGGCCCCTACGGTCACCGTTACAGTCGCCACCTGCACAATCGGTTCGCGGACAAAGGGATCGGCGAAGTCGGCGTCGACGCTGTGGATGAGAACCGGCGGCGTGTAATCAGCGGGGCGATGGTGCTTGTCTTCAAA
>CAZANC010000139.1:0-9133 GCA_964486495.1 uncultured Occallatibacter sp.
CAGCGGCGGCGCCGGATCGAATCACGATCATCGAATGCCATGGCGACGACTGGCCAAATTGGCGATAGAAGAGCAAGTCGCCGGGCTGCGCCGCGTGCACATCGCGGCTGACAAGATACGCGTTCCGCTCGACCAGCGTGCGTGCGTCGGCAAACTGGGCGAAGGAACCGTTTGAAAGGTCGTCAGGTTGAAAAGCGCCGGGCTGCACACGAAAGAGCGCCGGGCCGAGCGGCGTGTGGGGGTAGCTCCACAAGCGAATCTCGCCCGGCGGGGCCGGAACCTCTATTCCGCTGCTCTGGAACCAGCTTTCATCGTGGCGTTTGAGAGCCTCGCGATAGGAGTAGCGAAGCAGGCTGGCGCAGTCGGCGATCTCGGCAGGGACTTCGGCCGAAGGGCGGACAGCCTGGTACTCGGCGATGAGCGTGAACCAGCGGCGGAACCCGGCCCGGTCGGCGGGATCGGTCAGGCGGAGAAAGTCGGGTGTGCCATCGCCGAACCGGTCGCCCCACACCAGCGTCGCACGGGAATGGGCCAAAGCGGTTGGGACTGCCTGTGCGCGAGGCTGGGACCCAGAATGAAGAATGCGCCAGCCTGCCGCGCCGGCGTACAAGAGACACAAAACGAGTGCGCCGAACGTTGCCAGGGTCGCGAACGCAATCAGCGCTCCGCTTCGGCGGGTCATGGCCGCCGGGTTGCCACCGGGTGGTCTGCCGTGCGCGTTCACTTGAGGGTGAGAAAATGAGCCGCCCCTATCCTACGTCAATCCTGCGGAATGTGCGCATATTTCGCATAGGAGACCCTGCCCCTTGTTTCGGGCGGGGGTGTTTGTTACCATGTGGTTACGCATGGTTTGCACTTCCCTAAACCGCTCCTGTTGTCGCCTGTCGAACATCTTCGACGGGTGTCCCCGCTAGTCTCTGATCTCCTGCACAACCGATCCAGAAGACGCACCCGTTGCTGAATGCCGGGTTTGTCTTTTCGCGCACCGGCCTTCAGCGTTCCCAATCATGAGAGGTCTTGAATGCCGGTCGCCGCAAGTGAATCAGTCAAAACGTCGCCGCCAACGCCAACTGGCTCATCGCCGCGACTGAATCATCTGCGCCTTCTTGAAGCGGAGAGCATTCATATCCTGCGCGAAGTGGCGTCGGAGTTCGAGCGACCGGTAATGCTCTACTCCATTGGCAAGGATTCCTCGGTGATGCTGAGGCTGGCGCAGAAGGCCTTCTACCCCGGGCCGATTCCCTTCCCCCTGCTGCACATCGATACCGGATTCAAGTTTGCCGAGATGCTTACCTTCCGCGACGAGATGGCGCGTCAAGTGGGAGCGGAGCTACTGGTCTGGCGCAATGAGCCGGCCATCGCCGCGGGAACGAATCCCATCGTGCTCGACACCAAGCGCTGCTGCGGGCTGTTGAAGACGCAGGCGCTTCTGGATGCGCTGCGCCATTACAACTTCGATGCGGCTTTCGGCGGCGCGCGCCGCGATGAGGAAAAATCGCGCGCCAAAGAACGCATCTACTCGTTCCGCGACACGGCGGGGCAGTGGGATCCGAAGAATCAGCGCCCGGAACTCTGGAACCTCTACAACGCGCGCATTCATCCCGGCGAGAGCATTCGCGTATTTCCGCTTTCGAACTGGACAGAGATGGACGTGTGGCAGTACATCCACGAGGAAAAGATCCCAGTGGTCGATCTCTACTTTGCCAAAGAACGGCCCATGTACGTGCGTGGGGATGCGCTTCTCCCCATTGAGCAGGATTTTATGGCGCGGCCGGGCGAGAAGCCGCAAATGGTGAAGAGCCGGCTGCGCTCGCTGGGATGCAGCCCGTGCACAGGCGCCATACGCTCCGATGCCGATACTCTTCCCGCCATCATTGCGGAGTTGATCGGGTTCCATTCGTCGGAGCGGGCGAATCGAGTGATTGATCACGACCAGGAAGGATCGATGGAGATCAAGAAGCGGGAGGGCTACTTCTAAGTGGCGACCCTCACCACACCGGCATTTTCCATCGACGAATTCCTGCTCGCCGAGCGCGAGAAGGATCTACTGCGCTTTTCCACGGCGGGCAGCGTGGATGACGGCAAGTCGACGCTCATCGGGCGGCTGCTCTACGACACGCAATCGGTCTACGAGGACCAGGTGAAGTCGATTGAGGGCAAGGGCACAACCGCGCCGGGCCAGATCGATTTCGCGCTGCTGACGGACGGGCTGCGCGCTGAGCGCGAGCAGGGCATCACCATCGACGTTGCCTACCGCTATTTTTCGACGGCGCGGCGCAAGTTCATCATCGCCGACACGCCCGGCCACGAGCAGTACACGCGCAACATGGCCACGGGCGCATCGACAGCCGACGCCGCCATCGTGCTCATCGACGCAAGCAAAGGCGTTCAGATCCAGTCGCGGCGCCACGCCTACATCGCGTCGCTGCTTCGCGTGCGGCATGTGCTGGTGGCCGTAAACAAGATGGATCTGATCGGCTACGACGAGCCGACATTCCGCGCAATCGAGACCGACTTCGGGGCGGTTCTTGATCAGATCGCGGCCGACACGGGCACACCGGTCGAATTGCACTTTGTTCCCGTCAGCGCACTGAAGGGCGACAACGTGGTCCATGCAACCGGCGCAATGCCGTGGTATCAAGGGCCCTCGCTGCTGGAGCTGTTGGAGGCGCTGCCCTCCGCGCAGGACACCAGGAGCGCGCCATTTCGTTTTCCCGTGCAGCGCGTCTTGCGGCCGGACCACACCTTCCGAGGATTCGCGGGGCAGATTGCGTCGGGAACAATACGCCGCGGCGACGAGATTAAAGTCTTTCCTTCGGGACGCAGCGCGAAGATCGAGCGCATCGTCACGTTCGACGGCGAGCCTGAAGAGACGACCGCGCCGCTCTCCGTCACGCTGGTGCTCGATCGCGAGCTCGACATCAGCAGGGGCGACTTGATTGCTGGCGTTGGGGCAGCGCCTGTCGTGGCCAGCAGCGTGAAAGCATCGCTGGTGTGGATGGATCAACGCCCCCTGGATTTGAATCGCCGCTATCTGCTCAAGCACACCAGCCACACTGTACCCGCATTCATTTCACTCATCGATCACCGCGTTGATCTGGGCGCGCTTCGGCACGAGCCGGCGATCACGCTACGCATGAACGATATCGGCGCAGTTTCGCTGCATCTGCTGCGGCCGATCGCGGTCGATCTTTATCGCGAGAATCGCGGAACCGGCGCGCTGATTCTGATCGATCCAGAAACCAATGCGACCGTTGCGGCAGGCATGGTAAGCGAAGCGCAAGGCCAGGTGACTACGATCGAGGAAGACGAAGCTGCAGCATGGGGCCGAGTGACCGCCGGCGAGCGCGAAGCACGCTGGAGACACCGTGGCGGTGTGCTTGAGCTTGCAGGCCCCACGGAGTTGGTCGACGCCGTCGAGCGCTCGCTGTTTGCCATTGGCGCTGTCACCTGTCGCATCGATGCTGGCCAGCGCGCGTCTCTGCAGCATCTGGGACTGCTCGACGTTGTCACCGACCTGCAAACTCAATCGGGCTTGCTCACTCTTGTGTCGCGCGCCGGCGATGAGGCCGCGCTGACTGCGAGCGCGGGCGGTTTCGAGATCACGCTCGACGCCGAGAACAGGATGCACGCCGTCGCAGCGGTACACCAGCTTCTCGAGCGCGCAGGAATCTTCATCTCTTCAGAAGGGGCGGACCTGTAATGAGCGTTACGGAAATTGCCGCCGAAGTGAACACCAAGCTGGAGGCGGTGCGGGCTGCGCTGGCGCGCGAAGTCACAGCTAAGGGAGACGTGTGCCTGACGTGCAGCTTTCAAGCCGAAGACGTGCTGCTGACCAGGCTCGCCATCGCGCTCGATCCGCGCATTCCTGTTCTCTTTCTCGATACCGGCTACCACTTCGCCGAAACGTACACTTATCGCGACCGCATCGCACGCGAATGGGATCTCAACCTGATCAATCTGCTTCCGGAAAAAACGGTGGCCGAGCAGGAAGCAGAGCACGGTTTGCTCTATCAGACCGCGCCTGACCGCTGCTGCGGGCTGCGTAAAGTTGAGCCGCTTTTCAAAGCGGTGGCAGGATATCGCGTGTGGCTCACCGGCCTGCGCCGCGAGCAGGCAAGAAGCCGCGCCGCGCTCGAAGAGTCAGCGATGTTTTCACTGCCCGGCGGCAAGCAAGTGCTCAAACTCGCTCCGCTGGCTGAATGGACGACGCGCGATGTTTGGTATGCGTGCGAGCAACTTGGCATTCCCTTGTTGCCGCTTTATGAGCAGGGCTACACCTCCATCGGCTGCGAGCCATGCACTTCCCTGCCGCTCGATCCCAACGATCCGCGGTCAGGCCGTTGGGCTGGTCGCAAAGTGGAGTGCGGCATCCATATTCAGGCAGCACCGGCAAAGTGATGCGTACGCAGAGAGATTGAGAGCCAGGAAATGCAGTACATCATCGGATTCTTCATCGCACTGTTCATCGCACTCACCGGAGTGGGCGCCGGAACTGTCACTGTGCCTGTCCTGGTTCTGTTTCTCGGTGTGCCTGCTCCGGTCGCGGTGGGAATCGGGCTGATGTTTTCGACAGCGGTGAAGCTAATCCTGGTGCCTGCCCAAATTGCGCGCCGTAACGTAGCTTGGCGCACGCTGGGCTACATGCTGCTGGGTGGAGCGCCCGGCGTTCTCGTTGGGTCCCTTTTCCTGAAACACCTGGTGAATGCGGGATCGGAGAATCTTATGAACGCCCTTCTGGGAGTAATTCTGGTCACCACCGCGAGCTGGCAGATTCTTTATTCCTTTCGTCCCATGAAGCAGCATGGACCGCCCGATCGCAGCCCGGTGCTCCCCTGGCTCATGTTCCCCGTAGGCGCGGAGGTTGGCTTTTCATCGGCAGGCGCAGGCGCGCTGGGCTCTGCAGCGTTGCTCAGCCTCACAACGCTGCTGCCGGCACAAGTTGTCGGTACTGACATTGCCTTCGGCTTCGTGATCTCGCTTATCGGCAGCGGCGCGCACTGGTTCTCGCACGCCTCAGACCCCTCGCTCCTCATTCACCTGATCGTGGGCGGCGTCGCAGGCTCCGTCGTCGGAACCATCCTGAGCACGCACATTCCGCGCCGGCCTCTGCGCTTCGCTCTCTGCGTCTGGCTGCTGATTCTGGGCGGTCAATTCCTCTTCAACAGCTACCACGTTTGGGCTGCAACGCGATGGAGCAAGCCTGCAAGCGAGAATTCCCTCAGCGATCATTCGACAAGAGCATCTTCACAGCAGCTCCAATCAGGGAAATAGCATCTCCCTGATTCCGCTCCTCATTTCACCCGCGCGACTCTGGCGCCTTCCATTCCAGTTTCTCTTACGGCAATTTGTTCAAAACATCGGCAGACCAGTTCGCCAACTCGCTCGTCTGCTGACTTGCTGGCTTGCTGGCTCGCCACCTCTTATCCCAATGCCTCGCCTACCTTTGCCTCGGCGAACAGCCACGCATAGAGAGCAATACCGACATAACAAACAACTGGAACGAGGTATGCAGACTGCAGAGGAAGCATTCCCATCAACTTCGTCAGCGCCGCGCCGCCCAGAATCGCCATCACCAGCAACGATCCGGCGGTCTTGGTCTTCTCGCCCATGCCCTTCAAGCCCAGCGCAAAGATTGTCGGGAACATGATCGACATGAACAGGCTCGTCGTAAGCAAACAGCCCACGCCAACCCAGCTCGGATGAACCACGGCAATCAGGCACAAGGCGACATTGATCACGGAATAAACCACCAGCATCAGCCGTGCGTGGAAGTGCCTCATGAGCCACGCCGAGCTGAATCGGCCCACTGCAAATGCCGCCAATGTGCCTGTCAGCATGTAGCCCGCAGCCTTGTCGCCAATACCTGTGGCCGATTCCACATAGGGAATGAAATAGCTCCACGTGCCGACCTGCGCGCCTACGTAAAGAAACTGCGCCAGCACCGCAAAGACAAAGTGCGGCTGCCAGAGTCGCACCTGCATTCCGCCCTTCGAAGCGCTCTCAGAAACGTCTTCGCTCCCGAGGTCGGGAAACCTGGTCATCAAAATCAGCAGTGCCCAGACGAATGCGATGCAGCCCAGCACCAGATACGGCGTCACCACGCGAAGCGTTTCGGAATGGAGATACGCCACGTAGGTTCCAGCCGCCTGCATAGCTGCCACTTGCGCATCGCTCAGTTTCACCCCGGAAAAGATGAATACCGTCCCGATCAGGCCCGCGCTGATTGACCCCAACGGATTGAACGCCTGCGAAAGATTCAGCCTGCGCTCGCTCGACCCCGCCGGCCCCAGTTGAGCAATGAAAGAATTCGAGCCCGTCTCAAGGAACGACAATCCGCTGGCAATAATAAATTGCGCTACAAGAAAGAACCAATAAAGCCCCGCCTGCGCCGCCGGATAAAACAAAAGGCATCCGCTGCCCAGCAGGCATAGCCCAGTCACAATTCCCATCTTGTAGCCGAACCGCCGCATCAACTGGCCTGCCGGAATGGCCAGCAAAAAGTAGCCCAGGTAAAACCAGATCTGCACTCCCGCCGCGCTCGACCGGTTGATGTTGAACGACTTCATGAATTGCCGAATCAGAATGTCGTTCAGGTTGTTGGGAATCGCCCACAAAAAGAACAGCACCGTGACCACGAGGAATGGCAACAGCCGTCCTGACGGGATAAGCGGGGCTTCAATGTCCTGGTTATTGTTCAGCGAAGGCGGATTGCCTTGTCCAACCGGCTCAACGGACATATTCAAGGTGAATTCTTCCTCCTGGGAACAGAGATGCAACGAAGCGCAGTTGCCAATGCTCCCTCTATGCCAACTCGACCTTGAGAGTGATGCCAATGTCGGAGATCTTCTCGGCAGGCATTTGGACCTTCAATGCCGCTTCGTCCTGCTTCCAATTGAGGCCACCCTTGTTCCCGAGCAGTTCCACCTTTTGGATCTTCCCCGGCTGTTGTGCGCTAGCCAGGCCTAGAGCCTCCACAACGGCTTCCTTCTCAGGCCAACCCATGACGAATGCGTAAAGTGTGCTGCCCTTCGTCGTAAAGCGCACATCCTCGGCGGTGAGATCGCTCTGCTTGTCTTCGTTGAAATTCCCGGTGACGATTTTAACTCGCGTAGAGGGGCCTTCGCCGTAGATCTTCCAGGGGCGCGTTGCGTAGATGCCTTCGCTGTTGATTTGCATCCACTCGGTAATGCCTTCCAGCACCTCCATCTCCTCAAAGTCCAGTTGACCGGAGTTAGGCAGCGGGAAGTTCATCAGCAGGTTGCCGTTTTTGCTCACGATGTCAGTGAGCAGATCGATCACTTTCTTGGGCGTTTTGTACTTGATCCCGCGCTTGTAGTGCCATTGTCCGATGCATGTATCGGTTTGCCAGGGATTTTCTGCGATGCCGTCCGCCACGCCGCGCTCGTGATCGAGAGCACAGGTGCCGACCGCGCAATCCGTCGCCTCTTTGCTGGTATAGACCGCTTCGACATTGCCGCCGTTCAACCGCGCGCTTTCGTTGTAGAGGTGCGACACCATCTTGAGGCCATACTCCTCGAAGGGCAGGTGGCCGTCGGTATAGAGAATGTCGGGGTGGTACTTGTCGATGAGATCGGTCATGCGGTTGAGATAGTGTTGCCGCCAGGAGTCGGGAATGCCATCGTCATTCCAGTCCAGCTTGTCAACGAACGGTTCGCAGCCTGCGTCGTGATACAAGTCGGCGTACTTCGGATCGACGCCGTCATAGGAAACACCGGCCAGTGGACCGGTCTTGTCGGCGCCATGGCTCACGGCGAACCATTTGTAGCTGATCCACAGATGCTCGCTGACGCCAAAGCGCAGACCGTGATTGCGCGCAGCTTTTTGCCACAGGCCAACCACGTCCTTCTTTGGCCCCATGTTCACCGCGTTCCAGCGCGTGTACTTCGAGTTCCATAGGTCAAAGTTGTCGTGATGCACCCCCATCGAGAAGAAGTACTTTGCGCCGGCCTTCTTGTAGAGACCCATCAGATGATCCGGGTCCCATTTCTCCGCCTTCCAGAAATTCACCAGGTCCTTGTATCCGACCTTGGAAGGATGACCATACGTTTCGCAGTGGTACAGGTATTGCGGCTGGCCCTGGATGTACATGTTGCGCGCGTACCAGTCGCCGTCTTCAATCGCAGACTGCGGTCCCCAATGAGCCCAGATGCCGAACTTGGCATCGCGAAACCAGTCCGGAATCTTGTAGGCTTGCAGAGATTCCCTGGTGGGCAGAAAGGGGCTGCTCGGTGCCGCATGTTGCGAGCGTGCAAACTTCGACAAAGCCAAGGCAGAACATGCGCTGCCCATCCACTGAAGTAAATCCCGGCGATTCATTTTCATTCGGAAGCTCCCTTTCCTGTGTTGGTCCAGGCAAACCATTTGAATTCCGCGCGATACTAGCCGGCACTGCGCTCCTCACTTGGTGGCGGAGGCAGCCATCGCTCGCCGTAATCGCTGTTCCGCTTCGGCGCTCCAATAGCCGCAGTCGAGTTCGAAAAAGATTGACGTGTACGGAATGGTCAGTTCCGTTTTGATGATGAGCACGCGAAAGACCTGAGCCGTATGGTCGAGTTTGGCGATGATCTGCTCATGGGGCAGAGTGGTTGTCTTTGCGATCTTGAACAGCTCTGCGAGTTGAGTGCGGTAGCGCGAAACGCCTGGCGCTTCGGCCTCCTCGACAAAATGGATTTCCTGATCGAGATAGATATTAGCGCGAACGTGTTTGCTGGCCGCGATCGCTTCGAGCACCACGCGAGCGACCTCGATCTGGCCGGCGCCGGAGACGATCGTCTCGATGCCGGGCATTGAATGCGCCGGATATGCCGAGTCCGCAACCACAATCCAGTTGCGATGGCCAAAGAGCGGCAACAAGGCTTTCAATTCGCGTTTCCAGTCCGGTTTCGTGATCCCTGGCGCGACGGTCATGGTTGCTATCCTCGATCCCGGCTCATTTCAATTCTTCGTCGGCGCACACGGCCACTTTGCCGCATTTGCCTGAGGCCATCAGCGCGTAGGCTTCGCCGGCCCGCTCCAGCGGAAAACGATGCGTGATGATATCGGCCGGATGCAGGCTCCAGCGCACCAGGCGCTCGACCAGCTCTTCCATGAGCCAGGTGGATGTGACCCA
>CAZANC010000140.1:0-9119 GCA_964486495.1 uncultured Occallatibacter sp.
CAGTTCCCGGCGCTTTCGCTGCTCTTCGCGCTCCTCGCGTCCGTCAGCCATCATCCACTCCTCCACTTCAGTCTAGTGACCTCGCGCGAAGCGCCGCCCGCCTCGTGCGCTGATCTATGCAATTCACTCAAGCAAAAGCCCACCGCACGAAGTGCCTTCCGGTAAACTTGAGTCTGACCCATGTTCGAGAACCTTACCGACAAACTGCAGCGCGTCTTCAAAAACCTTCGCGGCCAGGGCACGCTCACTGAAGAGAACATCGCCGAAGCCCTGCTCGAAATTCGCATCGCCCTGCTTGAAGCCGACGTCAACCTCAAGGTCGTCACCGACCTCATCGAGCACATCCGCGCAAAAGCCGTCGGATCTGAAGTCCTCACCGCGCTCTCGCCTTCAGAACAGGTCGTCAAAATCGTTCGCGACGAGCTGGTCGCTCTGCTCGGCAAAGACACCGCGCGCTTCAACTTCGCCTCCAAGCCGCCGACGGTCATTCTCATGGCTGGCCTGCAGGGCTCCGGCAAGACCACCACTTCCGGCAAGCTCGCCGCCTGGCTTAAAAAAGGCGGTCATCGTCCCATGCTCGTCTCGGTTGACGTCTACCGCCCCGCCGCGCGCGAACAACTGAAAATCGTCGCCAAACAAGTCGACTCGCGTCTCTACGTAGGTGACCTGAAAGGCGAGCCCGCCGGCTCCGCTCTTGTCGAGCGCTTGGCGAAAGAAGCCCGCCGCGAGGCCGTCATCATGGGCTGCGACACGCTCATCGTCGACACCGCCGGCCGCCTCCACATCGACGAGGACTTGATGGCCGAAATGGAGAGCCTCAAAAAGCTTCTCAGCCCGCAGGAGATCCTCTTCGTCGCCGACGCCATGACCGGCCAGGACGCCGTCAACTCCGCGCAGGATTTTCATTCCCGCCTCTCGCTCACCGGCGTCGTCCTCACCAAAATGGACGGCGATGCCCGCGGCGGCGCGGCGCTCTCCATCCGCCACGTCACCGGCCAACCCATCAAGTTCATCGGCGTGGGCGAAAAACCCGACGCCTTCGAGCCTTTCCATCCCGATCGCATCGTCGGCCGCATCCTCGGCATGGGCGACATGCTCTCGCTCATTGAGAAAGCTGAATCCACGCTCGACCGCAAAAAGTCCGAGGAGCTCGCCAAGAAAGCCCTCCTCGGCGACGGCTTCTCGCTTGAAGACTTCCGCGATCAGTTGCGCCAGATCAAAAAGCTCGGGTCAATGGAATCGATTTTGAAGATGCTTCCCTCCGTCGGCCCCTTCGCCGGCATGCAGCAAGCAGCTGGCCAGGTCGACGAAAAGCAATTCGTTCGCCTCGAGGCCATCATCAACTCCATGACGCCCCGCGAGCGCCGCAACCACGAAATCATCTCCGGCGCGCGCCGCAAGCGCATCGCCGCCGGCAGCGGCACCAGCGTGCAGGAGGTCAACCAGCTCCTCCGCCAGTACGCCCAAATGGCCAAAATGTTCAAGCAAGTAGGCCGCGGCGGCCTCGCCAAAAGCATGATGCGCGGCGGCCTAAGTGGCATGGGCCTCGGCAGCAAGCAGCGCTTCGGGCGATAAACCGCAAGCCGCGCAACAAGAAAGAATCGTGCCGTCGATCACTCTCGCTGTATCGGACCTGCGTTAACCTGAGAATTCCATGACCGCCCTCCAGGACCAACTCGACGAGATCACCGCCAACACGCGCAACCTCGTCCAGCCTGAGCGCATGGCCGTCAGCGAGCGCGCTGTCGCCGAGCTCTTTGCCTCCGGCATCGAAGAAAAAATCCTCCCCGTCGGCGCCGTCGCTCCCGAATTCACCCTCCCCGACGCTTCCGGCCGCCCCGTCCGCTCAGCCGACCTCCTTGCCCTCGGCCCCCTGGTCCTCAACTTCTTTCGCGGCCGCTGGTGCGCCTACTGCGTCACCGAGCTAGAGGCCTGGCGCGACCTCTACCCCCGCCTTCGCGAATCCGGCGCGCTTCTTGCCGCCATCGGCCCGCAAACCAGCCGCCAGAGCGACTTCATGGTCGGCCAGCACTCGCTCCCGTTTCCCGTTCTCACCGACCCCGGCTGCACCCTGGCCGAGCAATTCGGCCTCGCCTACACCATCCCCCAATACCACCGCGATTATTACCGCTCCATCCTCGTCAACATCCCCTTCGTCAATGGCGATCAAACCTGGCGCCTGATCCTCCCCGCCACCTACGTCCTCGCCCGCGACCGCCGCGTCCTCTACGCCCAGGCCTTCGCCGACTTCCGCGTCCGCCCCGAGCCGGAAGACGTCCTCACCGCCGCCCTTGCCGCCGTCGGCCGCTAGCCTCGAGCCTTCCCAAGTTAGCCCTGCCGGTTCCCACCCCCACAACCCCCTCCCAATCCCGAAATTCCGCCCAAATTTGCATCCAACTGACGATAATCTCATCATATTAGTTGACAATATCTCACTCAATCTGGCATCCTATCCCGTCAGATTGACTCCAAAGGCAGGAATAAAACATGGCTAAAATGATTGGAATCGACCTCGGTACCACCAACTCGTGCGTCGCCGTCATGGAAGGCGGCGAACCGAAAGTCATTGCAAATGAGGAGGGTGCGCGCACAACCCCCTCCATCGTCGCCTTCACCAAGAGCGGCGAGCGCCTCGTCGGCCAGGTGGCCAAGCGCCAGGCCATCACCAACCCTGAGAACACCATCTTCTCCATCAAGCGTTTCATGGGTCGCCGCTACAACGAGGTGAGCGACGAAATGAAGATGGTCCCCTTCAAGGTGGTCCAGCAGGGCGACCACGTGGGCGTCATTGCCCAGGGCAAGGAGTACACCCCGCCCGAGATCTCCGCCATGATCCTGCAAAAGCTCAAGAAGTCCGCCGAAGCCTACCTCGGCGAGTCGGTCACTGAGGCTGTCATCACCGTTCCGGCCTACTTCAACGATGCCCAGCGTCAGGCCACCAAGGACGCCGGCAAGATTGCCGGCCTCGATGTCAAGCGCATCGTCAACGAGCCCACTGCGGCCGCGTTGGCTTACGGCCTCGACAAAAAGAAGGACGAGACCATCGCCGTCTACGACTTCGGCGGCGGCACATTCGATATCTCCATCCTCGAAGTCGGCGAGGGCGTCATCGAGGTCAAGTCGACCAATGGCGACACCCACCTTGGCGGCGACAACCTCGACCAGCGCATCGTCGAATGGCTCATCTCCGAATTCAAGGCCGAGCACGGCCTCGACCTCACGTCAAAGGGCAACGAGATGGCACTGCAGCGCCTGAAAGACGCCGCGGAAAAGGCCAAGATCGAGCTTTCCACCACCGTCGAAACCGAAATCAATTTGCCGTTTATTACCGCTGACGCCTCTGGACCCAAGCACCTGGTCCGCAAGCTCACGCGCGCCAAGCTGGAGCAGTTGGTCGAGGATCTTGTCGAGCGCTCTGTCGAGCCCTGCAAGAAGGCATTGTCCGATGCCGGCATCACCGTCAGCCAGATCAACGAAGTCGTTCTCGTCGGCGGACAGACGCGCATGCCGCGCATTCAGGAGTTGGTCAAGAAGCTCTTCGGCCGCGAACCGCATCGTGGCGTCAATCCCGATGAAGTCGTTGCCATTGGCGCTGCCGTACAGGCTGGCGTGCTCACCGGCGACGTCAAGGATCTTCTGCTCCTCGACGTCACTCCTCTCACCCTGTCCATCGAGACGCTGGGCGGCGTGGCTACGCCGATGATCCCGCGCAACACCACCATCCCCACCAAGAAGACCGAAACCTTCTCGACGGCTGCCGACAGTCAGACCGAAGTCGAGGTCCACGTTCTTCAGGGCGAGCGGCCGATGGCGGGACAAAACCGCACCCTGGGCAAGTTCAAGCTCGGCGGCATCATGCCCGCGCCGCGCGGCATTCCGCAAATTGAGGTCACCTTCGACATCGATGCCAACGGAATCCTCAACGTGACTGCGAAGGACAACGCCACCGGCAAAGACACCCGCATCACCATCACTTCGAGCTCCGGTCTGTCGAAGGAAGAAGTCGAGAAGATGGCCAAAGAAGCCGACGCCCACGCCTCCGAGGACAAGGAGAAGCGCGAGGAGATCGAGGCTCGCAACTCCCTCGACGGCCTCGTCTACAACATCGAGAAGATGCTCAAGGACTCGGGCGAAAAGGTGCAGGCCGCCGACAAGACCGAGGTCGAATCGGCCCTCGCCGACGCCAAGAAGACGCTCGAAGGCTCGCCTTCGACCTCTGAAATGAAGTCCGCGCACGAGAAGCTCACCCAGGCCAGCCACAAGCTGGCAGAGGCGCTCTACAAAGCCAGCTCTACTCAGGGCGCTGCGCCGGGCAGCCCTTCGGACGGCAGCACCGCCGGGCCCACAGCCGGCGAAGCCAAGAAGGAAGGCGAAGTCATCGACGCCGAGTACGTCGATGTCGACGACAAGAAGTAGCTGAACCAGAAAGAGATAGTTGAGTCAAGTAGAAGGAGGACCCAATGGTCTCGAATCGGCCCATCGACCTGTACACAGTCGTACTTGAGGACGCCTCAACAAACGGCCTCAAGTACGAACGCGTGATCGCTAGGAATACATCCACCGAGTTGACCGCAGAAGCTAGATTCAGCACAGTGCAAACTCGGAAGTTGATTGAATTCGCATACGGCGGAGAGCAGAGGATTGTCGACAACCTTATCGAGCAAGCTGAAGCTGGCAACGCAATTGAATTGTTAGCAAATAGCAAAGACTTCTGCGTTTTCACCGCAGAGGAGCTTGCCCGCCTTGGATTCGATCCGGATGAGTTGCTAGCTGCGCAGCGAATCAAGGGCTAAACGACGGGCGCCCCATCTTTGGCGCGTCTTCGTTTTTTGCGCCTTGAGATCGGCATGGATAAACGTCGGAGTGTTGGGGTTGGCTGCTCGTCGTCCCTCACTCTAAACTCTATCCGCGGAAGAGATTGCCGGGGGCGAATATCGTGAACCTTGACGAAATTGAGTCCTTCCTTAAAAGCGAGGACGTTGCGTCTGAGCAGAAACGTCTCCGGATCGTACGAGCGATCGGCATGTACTCGGTCGGGCTCTTTGCGGTCAAGGTGTCACCTCAAGGCGATGCCCTGAGTTTGGCCGGGAGCGGCACGCTCGTGCAAATTCGCGGGATTCATTACGTCCTCACCGCACGACATGTCTGGCAGGAGGTACTGAAGGTCTCCAATCAACTTGGCGTAACGTTAAGAGAAGTCGTCGACCATCGCCACCTAATTGACATCGGCGATGTCGTCCCGATAGGGCCGGTACCGGGAGTTTCGTGGACGGAGAGTGGTCCTGACATTGTGCTCTTACGAATCCCTGACGTGTATGTTGGAGCAATCAAAGCGTCCAAGGTCTTCTATAATCTCTCGACCGATGAGCCCACTCCACCCCCTGGGAACTCTCTACAGACTTGGTTCCTGATGGGCGTTCCGGGTTGCACTGGAGTATTTACCCAAAATCATGCGAGCGTCGAGCATATCGGAGCCGAGGTCGGATTCCTAAGCTCGCAGACTGGCGAACTATGGGACTTGTGTGACGTGAACTTCAATGCCTCATTCCTGCCGCCTCCCCAGTCACTTGGTGGGATGAGCGGCGGGGGACTGTGGAAGGTTTTTCTGCACGACGCTCCCACTTCGGATGGGTTCGATTGCGTCGAAGTTCTTGCAGGAGTGGCGTTCTGGCAATTCGCACTCGATGGGAAGAACCGAAAAGTGCGGTGCCACGGCAACGAAAGCCTTAAGAGCTTAGAATCGATGACCGATGAAAACTGAACCGGGCGCCAATTGGGAATTCACTGAGAAATGATTACGAGATGTTAAGTGAGTTCGCCCGCTTGCCGCTGTGATAATTGCAAGGAAACAGATACGCTGTGAGATAAGAAAGCACCGATGGCCACCACCACCAACAAAGACTATTACGCAACGCTCGGCGTCAAAAAGACGGCCACGCCGGATGAGATTCGCAAGGCCTTCCGCAAAGCCGCGCGCAAGTACCACCCTGACGTCAATCCCAACAACAAGCGCGCCGAAGAAAAGTTCAAGGAAATCTCCGAGGCCAACGACGTCCTGAGCGACGCGAAGAAGCGCAAGGTTTACGACCAGGTCGGCTTCTACTCCGATCAAATCGACCCCGCGCAGGCCGAGGCCTATGCGCGGCAGCAGCGCTCCGGCACGCAGCCCCCCGTCGACTTCGGCGGCTTCGACTTCTCCGGCTTTGAAGGCGGAATGGGGCATCAATCACCGCAGGGGGCCGGCGCCGGCGGCTTTGGCAGCTTCAAAGACATTTTTTCCGGCATCTTCTCCGGCGCGCAGCAGCACCCGCAGCCTCGCGGCCCGCAACCCGGCACCGACCTCGAATACCAGGCTACAGTCGACTTCTGGACCGCCATTCGCGGCGGCCAGGCGCGCATCCAGATCAACCGCCAGGAAACCTGCCCCTCCTGCCACGGCCAGGCGAGCACCGGCGGCACCGAGTGCTCCGAGTGCCACGGCACCGGCCAGGTCACGCAGATGGGCGGCCGCATGAAGTTCAACATCACCTGCCCTCGCTGCAACGGCACCGGTCACGCCTCCAGCGACTGCCCCACCTGCCACGGCGAGGGCGCCATCACGCGTTCTGAAACCGTCGATTTTCGCATCAAAGCGGGCACGCGCGACGGCCAGCGGATTCGCCTGCAGGGCAAGGGCAATGCCGGCATCAACGGCGGTCCCGCCGGCGATCTCTTCCTCATTGTGCGCACCGGCACGCATCCGGTCTTCACGCGCGTCGGCGACGACATTCAGCTCACCGTCCCCATCACCGTTGCTGAAGCCGCGCTCGGCGCCAAGGTTGAGGTTCCTACCATCGACGGTCGCACCCAGCTCAAGATTCCGCCCGGCACGCAGAGCGGGCAAAAGCTGCGCATGAGGGAGCGCGGCGTTGAGAGCGCTTCGCATCCCGGTCAGCGCGGCGACGAGATCGTCACCGTCGAGGTCGCCGTGCCGCACTTGAACGACGAGCGCAGCCGCGAGATCATGCGCGAGCTCGCCAAACTCAATCCCGACGACCCGCGCAAGACGCTGTTCGACAAGTTGTAAGATTCACGCGGAAGAAACGGCAGGCTCAAACATGGATAGGCTAGGCTGATTGGAGAAAGTACGATGGCCACAAAACGCAAATCCAAAGGCGCCTACATGATCTCGGCCGTGGCTGAGATGTACGAGATCCATCCCCAAACGCTGCGCCTCTACGAGCGCGAAGGCCTGCTCAAGCCCTCGCGCACCGAGGGCAACACGCGCCTCTACACCGATGAAGACCTCGAGCGCCTCGAATTCATCCTCAACCTCGCCCGCGACCTCGGCGTCAACATCGCCGGCATCGCGATCATCCTCCAAATGCGCGAGCGCATGGAAGAGATGAACCGCCAGATGCAGGGCTTCGTCGAATACGTGCGCACCGAAATGTTCGCGCGCTTCCAGCAGGCCGCGCCGGGCTCCTCCGCGGCCATCGTCCCTATTCGCAAGCCGGTTGCCCCGCCGCGCCCTCCGGCAACGCGCAAACCATAGCTCATCTGTAGCTCCGGTCTCCTCACCAGCTGTCGTGCAGGTCTCCAGACCTGCCACTTATTAACTCGCAAGGTCGCAGACCCGCTCCCTCGCTCCCTTGGTCCCTTTGGTCCCTCGGTCCCCGCCTTTGGTTCCCCCTCTCCTCTCCGCCCGCCTTTCCCTTTATGCTGTTACGAGCATGCCGTACGTCCTTCTCGCGCTCGCCCTCTTCGGCCTCATCACCTCCACGGTCTTCGCCGGCATCGTTCTGTGGTCCATCCCCGCCTTTCTGCGCGAACGCCGGAACGCCCTCGCCGCACTCGCCGTGCGTCCCGGCTTCACCCCACCGCTCTCGCTCTTCAAGCCTCTCCACGGAGCCGATCCCGGCCTCGAAGTCTACCTCGACAGTTTTTTCACGCAGGACTATCCCGCATCCGAAATCCTCTTCTGCGCCCGCGACTCCGATGACGCCGGCCTCGTCACCGCCCGCCGCGTCGCCTCGCGCCACCCCAACATTCCCGTCAAGTTCCTATCCACTGGCGGCCAACCAGACTACATCAACGACAAAGTCATCTCGCTCGAAAAAATGGCCGCCGAAGCCGCGCACCAGATCTTTGTCATCTCCGACAGCGACGTCCGTGTCACGCCGGACTACCTCCGCTCCGTGGCCCTCCCCTTCGCTGACGAGCGCGTCGGCGGCATGTGCTGCCTCTATCGCGGCGTTGCCGCCCAAAATCGGATCTGGGGCAGTCTCTGGGCGCGCCTCGAGGCCGTCGGAATGTCCGTTGAAATGTCGTCCGGTGTCCTTGCCGCTCGCGCTATGGAGGGCATGAAGTTCACACTCGGCCCCACCATGGCCTTCCGCCGCGAAACGATCCGCCGGATGGGCGGCTTCCGCATCACCGCCGACTACTGCGCTGACGATTTTGTCCTTGGCAACCAGACCCACAAGCTCGGCCAGACCGTCGCCCTCAGCCACCACGCCATCGACCACATGGTCCTGCATTCGAATCTCGCCGGTTCGCTCAAACACCAAATCCGCTGGATGAAGTCCACGCGCTTTTCGCGACCCAAAGGCCACCTCGGCGAAGCGCTCACCTTCAGCGTGCCCTTCGGCCTTCTCGCGCTCGTTGCGGCAGCCTGGCTCGGCCATCCGCTGTGGGGTTTTGCTCTTCTCGCATGGGCCATCGCCACGCGCCTCGCCCTCTCCATCGCCGTAGGCCGCTCAGTCGTCGGCGACACAAGCTGGTTCGGCCTGCTCGCGCTCTACCCCATCCGCGATTTCATGGGTTTTTGTTTTTGGGCCGCCAGCTACGCAGGCAACCGCATCCTGTGGCGCGGCCGCGTCTTCGAGCTGTTACCCGGCGGAAAAATGCGCGCCGCCGACTTGTGAGTCTCGCAGACCTTACGCAGAGAGCCTCATCTCAGCGCGGCGAACTCGTATCCTTGAATTGGTAGCTGTCGACCAACCGCGGCCGATCCGTCCACAGCGTCTTATCGGCCAGCACCTGCACCTCATACAACCGCCCGGCCAAAACGCTCTCCACTTTATCCCGGTCCGGATCCTCGGCAAAAATCCACTTGCGCGCGCCCGTCCCCCAAATCG
>CAZANC010000141.1:0-9036 GCA_964486495.1 uncultured Occallatibacter sp.
GGAAAATCATGGCAAAAACTTATTACGATCACGATGCCGACCTCAGCTTGATCCAGGCGAAGAAAGTGGCCATCATTGGCTACGGATCGCAGGGACATGCGCATGCCCTCAACCTCAAGGATTCGGGCGTGCAGGTAAAGGTGGGCCTGGCGGCGAACTCCAAATCGATTGCCAAGGCGCAGAAGGCCGGTCTCGAAGTGACCACCGTTGCCGAGGCCACAAAATGGGCCGACGTCGTGATGGTGCTCGTTCCCGATCAAACCGCGGCCAAATTGTATGCCGAGGAGATCGGGCCGAACTTGAGCGCGGGCAAGCTGGTCATGTTTGCCCACGGCTTCAACATCCACTTCAAGACGATTGTGCCGGCAGCGGGCATCGACGTGGGCATGGCCGCGCCCAAGGCGCCGGGCCATCGCGTGCGTGAAGTTTTCGTTGAAGGCGGCGGCGTGCCCGGCCTCATCGCCGTCCACCAGGACGCGACAGGCAACGCACACGCTCTCTCGCTCAGCTACCTCAAGGGCATCGGCTGCACACGCGCGGGAGCTTTGGAGACGACTTTCAAGGAGGAGACCGAGACCGATCTCTTCGGCGAGCAGGCTGTGCTGTGCGGCGGCGTGAGCGCGCTTATCAAGGCCGGCTATGAGACTCTCACGGAAGCCGGCTATCAGCCCGAGAGCGCCTACTTTGAAGTCCTGCACGAGCTCAAGCTGATCGTCGACCTGATCTATCGCGGCGGCCTCGCCTACATGCGCTACTCGATCTCGGACACCGCCGAATACGGCGATTACGTTTCGGGGCCGCGCGTGATCGGCGCCGAGAGCAAGAAGGCGATGAAGCAGATTCTCGCCGAGATTCAGGATGGGACGTTCGCGAAGAAATTCCTCGCCGATCAGAACTCGGGAAAGAAGGAGTTTCTGGCCTTCCGCGAGGCGGAGGCAAAGCACCCCGTCGAGATCGTCGGCAAGAAACTGCGCGCGGCAATGCCGTTCCTCGATCCGGTAACGGTGGAGGAAGTGGCGAAGACGCGGTAGCGAAAGGCGAGCCTTTAGCTCTTAGCTTTTAGCTGGAGGCTGGGTTATCAGATCCGTTGCCCAGTTCTCTCTCCCTGCAAGCCCTGAAACAGAGTCAAAGACCTTATCTCCGGTGACGAGGGTTGCGCCAACAGCGATGGCATGTGCGGCAATCAGCATGTCCATGCTTTCGAGAGGCCGCCCCGCTGCTTCCTGTTGCGCGCGCAACTGGCCATAAGCACGGGCCTCGGCAGAACCGAGAGGCAGAACCTGGATGCGGGCGAGGAACCAGCGAATTGCGTGGCGAAGGTTTTGGGCGTTTGGGTTCCTGGCGAGGCCAAATTCCAGCTCAAATTCCGTGACGATGGAAATACAGGCGACTTCATCGGCTCCCAGCGCCGCAAGCCGGGCCCTGGCTGCGGGAGATTTGCTTTTGAGGATATAGCTGACGCTATTGGTGTCGAGCATATAGAGCCGGCTCATAGCTCGTCGCGGTCTTGAAGCGGGCCCTGGTTGCGGTCGGCCAGGAAGTCATCCGGAAACCCGGCCTTGTCCAGGGCGGCATACACCTCGTCCCAACTGTCCGGCGCCTGCGACAGGATCACGTCCCCGCTTTGCGCGTCGCGGCGAATGTAGACTTCCTTCGACGTGAAGCGGTACTCGGCAGGGATGCGGACAGCCTGACTCCGTCCGCTCATGAAAACGCGCGCTTTTTCAGCCTGTGCCATCTTCCGCCTCATGATATATATCATGCCATATCTCATCATCTGCGGCAACCTTCCGATCTGTTTTCTGGGGTAGGATGTTGCATGAAACGCTGAATCGGAGTACAATGTTTCATGTAACGGACGGTCCGCCATGGGTTCTTCAATCACACAACGCGTCCGCAAGCACCGCGAGCAACTCCGCGCCGCCGGCTTGAGACCAGTGCAGCTTTGGCTGCCGAACACATCCTCGGAGAGTTTCCGCAAGAAGTGCGAGGGCGAATCCCTTTCGCTGGCCAACGATCCGCTCGAGGCCGAAACCCTCGCATGGATCGCTGAAGTTGCCGACACGGACGGCTGGGTATGAAACGCGGCGACCTGGTCCCCGTCGTATTGGCGGGAGCCTACGGTAAGCCGCGGCCGGCTCTGGTCATTCAATCGGATCTTTTCGCGCGACATCCCTCGGTAACGATTTTGCCTGTCACCACTGAGCTGCGGCCAATCGAGACGTTTCGAATCGCCGTCAATCCTTCGCCGAAGAACGGTCTTCGAGCACCTTCGCAGATTATGGTGGACAAGGCGCACACGATTCCGCGTGACAAAGCCGGCGCGCCTTTTGGCGAATTGGAATTGCGAACACTCAAGGCCGTTGATCGCTCGCTCGCCGTCTTCCTTGGTTTGGGTTAGTGCAGAATCTGGTTACGTACCGCACGGCGCAATCCAACGTCCTTGCCTCTGCCTTGTAGAATCGACCTGAAACCCCGCCTCAATCCGGCTTGGGAGGCTCCTTGCTTTACTGGCTGCTCTACGAAAAGCTGTTTCCGTTCTTTCACCCGTTCCGGATCTTCCGCTACCTGACTTTTCGTACCGTCTTTGCCTCGCTCACCGCGCTGCTGATCGCGCTCTGCATCGGGCCGTACGTGATTCAGAAGCTGAGGGAGTTTCAGATCGGCCAGTTTGTGCGCGAGGACGGGCCTCAATCGCACATGAAGAAGACGGGAACGCCGACCATGGGAGGCGTGCTCATCTGCATCGCCATTCTGCTGCCCACCGTGCTGTGGTCGGACCCGGCAAATCCGTTCGTTTGGGTCGTGGTTTTCTCCACGCTGGCGTACGGCGCGATCGGGTTCGCAGACGACTACATCAAAGTGGTGCAGCGGCGCAGCCTGGGATTGACGGTGCGGGCAAAGCTGCTTTGGCAGGGGCTGGCCGGCGTGATGGTGGCAGTAGCGCTGATCGTGCTGGACCAATTCGATGTGTTTTCCACGCGGCTTTCCGTGCCCTTTATCAAGAGCCTGCACCCCGATCTCTTGTGGCACGGCTGGCCGGTGACGCTGCCGCACATGGCCCTCTTCGCGTTTGTGCCCTTCGTACTGTGGGTCGTGCTCTGGCTGGTAGGCACGTCGAACGCAGTGAACCTGACCGACGGCCTGGACGGGCTGGCCATCGGCTGCACCATCATCGCCGCCGGTGCACTGGCTGTGCTCACTTACGTCAGCGGCCACGCTGTCTTTGCCGAATACCTGGAACTGCAGCGCATGCCCATGGTGGGCGAGCTGACGGTCTTCTGCGGATCGATGGTGGGCGCGTCGATCGGATTTCTTTGGTACAACGCGCATCCGGCGGAGATCTTCATGGGCGACGTCGGCTCCCTGGCGCTGGGCGGCGCCATCGGCACCGTGGCCATCATCATCCGGCAGGAGTTGCTGCTGCCGTTCATCGGCGGAATCTTCATTTTGGAAGCGGTCTCGGTGATCTTGCAGGTGGGCAGCTACAAGTTGCGCAAGAAGCGAATTTTCAAGATGGCGCCGCTGCACCACCACTTCGAGCAGTTGGGCTGGAGCGAGTCGAAGGTGATCGTGCGCTTCTGGATCGGCGCTCTGGTGTTTGCATTGTTTGCACTCACTACCCTGAAATTGCGCTAGCAGCCGCCCGCTACGCACGCGGCGCGGTGCACAATGAAGTTGTCGCGGCGGCGTTAGGAACAAATGATGGAATTGAAGGGCAAAAAGGTTCTGGTCGTGGGCCTGGGAAAGTCGGGGTTGGCGGCGGCGCTGTTTTTGCGCCACAAGGGCGCGCAGGTGACGGTCTCCGATATTCGCTCGGCCGAGTCGCTCGCCAAGGAGATTCCGGCGCTGCTCGACGAGGGGATCATGGTGGAGGCGGGCGGGCACGGACTCCTGACCTTCCGCCGTCAGGACCTGATTGTGGTGAGCCCCGGCGTGCCGCTGAATACCCCGGAGCTGGTGCAGGCCAGGAACTTCGGCCGCCCGGTCATCGGCGAACTGGAACTGGCAGCACGATTCCTCAAGGGCAAGATTCTGGCCATCACGGGATCGAATGGGAAGACGACAACGACCGCGCTGGCGGGCGAGATTCTGAAAGAGGCCGGCTATTCCACGCTGGTTGCCGGTAACATCGGTCTGCCGGTAGTGGGCGTGATCGAAGAAAGCACGGACGACACCTGGTCGGTTCTTGAAGTTTCGAGCTTCCAACTGGAGAGCACGGAAGAATTCCACCCAAAGATCGCGGTGATCCTGAACATCACGCCCGATCACCTGGACCGGCACGGAACCTTTGAGAACTATGCGCTGGCCAAGGAGCGCATCTTTGCCGTGCAGGATACAAACGACAGCGTCGTGCTGAACGCTGACAATGCCCGCACCGCCGAGGCTGCAGCGCGCTCGCACGCGCCTGTTTATTGGTTTTCAGCGAAGCACGAGGTGAGCCGGGGCGCGTGGGCGCAGAACGGGACCATAGTCTACCGGTCAGCATCGAATGCGGGGCCGGAAGCGGCGATCGAGACCATCTTGCCGCTCGCGAAGATTTCGCTCAAGGGCGAGCACAACGTGGAAAATGTGCTGGCAGCAGTGTGCGCGGCGCGGCTGGCCGGCGTGACCCCCGCTGTGATCGCCCGCGCCATTGAGAAATTTCATGCGGTGGAGCATCGCCTGGAATACGTGGCCACCATCAATGGCGTTGAGTTCTACAACGACTCGAAGGCTACGAATGTGGATGCAACCGCGAAAGCTCTGGCTTCGTTTCCGGGGGGCATTCATTTGATTCTGGGCGGCAAGGACAAGAATTCGGACTATACGACGCTATCGCCTTTGCTGCGCGAGCGGGTTCGCGCCATCTACACCATCGGCGCGGCGGCGGCCAAGATCGAATCGCATCTGCGCGGCGTGGCGCCAATCCATTCGTGCGAGACACTGGCCAACGCGGTAGGCACCGCGGTTGCTGCCGCTCGGCCCGGCGAAGTGGTGCTGCTGGCGCCGGCCTGCTCCAGCTTCGATCAGTTTGAGAACTACGAGCAGCGCGGGCGCGTGTTCAAGCAGCTTGTCGCGGATCAGAAAGATTGGAAGGCAAAGCAGAACGCGTAGGCGCCGTGGGCGCGTTTTGTAAGAGGGCACGACTTTCAGTCGTGCGGGGAGTGGCAACAGGCAGAAGCGGGTTGAGGGATTAGAGGATCGGCTGAGAGAAACATGGCGAAGCGAGTTGGCGTTGACAAATGGCTGTTCTTCACCACGCTGGTGCTGGTGGTCACCGGGCTGGTGATGGTCTTCTCGGCTTCAGCCGTCGTCGATCAGGAAAAGTACCACTCGGCCTACACCTTCATCCTGACGCAGGCCGTTTGGGCCGCAGTGGGCGTGGTGGCAATGCTGGTGCTGATGCACGTGGACGTGAGCCGCTACAACTCGCCGCGCTTTATCTATCCCGCCCTCTCGATTACGACCGTCTTGCTGGTGCTTGTCTTCCTCATGCCCGGCTCGCACCACACGCATCGCTGGATTCGCTTCGGCGATTTTTTCACTCTCCAACCCTCCGAAATCGCCAAGCCGGTGCTGGTGCTGTT
The DNA here is from genome assembly GCA_964486495.1 of uncultured Occallatibacter sp. Classification (GTDB taxonomy): domain Bacteria; phylum Acidobacteriota; class Terriglobia; order Terriglobales; family Acidobacteriaceae; genus Telmatobacter. Next base: position 5,571 of record CAZANC010000141.1, read on the forward strand.
TCTGGCATGGTTTTTGCAGACGCGCCTCAACGCGATGCGCGATTGGAAGGGGACGCTCGTGCCCGCGGCCCTCATTCCCGGCCTGTTTGTCGTGCTTGTGGCTGCGCAGCCCGACCTGGGAACGGCGCTGGTGCTGGCGGGCGTGGCGGCAATGATTCTGGTGCTGGCGGGGATGGAATGGAAGGTCCTTCTGGGCGCGATCGCCGCTGCGTTGCCCGTGCTGGCCGCGTTGCTGCTCATGGTTCCGTGGCGGCGGGCGCGCATGCTCGTCTTTCTCAATCCCGAATCCGATCCGCAGGGCGCCGGCTATCACATCTATCAGTCTCTAATTGCCGTAGGTACAGGCGGGCTGACGGGCCACGGCTATATGGAAGGGATGCAGAAACTGTTTTTTCTGCCCGAGGCTGCGACCGACTTCATCTTCGCCAACATCGCCGAGGAGCTGGGATTCGTTGGGGCCATGTTCATCGTGCTGCTGTTTGGCCTGTTTGGCGTCCGCGGATTGCGTACGGCGTTCCGCTGCAGCGATCCCTTTGCGCGGCTGGCCGCTTTCGGCATCACCATTACGATTCTGCTGCAGGCCTTCTTCAACATCAGCGTTGTGCTTTCGCTGGTTCCCAACAAAGGCATTCCTTTGCCGCTGATCTCGCATGGAGGCACTTCGTTGTTTTGCACGCTGGCGTCGATTGGGGTTCTGCTGAATATCTCGCGACGAGCCGAGTGAGAGAAGCAGGGACCAAGGGAACGAGGGACCAAGGGAACAGGCGCGCCGCGCGCGAATCTGCCCAAGGTAAACTTCCAGTATGCAGTTCGCGAAGAAACTGCGCGAGCGCGTTCGCCGCGGAGAAATTACATCGAGCGTTCGGATCTGGATGAGCCCGCATGTGCGCGCGGGCGGGCGATACCGCATGGAGGATGGAGAGATCGAGGTCGACTCGATTGAGCTCATCGGCTTCCCCGACATCACTCCCGAGCTCGCCCGCGAATCGGGATTCCTCGGCGTGCTCGACCTGCTCAAAACCGCAAAGCATGGGCGCGGCGAAAAGATTTACCTGGTTCGCTTCCACTTTCTGCCGCCGCGCCGCGCAAGAAGCTCTCAAAAAGCCATCTCGCAACAAAACTCCGCAGGCCAGCCGCTGACCGCGTCCAACGAGTGATCGTGAGCTGCGCCAACTCAGCCAGGAGGCGGGCGATACACTGACCACAGACAACTGCGAACCGTGAACTCCACATTGAAAATCTTGATTGCCGGCGGCGGCACGGGCGGCCACATCATTCCCGCGCTGGCCGTGGCGCGCGCGCTGGTCGAGCGGCACGCGGCTGAAGTCATTCTTGTCGGGACGGCTCGCGGGATGGAGTCGCGCCTCGTGCCTGAGGCGGGATTCCCGCTCAAGCTGATCGATGTGGGCCCGCTCAAAAGCGTCTCGCTCATGACCCGGCTGCGGACTCTCTCCCGTTTGCCGCGCAGCATTGGCGATTGCAAGGAGCTGATGCGCGAATTCCGCCCGAGTGCGGTGCTGGGCGTCGGCGGTTATGCGTCAGGGCCGGCGATGTTCGCCGCGCTACGGCTGAAGATTCCAACCATGGCCTTTGAGCCGAATGCGATGCCGGGCCTGGCCAACCGGCTCGTCGGCAAGCGGGTGCAGGCCGCGGCCATCAACTTTCCGAAAGCGGCAAAATGGTTCCGCAACGCTGAAGTCACCGGGGTTCCCGTGCGGCAGGAGTTCTTTTCGCTTGAAGCACCGTCGGACGCGCCGCACCTGCTTGTCTTCGGCGGCTCGCAGGGGGCACGGCTCTTCAACATCCATTTGCCGCACAACATTAAGTCTCTGCTCAATGCGGTGCCTGGCCTCACGGTTCTGCACCAGAGCGGAATGCGCAATTTTGAAGCCACCCATGCGGCTTACAAGGCCAGCGGGGCCGACCCCGCGCGCTGGCTGGTGCGCCCGTTCCTCGACAAGATGGCGGCGGAGTTTGCCCGGGCACACTTGGTCATGTCGCGCAGCGGCGCATCGACTGTGGCCGAGGAAGCGGCGGCCGGCAAGCCCGCGCTGCTGATTCCTTTTGCCGCTGCGACCGACCAGCACCAACGGCGCAACGCCGAAGCCATGGTCGACGCCGGGGCTGCAATGATGCTGGAGGAAAGCCATCTGGAGATTCCCGACACCTTGTTCTTGGTGCTCACGGGCCTTTTCAGCGATCCGGAGCGGCTCGCCGCGATGTCCGCTGCTGCGCGCACGCAGGCGCATCCGGGGGCGGCGGAGAAGATCGCCGACAAACTAGCTGAACTGGCGGGGAAGCACCGGAGTTAGCGGGGTTAGTGGAGCTGGCGTTGCGGCTCCAGCGCAAACAAAAAGCCCGCCTGCCGAAGCAAGCGGACTTTGTCATCCATCAGCGGAACTTCAATTGTCCGCCGTAAGCCGGTATTACCGGTGTCGTTTACCGATGTCCACCACCACCGCCGTGGCCGCCGCCGCCTCCACCATGGAAGCCGCCGCCACCGCCGCCGCCGTGATAGCCACCGCCGCCGCTGAATCCACCGCGCGCGCCGCCACTATAACTGTGCGCAACGCCGCCACCGCTGTAGCCGCGTGCACCGCCGCCTACGTAGCCACGTCCGCCGCCGGTATAACCGCGACCAGCATAGCCTCCGCGTGCGCCGTAGCCGTATCCGCCACGGTAGCCGTAGCCGCCACGATAGCCGTAGCCATATCTGCCGCCCCAGCCCCAGTGGTACCAGGGGCCGACGCCGATAAAGAGGCCGCCGTAGAACCAGTCAGGACCGTAATAGCCGTAGGGGGCGCAGGCATAGGGGTAATACGAGTAGTAGCCCCACTCGCAATCCGGGGGACCGTAATCGGCGTAATATCCGGGAGCAACCACTGCCGGCCCGACGCCGACGCCTATTCCGACCTGGGCGTTCGCTGGGACAGCAGCGAACGGGAGTACCACAAGCGTTGCCAACAGAACCAACCAGAGCTTCTTCATGAAATCCTCCTTGTGCTGGCCCGTCCTCGTCTTGCCCGGACTGGAACCCGGAGTCGCCTCCGGTCTCAGCACCACCCGGCCTCTCTTATTTCATCTTCTGGCCGGCCTTCAATTGCTTAAACGCCATTTTCGCCCATTTGTTGCGGTCTTATTCAATCATCCATCGCCGCCCCAGGATAGGCAACAAACCTTTTGCACCTGAATGCTCCGGCAGTCACTCTCGAAAGGGTCACTCCCGTCTGCAACCACGGTGACGTCCCACTCTAAAAGACGCTTCAAATCGTCAAACGGCTCAAAACATCTCTCCTTCGAGGATGTTTCGAGTCCCAGGTCTCAAGTCGCGATTTCCTCAAGAAATCGCGACCCCGGAGTCGTCTGTAAGGGCAACCTGCGAAGGAGAGATGTCTGAAAAAAACGGCCCCTCCAGTTTGGAGAGGCCGCATGGTGCAGGCAGCAGAAGGCGGAGCTACCTGCGAAA
>CAZANC010000142.1:0-9034 GCA_964486495.1 uncultured Occallatibacter sp.
GGTTGTTGGGCACATTGCCTGGCGTTTTCGCCGCCGGAAAATAGCTGAGCAGCTTGGCGCCAACAGGATCGGGCGTATAGCCGGCGAGGTTGCTCAGAATATTTCCTGGAATCGGGTTGCGGATGTAGCCAGTCTGCGTAGCCGTCAAGCCAGTCCCATACGGATTGGCAGATGACTTGGTATCCACTTGCCCAGCCTTGATGGCGTGACCACTTCGCGGATCGTAGATCTGACCGTTATAGATGGGTCTGCCAAGAGCGTCGGTGCCCGCTGAAGTAGTTGACAGCTGCTCGGAGAAGTTGCCGGCCAGGAAGTTGGTGTCTGGCACGGTGTATTCAGAGGGCGAAGGCGTATTGGCGTGAAAGTGCTCGTAGAGGCCAAAGATGAAAGTCTTGTCACGCTGTCGGTACAGGCCTGGAATGTACAGCGGGCCTCCGGCAGTTCCGCCAACCTGGTTGCGGCTAAAGGTGCAGAGGTTGGTGTTGAGCAGACCCTGGCAACTGCCGGGTGATTGGAAGTAATTGAGGGCATTGAAGTTGTTGTTGGAATAGAACTCGTATGCCGAACCGTGGAAGTCACGCGTTCCCGACTTGGTAACGACATTGACCACGTTGCCTGTGCTCCACCCGTACTGAGCTGTGAAGGAGTTGTTCTGGATTTTGAACTCCTGAACCGCGTCGACGCCGGGGACAAAGATGACCCCGCCCCACTCAGTGTCGGTATCCCACGATCCGTCCACCAGGAAGGCCGTCGTTCCAAAGAAGCCGCCAGCGAAGTTCATGAACGAGATGTCCTGATCCGCAGTGTCCGTGGTGTTGCTACCACCGCCCAGGAGCAGCTGCCCTTCCGAAGTGTTTTGCACGGAAGAGTTGAGCGTAGCCAGGCCATAAATGTTGCGCACGTTCAGCGGCAGCTCCACGATCTGCTTGGCATCGAGGCTCGCAGCAACGTTGGAGTTATCGGTATTTAATGCGGATGCGTCAGCCGCCACGGTGACCGTTTGGGATTCAGTTCCGACAGTCAGAACTACATTTTGCGTGGCGGTCAGGGCGGCATCAAGAGCGATTCCGGTCTGCTTGTAAATCTGAAAGCCCTGCATTTTCACCGTCAGGATGTAGGTTGACGGCGGCAACTGGCTGAATGCATACCGGCCGGCGGTATCTGTCTTAAACTCCCGTGTCACGCCGTTTTCCGAACTCGACAGCGTCGCAAGGGCGCCGGGGACGACAGCTCCCGAGGGATCAGTGACCGTCCCGGAGAGCGATGCCGTTGTTGTTGCAATTTGGGAGTTGCACCGGGGAGTGATGCTCGCCATCACGACAAGCAGAATTGCGAGTCCACTCCAGTACCAGCGAGACCTTGATATTTGATTCATCTTCAATGTGAAGCCTCCTGTTGCTCTTTTCCCTGAACGGACAAATTCCACGGGCCGACAAGCCGAACCGTTCGAGTCCATCGCCACGGGTAACCAGATAGCGGAGACCATTCTAGGCATTTCGATTGAGAAACTGTTAAGGTCTTTACGGTGCGATTAGACAGTTCTTTACGGAAAGTGCGAATCTCTTATCAGGTAAATCCTCTGTCTATATCCATTGGTCTCAGACATTTGCAATCCGCGCTGCAATCAGGATAGGGACGAAAAGTTAAAGCGAGTTATAATCGCTTCCGGTTGGGATCAGGTATGACTGAAACTCCTGCGGGCCAGTACGGCGTGAGCACGGCAGCAAAACAGGCGATCGAAGAACAGCTCGGGCGTTTGTTTGCGAGCCCCTATTTCAGCCACAGCAAGCGGCTGCCAAACTTCCTGCGCTTCGTGGTCGAGCATACCCTGGCAGGAGACTCCGAAAACATAAAGGAACGGACCATCGGCATTGAGATTTTCGGACGCGATGCCGCCTATGATACGGCAGCCGACCCCATTGTCCGCGTGACAGCAGCCGAAATCCGCAAGCGGATGGCACAGTATTACCAGGATGCTGCGCACGAGGAGGAATTGCGCATCAGCCTGCCGTCGGGCTCCTATATTCCCCGGTTTCACCGCGCCAGGAACGGCGACGATTTGGGCTTGCCGGAGATCGATGCAGTTGCCACCACACCGCCGGTGCAAGTGGCCCCGCCAGTGACGCACGTCCGGTCTCATTGGCTGCTTGCACTCGCGGTGGTCGTGGTTGCCGCGGGGATGGTGGCGCTGGGATCGATTTGGCTATGGCAGCGAATGCACCGCTCGGGATTCGACGAGTTCTGGCAGCCCTTGATCCGCACAAACGATCCGGTCCTGCTCTGCATTGCCGACCAGAACGAGTACTCGGTGATTGCATTGCGCGACGCTTCGCAGCCATCGCGCCAGGTCGAGCTGAACGATACTCTGACAGCCGTCGTGATCGACGATCTGAGCGCCACGATCAAGGTCGCCGGCGTCCTTCAGTCCAGCGGCAAGCAATACACACTCAAGGGCGAGGGCGCCTCCACTCTTGATGATCTCCGACGTGGGCCAACGGTGTTTGTGGGAGCCTACGACAACGCCTGGACGCTGCGTCTCACCAACTCTCTTCGCTATCACTTTGCCAACGATGGCGACATGACACATCTTTGGATTGCCGACAGCACCTCGCCCGGGCGGTCGAATTGGAGCGTCGACCGCGGCGTGCAGATGGCTACCAACATCTATCGCGATTACGCCATCGTGGCGCGATTTACCGACAGCGACACCGGCAAGGTGGCGGTCGTCGCCGCCGGCATCGGACGCGGCGGAACGCGGGTGGCGGGGGAGTTCCTGACTGACAATGCAGATCTCACACAATTGATGAGACTCGCCCATCAGGCCGGCGACAAGAAGAACTTCGAAGTCGTCCTGAGCACACAGATCATCGACGGCGGGCCTGGTTCCCCAAAAATCGAAGCCACGTACTTCTGGTAGGCCGCGGGTGTTTTGCCGCCATCCATTTTTCGAATGCGGTGCGAGGTCCGCGATCGATGGTTGATGCCGTACCTGAAGCGCTTAGAATGTGGTAGCTATCATTCATTCGTGGAGGATCGGCATTGTTCCCGCTTCGCGCTCTCCTTCTTGGCGCCATCGGCTTGGTCGTGATTGCACCCGGCGTAAACCGAGCGCAGCAGGAGCCGCAAAAACCTCAGCCCGGCGGGATGGGGGGCGGCGTTGCCTCAGGAATCGCTGCCCCCGCTGAGTACGACGAACAGAAGAGGCCTATCACGGCCGGCGGATTTGTCGACCAAGGGCCGGTGGTGTTCGAAGACATCACGAAACAGGCTGGACTCTCCGGTTGGCAACACAAGATGGGCTCTTCGGAGAAGGCGTTCATTGTCGAAACGAACGGCTCGGGTGTTTGCCTCATCGATTACGACAACGATGGCTGGCTCGATATCTACCTGGTCAACGGCTCAACATTCGATGCGCTCGACGGCAAAGAAGAGCCGCTGCATGCGGCGCTGTTCCATAACAATCACGACGGCACGTTTACCGATATGAGCGCGCAGGCGGGCGTGACCAACGACCGCTGGGGATACGGATGCTCGGTTGCCGACTACGACAACGACGGCTGGCCCGATCTTTTTGTCGGCAACTACGGCAAGAATCGCCTCTATCACAACAACCACGATGGGACCTTCACCGATATGGCTGAGAAAGCCGGCGTGCAATTGGGCAATTGGTCATCCGGTTCGGCTTGGGGCGATTACGACGGTGACGGCCTGCTGGACCTCTACGTCTCAGGCTACGTTCACTTCGATCGTGACAATCTCCCCATTGGCGGCAGCAAGGCAATGAACTATGCGTTCTGCCAGTATCGCGGCGCGGCGGTGAACTGCGGGCCGCGTGGCCTGCCCGGCGAAGCCGACCACCTGTTTCGCAACAACGGCGACGGCACCTTTACCGATGTCACCGCGAAGGCGGGCGTTGAGGACAAGCGGCCCTATTACGGATTCACTTCGATCTTTATCTCGCTCAACGGGAATGGGCGGCCAGACTTGGTAGTGGGCAACGACTCCGAACCCAATTTTCTATACATCAACAAGGGCGACGGCACCTTTGACGATCAGAGCTATCTGTCAGGTTTTGCGCTCAACGAAGACGGGCGCGAGATCGCTTCCATGGGAATTGCTGCCGGCGACTACGAAAATAACGGCCTGATCGACTTTTTCGTCACGGATTTTGGCGACGACTATAAAGTGCTCTACCGCAACGACGGCAACGATAGCTTCTCTGATGTTAGTTACCGCGTGGGCATCGCGCAAACCACCATTCCGTTCGTTGGCTGGGGTGATGGCTTCATCGACTACGACAACGACGGTTGGCTCGACCTCTTCATGGTCAACGGCCATGTCTATCCCCAAGTCGATCAGCATCCCTGGGGCACGAGCTTTGCCGAACGCTCGCTGCTGTTCCATAACGTGCCCGATCCTGGTCGCAAAGCTCGCAGGTTCGAGTACGTCCACCCGGTCAAGGGATCCGGGCTTGCCGACGTGATTCCTGCGCGCGGCGCCGCATTCGGCGACCTCTTCAACGATGGCAAGATCGACGTGATCATCAATCCCATCGACGGTCCGCCCGTTTTGCTGCGCAACGTGAATCCTGACCATCATCATTGGGTCGAATTCCAGCTCGTGGGTGGGCCTAAAAGCCCGCGCGACGCGACCTGCGCCACAGCGTACCTAACGGCCAACGGCATGCGCCAGCGTCAGGATGTTCTCGCCAGCGGCAGCTATATCTCGGCCAACGACCGCCGGCTACACTTCGGATTGGGTGATGCGACGGACGCAGGCTCGCTCGAGATTCACTGGCCTTCTGGCGACAAGGAAATTCTCAAGCTGCCTGCGGTCGATCGCATCTACACGATTACTCAAGGCAAAGGAATTACCGGCGCATTGTGCGGAGGTAAGTCGTGCGACACAACTGCCCACGAATCAGAAGGCGGCTTACACTGAACAAGTCGTCGGATATTGGCCAGGAGGCAGGCGGCATGCAGCTTTCGAGGTATGAAAGGGATATTTATGCGCAGGCGTGAAGACATTACATGCATGTGGTGAGCTGCACGCCAAGAAGGATTCCCGCATAGCTTTGCTGGCTGGATTCTAAGTTGATTTCTATAACAAAGATAGAACGTTTAGCCAGAAAACGGTCTAGTCGGCCTCGGAATACCCTTTTTGTTGTATCTCGACTGGTTCTCGAAGCCTTTGTATTGGCCTAAGCCATCAATGCACTGTTATAAATGCCGCTTCATCCACGACTCCACTCCCTTTGCTCGCGTCCACAAAGTTAGCTGCATTACTGCCTGTTGCCGTATACCACGACCCTACTACTGAGCCGAGATAATTGGAATCTAACCCAATCTGTGCATAACCGCTTCCAGCCCAACACGCATTTGTTGCGCATACGGCAAATCCAATTCCCACTTCGTCTGCGTGAGTCGTCGTAACGCTCCCACTGGAGAAGAGGCCACTCGTTCCGCTGGTTTCAGAGGACGGACCAGAAACTTGATCTACTCCGGTTGGCAATCCTGTAATATCGACGATTTGAATTAACGCTTCTCCAGCCGTGTTGTGCATAGTAACTGTATCCGCTGAGGTTCCAACACCAAGTATATCGAACAAAGAGCAACGCCATGAGCCAGCATTCGTCGAGCCAGCGAGAGACGTAAAGCTCTGGCCCAATGAGTCAGTTACGCTAACACTTCCGGCTGTTGCCGAAGTGCAAACCTGAATCAGCAATCCATCTCCAGAAGCAGCGGGAGTAATAGCGCATCCGAGGCTAGTTACACTCCCTGTGTTACTACAACTATTCTGTGCTCCCCAGGTTGGTACCGATATTGGAGTGCCTGAAATTAGTGGATAGGTTGGCGATGATCCTGACACTTCCATTATGTCCTCAAAATATGTCATTGTTCCAGCATTCGTTCCCGCTTCATTATTTCCGAACCGAAATCCGTAAATTGTCGTTCCTGAAGTTGCCGTAGTCGATAAAGAACCGAGGTGCGCCCAGTCAGTCGGACGGTAAAAGTCGGCTTTGGCTGTCCCATTCGAACCGTTGTACTGCAAAGTCACAGCAAAGCGCATCCCTTGTCCACACGGAATTGGAAAGTAGGATGAGTGCGTCGTAACGCGCCCAGGACTGCTTTCGATGTTCCAGGCGCACGCATAATTGGGATTCGGTCCAAGTTCTCCGGTGCCGAGCTGGACCACAGCGTAATCTCCTGATGTCATTTCCAACATTAGCTCGTCGAATAGCTTTGAGTTGTTGTCAGTTTCCAGCGGAGGACCAGGAGTGATATAGCTGAACACCGTTGCAACCGAATTCGTAGTTGACAAGCTGCAGTCATCAATTGCGGAAGAGTCGGCATCGCTTAGTGAGATCGAGGTTGTAGCGGTGCTGCTAGGGTAAGTAGTTCCGCTTACGGTGACACTACCTCCCAAACTGCCCTGCGTTGCACTCACCTGCAGCCCTTTGTCGGCTGTCCAATCACAGTAACCACTCGGATGAGTACCGCTACCTAAGTTCGTGGCCGTTACTGCGCTTCCGACAGTAGCACCGGTCATTGGAACAAAGACGTTAACGGTGCCAAAAGTACTGCTGCTGCTGCCGGAAAACTGCAGGCCGTTCCAGCTTGCTAAATCACCAGTTGCTGTGCCAACAGTGGTTTTGTCCCACGTCGAGATATCCCCTGTACTACTCCCCACCATTACGCCATTGAGCTTTGCCACTGTTGGCGGCGGTGGGGTAGTGATTGTATAGGTGGCATCCGTCTCGGTGCTGTTGTTCCATCCTGCCTCAGTGGCGATGGATTTCAGAATTGTTCCGGTGGTCGTAATAGTGATTGGGCTTGAATAGGTTGAGCCAGTCGAACAAGTTCCTGAGGTAGTTGCGGCCGGCGCCGTTCCGTTTGTGGTGTAACAGATTGTGGCTCCTGCAGGGCCGGAGATGGTCACGGTTACGCTATTTGTGTAGGCTCCGGTTCCGTTATTGTAGCTGGTTGCGGTCAGGGAGCTGGCGATAACCTCGACGACATAGCTTACGCTGCTGGAACTCGTGATGGTGCAGCTTTGGCTCGTCCACACCGAAACTGGACCGCTGGTATCGCTCGCGGCCGCGCTTGGCCCGGTTCCAGCGGTAGCCGACCACGCGGACATTCCGGCGGGCGAACAAGTTTCAACCGTGTGGTCAGCAGCAAATCCAGCCACCCAGGAACTGGCATTTGTTTTCGACATGGTAATGGCAGGGTAGGTCAGCGAAGTGGATGTTCCGGTAGTACCGCCCTTTCCGCCGATTGCCACCGAAGCGCAGTTTGCAGTCGTTGTTGAAGCACCGCCCTTGTAGGCAATAGCGACGATGTCAGTTGCGCTTGTTGCCGATCCTGTTCCGATGTCAGAACCGCCTGCGGCAATACTGCAATAAAGCCGATAAGCTTCTGAGTTTGAACTCGAACCCACGTGGCCCGTTGCGATGCTGGTATATCCGGAAGGCAGAGAGGGGGCCGTTGTGCTTCCACTTACAGCCGCCCATATAAGCTTTAAATCGCCTGTCGAGACCGCGCTCAGGGTGCAGCTTGTCGATGCAGCCGAGCAATAACCGTCCCGAGTAATCTGGCCGAAGGCCGGAAGAGTTGCCGACAGGACGAGTGCAAAAACTAAAAACCGTCTCATTAGATGCATCCGTAATCGGGCGAAGGAGTAAGAATGAGAACCGTTGTGCTGACCGCCTGGCCGAATACCTGAATGCACACACCCGAAGCAGACGGCTCAGTAGCTGTAATTGCACCCGCCGAGGTTGTGGAGACGTAGTAAATTGCCCCGGCCGTCAGGCCGCTCGTGGTGACATATCCGTTCAACTGGCATTGGGAAGATGAGATCGCGAAGCATACGGCTGGATTGGTCGGCGAAGAGTTCATCTCTGCCGGAACGAGACCGGACGCACCGGTGGTGTAGACGGCTCCGGCCGTCAGTCCGCTGGCGGTAATGACGTTGCCTGTACCGCTGCTGGCGCCGGTGATAGGAACGCCGCCGACCATAAGACTTGCGGTCGAAATAGTTCCGGCCACGCTCAGGCTGCCACCCAACGTGCCACTGCCGTTGACATTGAAACCTGCGGATCGTGGACGCCAGCGGTAGTAGTCGGATTTCGATGGAAGACTACGCCATCGCAGCGGTCGATGAACTGGAGCGGCCTCAGCACCGCTGCGAGCGGTTCACGATTGGGTATTGATTCGAACCCACAAGCTGTCCAGGGTATCAGCGTTGTCCGATGCGCGTCTCGCTGACCGGCGGTGTCATAAAGTTGAATTGTGATGAGAACCCTGAAGTTGTCGGCTGTTCTGCTTCTTTCGTTGAGTGTGGCCCCATCGCGAGCAGCTGAACTCAAACCGGATACTGCTCGGGCCTGGGAAGACTATATCAGGATCGTTAATGCGGATGTGCAGGAGCGAAGCGCCGGGATCAGATCATTTCTCTGGGTGGATGAGTCGCCGGAGACACGGCGACGCGTGCAGAACAGGGAATTGGTGATAACCACTCATGACCCGCGCAAAGTGCCTCAGGGGCTGATTCATGATTGGCTCGGCATCATGTTCGTTCCGAACGTGTCACTCGATCAGGTGACGCAAGTGCTGAGTAGCTACGACCGCTACAGCGAGATTTACAAACCGCTGATCAGGAAGACTTCGGTAATCGAGCGAGCTGGAGACACTGTCAAGTTGAAGGTAGTTGCGGCACAGAAGGCCTTTTCAGTCACAGCGGCGGTGGAGATAGACGAAGAGATCCAAACTGCGAGCCCAACCCCCAACCGGGTTTGCATCACGGCAAACGCGGCCCGCTTGGAGGAGATCGCCGATTACGGCCAGCCCGGTGAGCATGCTTTCCCGGAGGCCCGGAGGCCGGGTTATGTCTGGCGCGCGTTCATTGTGCAGCGCCTTGAACAGCGCGACGGGGGCGTGTACGTCGAGTTAGAGACGCTCTCTTTGAGTCGCGGCACCGGTGGAGGTGCGTTGGCTGATCAAGCCGCTGACAGACGATCTGCCGCGAAAGATGA
>CAZANC010000143.1:0-9028 GCA_964486495.1 uncultured Occallatibacter sp.
CGAAAGCAAGAGTCAACGACTCCGTATCTGAGCAACCCCGTTCGAATTCCGGTCTTGGTGAAGCATTCTGGATATTGAGCGAGCTGAGCTTTGCCACCATTGGGGAGATTCGAATCCACATAACCTGTTTGTTGTTTTTCCTGGAGATCAAGCCGCAGGATAACGACGACCTGAGGGTACAACGCCAGTAACGCGGGCGGAAGCCGGGTTGCGTAAAGTCCCTGCAGTCCGAGCCGATATTGCACTCAGGGATTCCCTCGGAATGGTGGAGTGCGGATTGGCAGCGACAACAAATGCTCTGAAATCGACAGAGATCGAAAGCGCCCTGGCCCAAGGGAGATGGCGGCTGCGCTTCAATCCCGAACTGGAAGCGGCTTACGAGGCAGCGCGAGGCGGGGAGCGGAACCGCGCCATCGCTTTTTACCTGCTGATCTACTTAGCAGTCAAGCTGCTGTTTCTCGTCGCCAATCTTCAGGTTGGGACCGAGGTTTTCCGCGTCTCGTTGATGCTGCGGTTGGGGATTGTTCTGCCGCTCACGCTGATTGCGGTTTATCTATTGATGCGGGCAATGCCTGGCTGGGTGCACGGGGTGGCGGCCTTTACGCCGCTGATTGCGGAAACGGCGCTGGTGATGGTGCTTGGTCGACTGTCGGGATCGGCGGAGAGCGCGCGCTATGTGCTCGCGGCGGGGGTGGGCATCTTTGCCCAGACGCTGCTGATGCGCGCGCCCTTCAGGCATTGTGCGTGGGGGCTTGCGGCGGCGCTGGCGGTATTTTGCGGGTTGTGCGAGATTCACTGGCCGGGCCATTTCGGTCCGCGAGTCTCGGCCGATTACCTGGTTTTCGTCTCCGGCTTTAGCCTGCCTGCTCTCTTTGAGAGACACAGCCGGGAGCGGGCCGAGAGGCGGGAGTTCCTGCTGAACGAAACGAACCGCCAGCGCGTGGAAGACATTCTGCGCATGAATGCCCATCTGGAGCGGCTGTCGAGCCTGGACGCACTCACGGGAGTGTTCAACCGCCGGTACCTGGACGAGGCGCTGCCGCGGTTGTGCGACATCGCGGTGGAAAATCAGCGCTGGATCGGCATCCTGATGGTCGACATCGACGAATTCAAGGCGCTGAATGACACAGAGGGTCATCAGCAGGGCGATTTTTGCCTGGAACAGGTAGCCCAGGTGCTGCAACTGAGCGTCCGCGCCGGCGTGGATACAGTGGCCCGGTACGGCGGCGATGAGTTTATCGCCATTCTTCCGGACGCCGACAGGCAGCAGGCAATTCTGATCGGAGAGAGAATCAGGGAGTCGATCGAGGCGGTTGCCCTGCATGGCATTCGTCGAGGGCTGGTGACCGTCAGCGCTGGAGCGACTGCCGTGCGTGGCGAGAGGGGCTCCAAACTCAGCGCCGAAGAACTTGTTGCCACCGCCGACCGGGCCCTTTATGAAGCCAAGAGATCGGGGCGCAACCGTGTGACTTATATCCGCCATGGGCTCAAGACTGCGCATCCGTGGACGTCCCTGGCCGAAGTGTCATCTGGCTTGGCCTGAACGGTGCAGCGGCCTAGTGTTCGTCTTTGCCGGGGCGGAGCATGAGCGCGCGGATGGCCTCGCGGGGGTCTTTGCCTTCGTTAAGGATGAGTTCCATTTGCTCGGTGATGGGCATTTCGATGGAGTGCTTGCGCGCGAGGCCGAGAGCGGCGTGGGTGGTGAGCACGCCTTCAGCCACTTTGCCTCCCAGCGACGAGAGAATCTCAGGCAGCTTGCGGCCCTGGCCGAGTTGTTCTCCAACAGTACGGTTGCGGCTGAGAGAGCCGGTGCAGGTGAGAACCAGGTCGCCAACGCCGGAGAGGCCGGCGAGGGTTTCGCGGCGCGCGCCGCAGGCGACCGCGAGGCGGGTGATCTCAGCAATGCCACGCGTAATGAGCGCGGCAGTGGAGTTGTGGCCGAGACCGACGCCGACGGCGATGCCGGCAGCGATCGCGATGACGTTTTTAAGCGCGCCGCCGAGCTCGACGCCGATGACATCGGTAGAGGTGTAAAGGCGGAGGGTTTCGGAGGAGAACTCCTGCTGGATGAGGGCGGCGACTTCCGGGTCACTGAAGGCCACGGTGAGGGCAGTGGGCTGGCCTTGCGCAACTTCGAGGGCAAAGCTGGGGCCCGACAGCGCGCCGATGGAGAGCAGAAGCCCGGCATGCTCGAGGGTTTCAGAAAGAACCTTGGTCATGCGGTAGAGAGTGCGATCCTCAAGGCCCTTGGTTGCGCTGACCACGAATTGCCCGATGCGAAGGTGAGAACGTACGCGCAGCAGTGTGGTGCGCAGGAATTCGGAAGGGATGACGGAGACGACAATGTCGGCGGCGGTGATGTCGGCCCAGTCCGCGGTGACGGTAACGGAGGAGGGGATGCGGAAGCCCGGAAGGAACTGGGTGTTTTCCTGGGCGTCGACGATCTGGCTGGCGAGCTCCGGGGAGTGCGCCCAGAGCGCGACCTCGTGGCCGCCACGGCGGTCGAGCGAGAGCGCGAGAGCGGTTCCCCAAGCGCCGGAACCCAAGATGGCGATGCGACTCATGCTGGCTTGCTGGCTCCGAATCGGTATTCCGTGCCGGCAAACAAGCGCCGGATGTTTTGGTGGTGCTTGACGATGATGAGCAACGAAACTCCGATAGCGGCGGCGAAGAAAAAGGGCGGGCGTGCACCGGTGACAAGGAACCAGGCGAAGACGGGAAAGGCAGCCGCTCCAATGATGGAAGCTATCGCGACATAGCGGGTGATGCCGAAGACCGCAAAAAAGGTTGCAATGGAGGCGAGCGCGGCCCAGGGGCAGATGAAGAGAAAGACTCCGAAGCCGGTGGCGACGCCCTTGCCGCCACGAAATCTGAGCCAGATGGGAAACATGTGGCCGAGCACGGCGCAGAGAGCCGCGAAGGCTTCGGCGGTGCGCATGGGGACGGCGGGCATGAAGAGGGCGCCGAGCAGGCCGCCGATCCAGACTGCGGTGCAGCCCTTGAGGACGTCGAGGATGAAGGTGGCGATGCCAAGGCCGTGAGCGCCGCTGCGCATGACGTTGGTGGCGCCGATGTTGCCGCTGCCGATGGAGCGAATATCCTGTTTGCGGAAGACGCGCATGAGCAGGTAACCAAAGGGGATGGACCCCAGCAGGTAGGCTACGGCCGCGATCGCGCAAAAAGGAAGAATCACAACGTGAGAGTGTAGCAGGTGGGGGTTCTCAACTGACGGGGGCGCGTGCGGATGAAGGTGAGCCGCTCGCGAGCCGGGCATTCCCGTGATGTAGGGTGCGACGGCGAAGGCAAGCACTCTTCCAGATTAATAGAGCGCTTTGCGGGCGCTGCGGACTTCGGCGGCGAGGACCTGGAGCATTTTGATCGACATCATCGGGTCCGCGTGCATCAGGGCCATGAGATCGTGGCGGCCGACGAAGCTTACGTTGGTCCCGGCTCCGGCGGTCGCGGTGATGGTGTAGGGCTCATTGCTGATTGCACCGGGGAGGCCGAGGATGGAACCGGGCCTGCCCTGCGCGGCGAGGAGGGAGTGACCATCCTTCGACATCATGCTGAGAGTGACGACACCCTGGTGGAGGATAAAGATTCCCACGGCGGGCTCTCCCTGGCGGAAGAGCGGGCGTTCGAACTCGCACGGAACGGGGGTGGAACGCGCCTCGAGAGCGCGAATCAGTTGGGGATCGGCAATAAACGCATCGGGGTCAAGTTGAACATAGGGACTTGCCAGCGGAGAAGAGTTCTTCATGAGCGTTCTCCATAGGGAATATCGAATTTATCATTTCATCAACTTGGGTCCTGGCTTGGTGATCAGCGTCACGTACGCTTGGTTAACAGAGTAGCGCAAAAAGGGGATTGGCGGCTGCTGGCCGGAGAGGTGCTGCGCCTGTGCCGGTTGAAGAGCCGTGGGCGGCGCGAGCGTGAACGGCGCTTTTCGCTAGACTGGGGACTGGGAATTCACGCGATGGCCAACATTCTGAACAAGATCGGCACCACGCTGGAGATGATCAAGTGGGAACACTCGATCTTCGCGCTGCCGTTTGCGCTGACGGCCATGCTGCTGGCTGCAGGCGGGCTGCCGGGCTGGCGAACGGTGGCGTGGATCGTTGTGGCCATGGTGGCGGCGCGATCGGCGGCAATGGCCTTTAATCGCTGGGCCGATGCGGACCTGGACGCCGAGAACCCGCGTACCCGGACGCGGGCGATTCCGGGAGGGCTGCTAAGCCGGCAGTTTGTGCTGGGGTTTACTCTCGTGGCTGTCGCGGTGTTTCTGGCGGCGGCGGCCGAACTCAACCGGCTGGCGCTGGAGCTGGCGCCGGTGGCGTTGGTGGTGCTGATGGGCTACAGCTACCTGAAGCGGGTGACGCAGTGGTCGCACCTGGGACTGGGGCTGGCGCTCGGCATAGCGCCCGCAGCGGCGTGGATTGCCGTGCGCGGCAGCCTGGACCCGCGCATTCTGGTGCTGACTGCGGCGGTCACTTTGTGGGCGGGCGGATTTGACGTGCTGTATGCCTGCCAGGACTATCAACATGATCGCGCAGCGGGGCTGCACAGCCTGCCGCAGGCGAGTGGTATCCCGACAGCATTCTGGACGGCGCGCGTCATGCATCTGACGATGTTGGGGTTGCTGGTTTGGTTTGGGTTTCTTTTTGGTTTTGGACGGGCGGGGTGGATGGGAATTGGCGTGGTGGGGCTGCTGCTGGCCTACGAGCACTCGATCATCTCGCCGCGCGACCTGCGCCGGCTGAATGCCGCGTTCTTCACCATGAACGGCGTGATCGCGATGGTGTTTTTGGGGTTTGTTACGGCGGATTTGTGGATGAAGAGATAGAGAACAGAGAACCGAGAACAGAGCAGGGAGTAGCCGGCAGGGAGTAGAAGGACAGGGTGGTGATATGGAGTCGCCGCGGATTCGCAGAAGTGGGGATTCGCGGACTGCGATTGCTATCATGTCAGGCATGAAGACGCGTCAGATTTTCCTCGCGAGCCTTGCTTTCTGCGCAGCATTTGCAGGGGCTCGAACGGCATTCGCACAGGCGAAGGGCACCGCTGCGCCAGCTGAACCTGCCGCGGTAACGGTTCCCTTCGTTGGCTGCGCCTCCGACGGTATGGCTGGGCCGCAGCAGGCGCCAAGCGGCAAAAGCCTCGCGGTTGCGATTCCTGCAGCGATCGCACAGCGGCTCGCCTATTACAAAGCGGAATACGGTCCCGGCGCCCTCGCGCCGCGAGGCTGGAATTGCTTTTCCAGCTATGGCTCCGATGGCAGCAGTCTGTTCGTGAGCCCTGACCCGATTAACACGAGCGATTTGTCCTCGATGGACTGGAAGGGATTCACCGGGCAGGTCATCGAGGTCTCCGAGATGGACGGCGGAACGAGCGGAAGGTTTGAAGTCGCCAAGGTCATTGCGCGCGTGTTTCCAGAGTACAAAACGTTTGCGCAAAATGTGATTGCAGAGGGAATCGAGCCGGCAAGCGACTTTCCCTTCGGTCCCTACCCGAGCGACAAGCTGACCTATCGCGCCAAGAATATCGTTGAGTTCGAGACTCCGGCAAATGCGCAGGGGCTGGGAACCGATTCGCGTCTGCAGATGAACGCGAGCCCGATTGATGGAGTCGCGATCATCGCAGGAGCCGATACCGACCTGGTGCAATTGTCTGCGCGGGTTCCGGCGAATGACAGCGACCTGATTCCGGCCATGGTTGGGCAGGCAGAGAAGGAAGCCGCCGCCGACACTTCTCAATGAGTCGCGCCGGAATTGCAGCCGATCGCGTATGGTATGGTGCGAGAGGGAAAAAGCAACCGATATTTGAGTTTCGGGGGTCAGGAGACCCCCGCGACAGCCGGTCAGGAGACCGGCGGTACAGGTTGATGCGTGGCATGAGAACTGCGGGGTCGTCAGTCGGGTGCGGGACGTTTTAGATGCTGAAGCAGAAAGCAAAAGCATGAAGATTGCCATCCAGGGAGAGCCGGGCTCGTTCAGCCACGAGGCGGCGCTAAAGCTCGTGCCAGACGCGGAGATTCTGCCCTGCGCGCTCTCGGCGGAGGTGTTCGCGGCGCTCGACTCAGGCGCAGCCGATGCCGCGGCGATTCCCATTGAGAACAGCCTGGCGGGATCGGTGCTCGAACACTTCGACCTGCTGCTCCATCATGATGTGAAGGTGGTGAGGGAGACGCTGATTCGCATCCGGCACAACCTGATTGCCGTCGCCGGCGCGAAGATGGATGAGATCGACCGCGTGTATTCACATGCCGTGGCTCTGGCGCAGTGCCGGCGATTCCTGGCCGCGCATCCGCAGATGAAGGCCGTTGCCTTTTACGACACCGCGGGAAGCGTGAAGCAACTTGTGACTTTGAACGACACGCACGCGGCGGCCATTGCGAGCCAGCAGGCGGCCGCGTTTTACGGGGCGGAGATTCTTGCGCGTGACATTGAGGATGACCAAGAAAACTACACGCGATTCTTTCTGGTGCGGCGTAACGGCGAGGCGGAGAGCGATCCTGAAGCGAACAAGATCAGCCTCGCGTTTTCGCTTGAGGACCGGCCTGGGACGCTGGTCGCCGCTTTAGTGGGCCTGTCAGCCGTGTTTACAAACATGACCAAGATCGAGTCCCGCCCGGTGCACGGTAAGCCCTGGGAGTACATTTTTTACGTTGATTGCCAGATTCGCACCGCCGCCGATGGCACGCGGGCAATCGATGCCCTGGCGCCGCATTGCGTGATGGTGAAGGAACTGGGCCACTATCGCGAGGCGCGAGGCGAAGAGAACGTGGGGACCTGATAAAAGTCGGGAAGCCTAGACAGCAAAAAGGGGATCGGTCATGGCCGGTCCCCTTTTGTGAGCGAATGCTGTTGTGAAGAATCAGAAGTGATAGGCTACGCCGACGGTAGGAACAGTAATGTTGTACCAGCGATTGGTGCTGAAGTTGTAAGTGCTCGTTCCGACGCCGAAGGTCGGCACCTTGGTCACCAGGGCACGATACTCGACGCGGAGATCGAAGCTGGGGCTGACTTCGTAGGCAAAGCCGGCGCCGTACATTCCGCCGATCTCCGTCTGCTGGTGCGCATCGAGAGTCTTGGTGCCGGAGTTGTAAATGGGCAGGAAGATGATTCCCGCTGGGCCGCCCTCGATGAAGGGATTGAAGTTCTTGAAGACGAAGGAGCGCACGTAACCACCAGAGATCTCCTGGGTGCGAGTCAGAATGCCGATGCCGTTCTGGAACTGGGGTCCAAAGTAGGTGATTTTGTTCTGGTAAGTGATGCCGTAGTTGGCCTCAAGCGCGCTCGAGGGCGTGAGCATGAAACGATAGCTGACCAATCCACCGTAGGCGGTGGTGGAGTGGACCTGAATGTCGGTGGAAGAAGCCTTATACGGCTCAATGTACGCTGTACCGCTCAGGCTGATGTCCTGGCGGCTTTCCTGGGCGTGGGCTGCGGCCGCGCACACGGCCAGCAAACAAACAAAAAATGCGATCCTCTTCATTCGATCCTGATCCTCTTGGACTGCGCAACCGTGCTGTTGGCAAAACCTGCCGATTCCCCGGGCACTGGTCGGGTGCGCTTGTTGGGCGCACCGGAAAGCCCCGTGCCCCGCTCTCAGAATTGTAAATGGCCGGAGCGGGTTGGGGCCTCCAGTCCGGGTCCGAATGCCGTGGCGAAAACGTCTGAAGCTATAGACGCGCGAAAATGAAAGAGGAAAGACGGTTCGTGGAATCGTTGCGAGGCATCGACGCGCCTCTCCTATCCTGCCCGCTCCACATGATAGAAAAACGGCGGTCCCTGTTCCCTGGCCATGGTTTTGAGCGTCTGCAGGAAGGCCTTGGCGGCGTAGGAGAGCGTGGCCTGGCGGCGGTAAGCGAGGCGTAAGACGCGGCGCACGTCCAGCTCGTCTACCTTTACACGGACGAGGTCGCCGGTTTCCAGTTCGCGCGCCACGGTGAGGTGGGGAACCAGTGCCACTCCGTTGCCCATGGCCACAAAACGCTTGATGGCCTCAATGGTGGGCAACTCGATGCCCATATTGAGCGGGGTGCGGTAGCGCTGAAAAGCCTCGATGACTTTGCGCCTGAGGGGCGAGGCCACATTATGAGCGATAAAGTTTTCATTGCCCAGGTCGCGGATGGAGACCCGCTCCGCACGGGCCAGCGGGTGATGCGGGCCGACAATCAGGTCCAGGCTGTCACCGTAGACGGCGATGGTGCGGATCTGCACGGGATCGGGCTTGAATGAGATGACGCCGAGTTCGAATGTGCGCAGGCTGAGCTCCTCGGGAATGTGCGAGGCCAGCATGCGCTGCACGGTGACGCCGACATGAGGAAACTCGCGGCGAAAGGCGTCGACGGCCGGCAGCAGGTACATGCAGGTGTACTCGTTGGCCGCCAGTTGCAGGTGGCCGCGCTCCAGGCTCTTCAGCTCGTCGAGAGCGCTCGTGGCCTCGCGGCGCAGGGCCAGCAGGCGCACCGCGTACTCGCGAAGCAGTCCGCCGGCGGCGGTGAGCGAACCATCGCGTGCGGCGCGGTCGAAAAGCGTCTCGCCTACCGCGCCCTCCAGCTTACGGATGACCTGGCTGACGGCGGGTTGGGTGCGGTGCAGGCGGATCGCGGCACGAGAAAAGCTGCGCTCCTCGGCTACGGCGAGAAAGGTTTCGAGTTGGCTGAGTTCCATGGCATTCCTTCGGAATGCAGGGATCAGAGATCAGGGATCCGGCCGAACTCGCGGGCGTCGGCAGCATTCGAAGCGGATTCCGATTGGATCTCGTGCCGTGTCGAATCAGTCGGATGGGCACGAAGGTACTGATCTCCGATCTCTGACTGCTGATCTCTTGCATTATAAGCAATTCTAATCGATTCTAAAAGAATTATAACTTTGCCTTATAGTACAGGATGGGCGACAATAGAAGAGTTGGGCGAGGTCGGTCTTCCCCGGCAATCACACGGCAGGCACAACCATGAGCAGCAAAGCTGTAGTTTTCTTTGACACCACCCTGCGCGACGGCGAGCAGTCGCCCGGTTGCAGCA
>CAZANC010000144.1:0-9008 GCA_964486495.1 uncultured Occallatibacter sp.
TCCCCAGGTTCCAGGTTCCCCAGGTTCATCATGGATGTCCCCGGGTTCACCAGGTTCAGGTTTCCAGGTTTCAGGTTTCCCCAGGTTTCCCAGGTTTCAGATCATTTCTAGCGACGATTGCGGCATGACTGAAGTCAAGCCCTGACACAAAGCGTTTGCGATTCAAGGTGTCCGTGCGGCCGTGCGCCGAACCCCGCGCCGGCAGTTTTCGGATCAAAGCCCCGCACACAGGCAACATGCGCGAAGCACAATTCAGTGCATGATGTGCTTTGTATCAGGGCTCGGCTTTAGCCGTGCCGTAGAATCCGTAGAAGAAGGAAACAGGGCTTTAGACCCCGCCATGGCGAGACCAGACCGCAACGCCAGCCCGGACGCGATTCAATCACTCTAAGGACTCCGTGATGCCATATTCGAGCTTTAAGAAGCTCGTCTCACTGTTGCCGAAGGACTTGGTAGACGCTCATTCCGGAGTTCAATCGTTCACCTCTGACCCGCGTGCGAATCTCCGGAATCCACTGATCGGAAGGGCTCGCGGTGATGCAGAATCCAGCAAATGGTAGCATGTGCCATAGTCCTGACCTGGCTTTTCATATGCCCCTGTTCCGATTCGGTGAATTCGAGTTAGACGAGCAGACGTTTGAGCTGCGCAGGAACGGCGCGCCTGTCCGGATTCAACAGCAGCCGGCGCGAGTGCTGGCGTTTTTGCTGAATCATCGCGGGACGCTGGTGACGCGCGAGCAGATTCGGCTGGCCATCTGGGGCGAGGATACTTTTGTCGACTTCGAGCAGGGACTGAATTTCTGCATTAGGCAGATTCGGCTGGCGCTGAACGATCAGGCTGAAAGCCCAAGCTACGTGGAGACTCTGCCGCGCCTGGGATACCGCTTTGTTGGGAAGTTGGAAATTGGCGGTGATGGCGCGGCTGCGTCGTCTGCCCCGGACGAGAAACGACTGCGGATCGCGGTTGTTCCCGTGCAGGAGCTCTCAGGAAAGGAAGGAGATTATTTCGCGGCAGGATTGACAGAAGATATGATTTCCGCGCTATCGCGTATCGATCCGGCACGGCTGCGGGTGACTTCAGTTCCAAAGCTGGAGAGCGGCGATAGGATGGCGGATCATCTCGATCGGCTACAGCGGGAGTTGAACTTGGATTACCTGCTGCGCGGGTCGGTGAGACGGTCGGGAGATAGCCTGCGCATCACCGCGGTCTTACACGATCTGCGTGACCGAAGCTTGCTTTGGTCAAAGACCTACGATCGCAAGGCGAGCGACCTGTTGGCGGTGCAGGAAGAGGTAACACAACGGGTGAGCGAGAGCCTGGCGGTGGAACTTCTTCCAAGCGCGACGGTGGGCTCGCGAAGGTACTCAAAGTCGTCGGCGGCATATGACGCTTATCTGAAGGGGCGTTTTTTCTGGCACAAGATGACGACCGAAGCGATCCGGCTAAGCATGGCCTACTTCAATGAGGCGTTATCGATTGACGCCGGGTTTTCACCCGCATATGCGGGGCTTGCGGACTGCTACGCGCAGATGGGATCGATTCGCGTTGGACAGATGAAGCCGCTGGAGGCGCTCGCGCAAGCACATTCGCATCTGCAGCGGGCGTTGGATCTGGATGAGACGCTTTCCGAAGCGCACTGCACGCTTGGTCTGATCAAGAGCTGGTACGACTGGGACTGGGATGGCGCCGGGCAGGAGTTCCAGGCGGCACTGGCACTGGATCCCAGCCAGATCACCGCGCTGATTTGGCAATCGCTCTATTTCAGCGCCACGGGGAGACATCAGGAATCGATTCGCTCAATGCAGCGGGCGCGAGAGATTGAGCCGCTATCGATAGGCGTAAATCTCTACCTCGGAGTTGCGCAAACGCACGCCGGGCAGCAGGATCTTGCGCTACGGCAATTGCAGCAGTGCGTGGAACTGGAACCCGGTTATTACCGGTCTTATTTTTTTATGGGCCGGAATCTGGCATGGCTTGGGCGATATGACGAGGCCGTCGAAGCCTTTGAGAAGGCTCTTTCGCTCACGCCCGACAACATTGAAGCGCTGGCCTTCATGGGAGCCGCTCTGGCGGGCAAGGGCGAGCGTCAGCGCGCTCTCAGCATCGTAAAGAAGGTGAGAGTGGCGGGAGAAAGAACGGAGCCTGCCATATTGATTGCCGCGATCTACGCCAGACTCGGGCTCGCCACGGAAATGTATGACTGGCTGGAGCGAGCGGTAGCAGTGAAGTCAACTCCGATCTACATTGCAGTCATCAGTGACGAATTCGATCCTTACCGGACGGAGGCGCGTTTTCACTCGTTCCTCGCGTCGGTCGGCCTGTCACATTTGGCGCGGAACTAGGGCGTGCCATTCACTTTCTTGCGGGCGCAATCGCTCAGAACAAGCCCTAGGCGGCCGGAACGATGTTCTGGTTGAAGTTGAAGAAGTTGTCGGGGTCGTACTTTTTCTTGAGGGCGGCGAGGCGGGCGTAGTTTGCTCCGTACGACGCTTTGACGGCCGACGGTCCTTCGTCTCCCAGATAGTTCACATAGCCATCCGAAGCTCCGAAGGCGCTCAGGGCTGAAGCGAAGCCCTGCGCCCAGGAGATGCATTTCTCGGCCATCGACGGGTCGGTCCACCCGGGCATGATGTTGATGCTGTAGTGGACGCGCCTGAGGCCGAAGGCGGTTTGCTCGACCGGCACGCGGCTGGCAGCACCGTGCATGTGCTCAAGGACTACCTGAGTTTGTTCGCTGGGCATCTGTTCGGTGTGATCGAGGATGGTGCGAATGACCTCGTCAGTGAGCTCGCGGAGGAAAGGGCATTTGAAGTAGTAATGCGTTCCAGCAGGAGCTGTGAAGTCGAGCATGGTTTGAAGCTCAGTGTATTTCTTTTCACCGATCATGTCGGCGGCGGGCGGCGAAGCGAGGTAGAACTGTTTGCACTCGGCAGCGCGATCCTCTTGCGATCCACTGTGGCAGAGCGCTATTGCCGCCATGGGATTGCCGTGGCCGGTGAGGAGTGCGGCGTATGCGGTGAGCTCATCGGGCGCGTGAGAGGTGAGGTCTCGATATTGCCGCAAAAGGTCAAAGGCAACCGGGCGCGGATACAAGACGATGCCGCCGTGGATGGAAGCGAGCTCGTGCAGGCGAAATTCGAGCGCTGTAACGATGCCGAAGTTGCCGCCGCCGCCGCGAATGGCCCAGAAGAGGTCTTCGTTCTGAGTCGCGCTGACAGAGAGGTGGTTGCCATCGGCGTTCACGAGGTCGGCGGAGACGACATTGTCGCAACTGAGGCCGTGCTTGCCCATGAGCCAGCCGATGCCGCCGCCGAGTGTTAAGCCGCAGACTCCGGTGGACGAGATGACGCCGCCGGTGGTGGCGAGCCCGAATTTCTCTCCTTCGTGATCGAATTCTCCCCATGTGGCGCCGCCCTGGGCTAATGCCGTTTGC
Source organism: uncultured Occallatibacter sp. (assembly GCA_964486495.1). Taxonomy (GTDB): domain Bacteria; phylum Acidobacteriota; class Terriglobia; order Terriglobales; family Acidobacteriaceae; genus Telmatobacter. Next base: position 3,435 of record CAZANC010000144.1, read on the forward strand.
CGGCCGGGGTTGACCTGGACCTCTCGCATCAGGGAGAGGTCGATCATCATCGCGCCGTCGGCGACGGATTTTCCGGCCACGCTATGGCCGCCACCGCGAACGGAGGCGGCGAGGTCGTGTTCGCGGGCGAACCGAACGGCTTGAATGACATCAGAGATACTGTTCGGCCGGACGATTAGGGCTGGTTTGCGATCGATCATGCCGTTCCAGACGCGCCGGGCCACATCATATTCCGGGTCACCACTGGCAAGCACCTGGCACTGCAGCCTGGCACGAATCGCAGACGGTTGCACGGGATCCTCTCCTTTGGATCGATCGTTCATGCATGGAGGGTAGCACAGGATATCTGGAGTCTTGCCTGAGTTTTGTATGAGGCGTAACTCCGAACAAACTCAGCCATAACTCATTTCCCCCTCATTTACGCGATGGAAATTGCGGCACAGAATCGCTTTCAACAACGGCGTACCCGAGGGCGGAAGCGCCAACTTCAAAACTGGAGGAATTCTCATGAAAGCCACAAGGTTTCTAGCAATACCGGCTTCGATAGCCGGGCTGGTACTCGCAACCATGTTTGCTCCCTACGCTCATGCCGGATGCGGCCAGTATCTTCCCGCGTCATTCAACCTCAGTTCGCAGCACCAGTTCGGTTCCCCCTATCTGTTGCGGGCTGCGCTTAACAACGACGACGATTACGCCGCCAAGTCTGAACCCACAATAGTGGGAACCTGGAAAGAGCATTGGATCTCCGAAGGCAGCAATGGAATCCCGGACGGCGCCGAGGTTGATGCCGGCTACGCGCAGTGGCACAGTGACGGCACTGAGATCAATAACTCCGGCCTGCGTACTCCCATGACCGGCAACGTTTGCCTCGGTGAATGGATAAAAACCGGAGAGCGGACTTATCAGTTGAACCACTTCGGAATCTCGTACGACCCCACCGGCCTCAACCTCGTCGGTCCCGCCCGCATTCAGCAATGGCTAACCATCGATCGCGAAGGGAATTCAACCTCGGGAAAATTCACCATCGATCAGTGGGACGAGGCGGGCAATCTGCTCGCTCACGTGCAGGGCAATGTCACCGGAACCAGAGTGACTATGGACACCGGATTCCAGAAAGTTGAGTAGGTCAAATCCTGACTGGCAATCGCGGGTCTCGCTCGGCGCTGACTGGTTCGGAGCGTGACCTGCGTTTGCAGATCAACATGCCTCACCACTGAGAAGCGAACTGTTTTAAGGGATGACCTAACCCCACCAACTCCGCTAATCCCTCTCGCTTCCGTCAACCCTCTCGCCAGCCTCATACTTCGCCAACCCTTTGATTCCAAGCCAAATGAAAATTTCCTCAAGTTCGCCGGTTATTTCCGCCGTTTCGCTAGACTTGGGCCGAAGGCTTCGACAACGCCGTCCGCAAGGCGTCCGGTGTCTCCAGCCACTGACCACTAGATTTCCAGAATCACCGGCATAATCATTGGCCGGCGTCCGGTGCTCTTCTGGATAAGCCGCTTTAGCTCGACGCGCACCCGCTCGGTGACCATGCCGTAGTCGGACTTTTGCTCCGCGCTCAGACCATCGAGCGTCTTGAGCACCGCCAGGCGCGCCTGGTCCGTAATGTCGGCGCCGCCGAACCCGCGCATCAGCACTTCAGGCTCGCGCTCCACTTTGCCCGTCTTTTTGTTGATCGCCATTACCGCCAGCACCACGCCGTCTTCCGACAAGATGCGCCGGTCGCGGATCACCAAATCCTCGACCACGTCGATCGACGAGCCAGAGTCGATGAGGATGCGCCCCGCTGTGACTTTGTCCTTCTTGCGCGCATCGTCCTTGTCCAGCTCCAGCACGTCGCCATCTTCAATCACAATGGCATGATCCACCGCGCCGGTCTCCATGGCGAGCTTCGCGTGTTGGCGCAGAAAACGGTAGTCGCCGTGAATCGGAATGAAGAACTTGGGCCGCACCAGATTGATCATGAGGCGCATTTCTTCCTGGCTTCCGTGGCCGCTGACATGGATCAAACCATGCTGTCCGTCGTCGTAGATCACGTTGGCTTCGCGCCGGCTGAGGTGGTCGATCACTCTGAAGATCCCGCTCTCGTTTCCGGGAATGATCCTCGAGCTCAGCACGACGGTGTCGCCCGGCTCGATGTGCGCGTGCTTGTGATTGTCCACCGCCGCGCGGCTCAGCGCGCTCATCGGTTCGCCCTGCGTCCCGCTGATCAGAATCATCATCTGTTCCGGCGGAAAGTCGCGAATCTGCCCGGGATTGATCATCAGGCCCGGCGGGATTTCAATATAGCCGAGATCCTGCGCGATCTCAGTGCTCTCGACCATCGAGCGGCCCACGACGGCGACTTTGCGGCCGTGCTTGCGCGCCAGCTCCATGGCGATGCGGATGCGGTAGATGGACGACGAGAAGCAACTGAAGAAGAGCTTTCTCTTGGTTTGGGTGAGGATCTCGTCGAGGCGAGGAATGACCGCGCGCTCGCTGGGCGTGTAGCCCGGCCGTTCCACGTTGGTTGAATCCTGAAACAGCGCCAGCACGCCGCGCTTGCCGTACTCGGCAAAGGTGTGCAGGTCGAAGGCCTTGTCGTCCAGCGGAGCCAGATCGATCTTGAAGTCGCCGGTGTGAATGATGATGCCCACCGGCGTTTCGATCGCCAGCGCCACGCAATCCACCAGCGAGTGCGTCACCCGGATGGGCTCAATGGTGAACGGCCCGATGGTGAACTTCGTCTTCGGCTCAATCTCGATCAGTTCGATATCGTCAAGCAGTTGGTGCTCTTCCAGCTTGTCTTCGACATAGGCCAGCGTGAACTCGGTGGCATACACGGGAACTTTCAGCTCATTGAGGATCCAGGGCAGCCCGCCGATGTGATCCTCGTGCCCGTGGGTGAGCACGATGGCCCGCACGTGCTTCTTGTTTTCGATCAGGTAGGAGATGTCGGGGACCACAATGTCTACGCCCAACAGCTCCGTTTCGGGAAACATGAGGCCCGCGTCGATGACAATGATGTCGTCTTCCCAGCGCACGGCCATGCAGTTCATGCCGAACTCGCCAAGCCCGCCCAGGGGAATGATTTGCAGCTTTTTTGTTTGCATCGCTCATCTTTGATGCTACCACTGAGGGCGATGCGCGAATGGGATGGTGATTGCCGCGACGACCATGGAGACTGGCTCGACTGCATTCGCTCAGGAAAAGCACTTGTGGCGCCGGCGATCTCCGCCTGATCCCATTTTAGGAAATTCCCGATATAAAAAAGCTCTCCTACTTCATATCTCAATCGGCGGCGCTCGGATCATTGAATCGCGTTCATAATCCGATGAGGACTAAGAAACCTGGATCCGCATAGGCGCTCGTCTCGGCGATGCAAGCGAGTGGGCGAGCCCGCACCATGCTCCGCCGACCAGCATCGCCAGGGGACGGCGAAGAAACAGCCAGCAATCGCTTTGGGCATCGTGGAGAACACTCGAATGCAAGATCAGGATGTGATTCGTGAATTCCTCGTCGAGAGTCATGAGAACCTCTCGCGCCTTGATCAGGAACTTGTCGAACTTGAGAAGCGCCCGAAGGACGCGGAGTTGCTGGCCAGCATCTTCCGCACCATCCACACCATCAAGGGCACGTGCGGGTTTCTCGCGTTTTCGACGCTGGAGCGGATTACCCATCAAGCCGAAAGTCTTCTCAGCCAATTGCGCGACGGCAAACGAAAACTGACGCCCTCGCTGATATCGCTCATCCTGGACACGGTCGACGCCACGCGCAAGGTGCTGGCCTCCATTGAGGCCAACGGGGAAGAAGGTCCGGACCATTTTGAGGAGATCACTGAACGCCTCCGCGTCGCGGCCCAAATGCCGCCGGACGCCGATAGCGAGCCCGGTCCTGGTTTAGCGCCCGCATCCCCGGAGGACCACCATCACGACGAGAACGGCGCCCCCGAGCTCTCCGAAGGGGCCAAGTTCGAAGAGACCGGCCTGAAGTCTTCCGCGGTGGCCGATGCGAATATCCGGGTTGGCGTGGGCCTTCTGGACAAATTGATGGACCTGGTTGGGGAACTCGTGCTCACCCGCAACCAGATCCTGCAATTCAACACGGAGCGGGAGGATGCCGCTCTCAATGCCACTTCGCAGCGGTTGAATCTGATCACCACCGAGTTGCAGGAAGGGGTGATGAAGACCCGCATGCAACCCATCGGCATGGTGTGGAACAAACTGCCGCGCGTCGTTCGCGACATGGCCGTGGCGATGGGCAAGCAAATCCGGCTGGAGATGGACGGCGCCGACACGGAGCTGGACCGGACCATCATCGAAGCAATCAAAGACCCGCTGGTACACCTGGTTCGCAATTCGTGCGACCACGGGATCGAGCCGGCCGAAGTGAGGATCAGCGCAGGCAAATTGCCTTACGGAAGACTGACTCTTCGCGCCTATCACGAAGGCGGGCAGGTCAACATCGAAATCGGCGATGACGGCGCCGGAATCGACGTCGCACAGGTAAAACAAAAGGCCGTGGAGAAAGGCCTGCTGCGGCCCGAGCAGGCAGAAAAGCTGAGCGACCGCGAGGCGGTGAACCTGATCTTCCAGCCCGGCTTTTCAACGGCGCAGAAAGTGACCAACGTCTCCGGCCGCGGCGTTGGAATGGACGTCGTGAAGTCCAACATCGAGAAGATCGGCGGAGTTGTCGATGTTTCGAATCGGCCCGGCGAAGGCTCAACCGTCAAGCTGAAGATCCCGCTCACGCTCGCGATTATTCCGGGCCTGGTCATCACCAGCGGGGGCGAGCGGTTTGTCATTCCTCAGGTCAGCCTGCTCGAGCTGATCCGCCTGGAGGGAGATTCCTCTGACAAGCACATCGAGCAGGTGCACGGAACGCCAGTCTATCGCCGGCGCGGCAGCCTGCTGCCGATCGCATACCTGAACCAGGTGCTGAAGCTGAAATCGGCCGAGCAGGCCGAGGCCGTCAGCATCGTCGTTCTGCAGGCTGAAGACCGCCAGTTTGGCCTCGTTGTCGACGGCATCAACGACACGCAGGAGATCGTGGTGAAGCCGTTAGGCAAGCAGTTGAAAGGGCTCACCGAGTATGCCGGCGCCACTATCATGGGCGACGGCCGCGTGGCCCTTATCCTTGACGTGCTCGGAATCGGCCAGCGCTCCGGAGTGCTGGCAGAAAGCCGGGAACAGGCGCGGGCCGCGGCGGAAAAGAAGGCGCATGGAGGCATCGAGCAACAGCGGCTGCTCCTGTTCCGCGCCGGTTCCTTCGAGCGCCTGGCTGTACCGCTGTCTCTCGTCGCCAGGCTCGAGGAGTTTCCCCGCAGCTCCATCGAGTTCGCCGGCGGATGCCAGGTGGTCCAGTACCGCAACCGCATTCTCCCCCTGGTACGTCTCCGCGACATATTGGAATCTGGAGCGCCTGATCGGGACGAGACAGCCGATCCGGTCCAGGTGATTGTTTTCAACGACGGCGACCGCAGTGTGGGAGTGGTGGTCGACCAGATTCTCGATGTTGTCGAAGAAACCGTCATGGTCCGCCAGAAGTCGACCCGCAAAGGCCTGCTTGGCTCGGCGGTGGTCGCGAAACGCG
>CAZANC010000145.1:0-8948 GCA_964486495.1 uncultured Occallatibacter sp.
CTTCGATGTGTTGCGCAGCAAGCTCAGTTGGGGTGAGTTGTAGAGACGCCGCCGCAGCGCGCACTAATTAATTGGGGGGAACCCCCGGTTTTGACGGGGCGGCGGAAGAGGTTTGACATTTACGGGAGTCACTCCCGGTTTGTTTTTTTTCATTGTTTTCGCAAAAAAAGTAGAAGGGCGCGCCGGAAGAGCGCCGTCCCTACGGGACTCCCTATGAATTGTTGGTTTCGCCAACCCCACGCTGAAACGCGGAGCTAACGACCGCTGCGCCTACGGCGCGGGCGACGAGCGGCTGCCGGTATGGGGCGCTACCGGACGGGCCCCATTGAGGGACCACCAACCATAAAGCCTCGGTTATGCCGGAAGTACTTAGTGTGTCAGCGCGGCCAGCAGCACTTGCGCCTTGGCCACCAGAGTACGCGCGCCATCCACGTCGCCAGACGCCAAAGCCGTCCTGGCCTCTTTCAGAAACTCCCGAATCTGGTCGGCGGTCTTTTGGTCGGAGTCGTTCAACGCGCGGTTGATGCCGTTGAGCCCGCGCTCAAGGTTCGCGATGGACTGCTCTGTCTGCTGTCGATCACTCACAGGGTTGCCGGAGGAAAGTTCACCGATCGCGCTGACCTCGGGGCCCGGGTTTGTGGGCGCCTCCGGAGTGCTGACGATTTCCGTTGGATTCGCCCGCCTCCAGTGCCTGATGAGCGGCTTCACCGATTCGTCGTGGACCCTCATGTTGTAGAGAGGCTTGCCGGGGATCAATCTCATCGTAGGCGGCAGCTCGACGAACGCAAGCTCCAGGGGCACAGAAGGCTCAATCAGCGGCGCCAGCATCGGCTGTGCTGGTTGGCCCTTGTGAACGGGCGTGTGGAAGCAGCCAGCCAGCAAGAGCGGCAGCAGCCACGCAGCACACTTGGCAGGTGACTTCATTCCCCCGTCCCCTTTTCGTCTTCAACAGCCGCCGGTTGCAGATTCCGGCGTCCCCGTTCCGCGGCGGCGAGTGGAATTCGCAGCCTGAATTCCGTGCCGCGGCCTTGCCTCGATTGTACTTCGACACTCCCGTGGTGTAACTGCAGGATCCGGTAGGTCATTGCCAGCCCAATGCCGCTGCCCCCGATCTTGGTTGTAAAGTACAGATCGAAGATCTTGTCCCGGACTTCGTCGGGAATTCCGATGCCCTCATCGGCAACGCGCAGCACCGCCGAATACGTTGCCGGATGCACACTTCCGCCGCCCGCCCCGTTCGGCTTCGCTGCATTCTCGCCGCGATCCCTGTCTTTCTCGAGGGTAACTTCCAGCCGCCCGCCATCCGGCATGGCCTGTGCGCCATTCTGGATCACGTTCAGCGCCGCCTGCTTCAGCAGGTCGGCATCCACATTGGCAATCAGCGGCTCTGCCGGTATGCGGCTGATCAGCGTCACCCGGCGCATCGTCAGCTCGTCCGCGGCCAATGCCAGCACGTCGCCGATTACGGGGCGAAGGTCCTGCTCCCGCAGTTGCACTTCGACCGGCCGCGCGAAATCCACCAGCGTCTGCACCACGCGGTCCAGCCGCCGTATCTCCGCGTCGATCACATCCAGGTGCCTGGTTGCCGGTCCCTCTTGTTCGCCCAGCTTCGACTTCAGAAGTTCCAGATGCACCACGATGGCGTTGATCGGGTTTTTCACCTCGTGGCCCACGCCGGAGGTGAGCCGTCCGATCGCCGCCATGCGCCGCGAAAGCTCCAGTTCCGATTCGATCTCCGCTGCCGATTCCAGATCGTGCAGCGTTACCAGAGCGCCTAGCCCCTTCTGCGCTTCGTCGTCGTTGATAAAGTTCACCGAAGCCTGGATACGCCGTCCGCTTTCGGTGCGAATCTCTTCCTTCTCCATATTCCTGCCGGATTCGATAGCCTCGCGCAGTGTCCGTCCCAGCTGGCTTGAGTCGTCGAGGATTTCGCGCGCTTGCAGTCCCAAAATGTTATCGCGATCGATCTGCAGGAATCGCCGCGCCGCTTCTGAAACGAGCACCGCGCGCCTGTCCTCGGTAAAGAGCATGATTCCGTCCTGCAAATTGCCCAGAATCTGGTCGAGATTTTCCCGCAACGCGGAATAGATTTCCTCCACATTGCGCATGCGCTGCCCGATCTTCTCGATCTTGGTGGACACCTGCGCCGCCACGTCCTGTTTCTTAGGCGCCTGCTCTTCAGTTGGTGCTCCTCCGGCTGCACTCAGGCGGTCGAGCTGCCGGCTGATCTCCGTCATGGGACGCAGCGCCAGGTTGCTCAGCGAAAAAGCCGCCAGCAACGCCGCAATCAGGGCAAATCCCATCAGCCAGAACGCCTTGCGCAGCAGCGGCTCGTAAACAGCGCGCAGCAGCGAAGTATGGACCCCAACGTGGACCGATGCGAAGAGCTTGCCGTTATTCTCGAGCGGCGCAACGATATCCAGAACCTTGGGCTGGCCGAAGACCTGCAGCATCATTCGCACCGGCCCGGCCCTGCGCAGCTCGTCAAAGTCGGGCCGCGCGGGCAGCGGCTTGCCTTCGTTGCCGGGATTGGTGCTCAACAATACCAATCCCTGGCTGTCGCCGATATCCACGTCGTACACCGTGGACGAATAGCGGATCACCGCCACCAGCGCTGCCTGCAGCGTTGGATCGTTTTGCACCGTCTGGGCTACGAGACCGCGCAATTCGCCCGGATTATTCGGATCGACCGTCAGGCCCTTGAGCCCGGCCTCCAGCGCATTCTGCAATGCATACCGCACCTGGTCGGCCACCATCTGGTTGGTGTCATAGGTCTCCAGCACCGCCGCTTTCACCAGTTGGTGGACATACACCAGCGAGACCACCCCGGCGATCAGAAACACCAGAGCCGTAATGGCCAGCACGAGTTTGGTCTTCAGGCGCATGGATACCATCACTCAGCAGCAGACCGGGCCGGCGCACCTTTTAAGGCCATTCAGACGCAATTCGCTGCAATCACCTGGTTCGACGTCGATCTGAGCGCATCGGGGATAAAAAACTGCACTTACCGCACCGGAATCGCAACTTTTTCAGCTCTTCACTTCCTGTTGTTCCCGGCCGTATTCCTTGAGCTTGTTGTGCAGCGTCTTCAGGCTCACGCCCAGAATCTCCGCTGCCCGGGTCTTGTTTTGCCCGGTAGCCTCAAGGGTGCGCAGGATCAGCAGCCGCTCCGCCTCGCCCACCGTCGCTCCCACGCGCACGGTAATCGCGCTGCCGTCGGAGGGCGCCGCCGCCTGATCCTTGCCGAATCCGGACGGCAGGTGTCCCGCATCGAGAGGCGCGCCATCGGGACAAAGAATCACCGCCCGTTCGATCGTGTTGCGAAGTTCGCGTGCATTCCCCGGCCAGCTGTAGGCCATCAGCCTGTCCAGCATGGACGGGGCCACGCCCGACACTTTGCGGCCATGCTTCCGGTTCATCTCGCTCACCATGGTCTCCACCATGGGCGGCAAATCCTCCAGATGTTCGCGCAACGGCGGCATGACGATGTTGAACACGTTGAGCCGGTAAAAGAGGTCGGCGCGCAAATGACCCTCGGCCACGGCCCGCTGCGGATCCCGATTCATCGCCGCCAGCACGCGCACGTCCGTATCCATCTCGGTGCGAGCGCCCAGCCTGCGGAACTTCCGCTCTTCCAGCACGCGCAGCAGCTTGGCTTGCGTCCCCGACGGCATCTCGCCAATCTCGTCCAACAGCAGCGTTCCGCCCGCGGCCAATTCGAAGCAGCCGGCTCTCCGCTCGATCGCGCCCGTAAATGAGCCCTTCTCGTGGCCGAAGACTTCGCTCTCGATCAACGTCTCGGGAATCGCCGCGCAGTTTACCGCAACAAACGGCCGCGCCTTGCGCGGGCTCAGGTCGTGCAGAGTGCGCGCCACCAGCTCCTTGCCCGTCCCGCTCTCGCCCGTGATCAGTACCGGCACGTTCGACGGAGCAACCTGCTCGATCAGCGTGAAAATCTCACGCATCGCCCGCGAGCTGCCCACCATGTGGCCCAGCACGCCCGACTCCCGCAGCCGCCGCCGCGCAACCTCCAGCTCGATTGCCGTCTGCCGCTGACGCGCGGCGTTGGCCAGAATGGTCTTCAACCGTGTGGCGTCCACCGGCTTTTGCAGAAAGTCGTACGCGCCCAGCTTCATCGCGTCCACAGCCAACTGGATGGAGCCCATGGCAGTCAGCACCACCACCGCCATGTTGGCGCTCAGGCCCTCGGCGCCCTCGGCCAGCTTGGCCAGCAGCCCCATGCCGTCCATCCGCGGCATCTTCAGGTCGGTCACCACAATGGCCGGATCCCAGGACTGTGCCTTCTCCCACGCCTCAAGGCCGTCGCGCGCCGTCTCGGTGCGGTATCCCCATCCGGAGACCAGCTCCGCGAGCCCAGCCAGTGCGTTTGGCTCATCCTCGGCGATCAAAACCTTTACGACGTTCTGCATTAGGGCTTACCGTTCACCCCATTAGCTTACCTTTTCGCAGTGGCATGGGGCCATGAAGCCGGCCCGGCAAGCGCATTACTTCCGTGGAGCGCGGGGATTCCCGGGTTCTGGTGAATCCCCTACGCTGGTTTCAGGTTGGATCGTCGAGCCTTGACCACTTCACGTCTCACTCCGTATATTCGCCTCGTTCGAATGATCGAGCCATGCGCTGAACAGCCGAGCTACCCCCATTGGCGGCGTCCGCATCTCAATCAAGCAGACAAAACCATGAAAAAGCTCTCAATCGTATTGTCGATTTGTTCCGTCTTTGCGTTCTGTGCGGCTCTCTTCGCTGAAGTGAAGCCGTCGCCCCTGTTCAGCGATCACATGGTCTTGCAGCGGGACATGCCCGTTCCTGTCTGGGGTACAGCGAGCCCTGGGGAGCTGGTGAAGGTGACTCTGAATGGTCATTCCCTCTCTACCCGCGCCGATGCGGACGGCAAGTGGATGGTGCGTTTGCGCAAACTCAAGGCCGGCGGACCCTACGACTTGCGCATCGACGGCGCCAACTCAATCGTGATTCACGATGTTCTCGTCGGCGAGGTGTGGCTTGCTTCGGGCCAGTCGAACATGGTGTTTACTGTTTCCAAGAAAATCAATCCCTGGGCTGGAATGCTCGACGAAGAAAAGGAAATCGCTGCGGCCAACTACCCGCAGATCCGAATGTTCACGGTAAAGACCGCCAAGGCCCTGGAGCCGCAGGACGATCCCGCCGGCGAGTGGCAGATTTGCAGCCCCGATACGGTTCCTGGATTCTCCGCCGTGGGCTACCTTTTCGCGCGCGACCTTCAGCAGCGCCTTCATGTCCCCGTTGGTATTCTGACCGTCGCCTATGGCGCCAGCACCGCCGAATCATGGTTGCCGCGCTCGGCGCTTGAAGCCGATCCGCAGCTCAAACCGCTCCTCGATCGCTTCGATGCTCTGGAGAGTTTTTACAAATCCCATCCCGGCGCAACTACGGCCGACGCGCCATCCGCCCCGCAGACCATTAACTCGCGTCCCGGCAAGCCCGGCCCGCTGCGCGATCCCGTCCAGGATCAACACGAGCCCACTGTGCTCTTTAACGGAATGTTGCATCCCGTCATTCCTTTCGCCATTCGCGGCGCCATCTGGTACCAGGGCGAGTCCATCGTGGGCGGAAAAGCCGGGGTTGCCCTCTATCCCCACGTGATGGAGACGCTGGTGACTCAGTGGCGTCAGTTGTGGGGTGAAGGAAACTTCCCCTTCAACGCCGTGCAACTGCCGGCGCTCAAAAATGTGAGCAACAATCCCATGGTGCGCGAAGCCCAGGCGCAGATCCTGTCGCTCCCCAACACTGGCCTCGGCGTCACCATCGACGACGGCGATCCTGATAATGTGCATCCGAAGGACAAGGAGCCTGTCGGCGAGCGTCTTGCGCTCATCGCCTTTGCCAACACTTACAAACAGAAGCTGGAGTATTCCGGCCCACGTTACAAATCCATGCAGATCGAGGGCAGCTCCATTCGCATTCGATTCACACATGCCGATGGCGGTCTTTTGGCCAAGGGCGGTCCGCTGGAGTGGTTCCAGATCGCGGGCGCCGATCAACAATTCGGCCCTGCTGAAGCAGTCATTGACGGCGACTCGATCGTCGTTAAGAGCTCTGCCGTGCCCGCGCCCGTCGCTGTGCGCTACGCCTGGGACGACTACCCGTTGGGATGCAACCTCTACAATCGCGCCGGCCTTCCCGCTGCGCCGTTTCGCACCGACGCCTGGGACGCACTGGGCGAGATCGCGCAGAAGTTCACGGGCAAGTAAGTCGCAGAATCTGAACAATCCACTACATGCGCCGTGGGCGTTGCCGGTCTATACTCTCATCTGTCTGTTTTCCTTGAAGGGAGCAATTCCATGTCCTCTTCCGCAGTTGCTTTTGCCCGCCAGAACTACCCCCGTTTTCTCGATGAATTGAAGGCCCTGCTGCGCATTCCCTCCGTCTCCACGTTGCCCGAACACAAGGGTGACTGCCGCAAGGCAGCCGAGACGCTGCTCGCCGAGCTTGAGCGCATCGGCATGGAGCACGCTCGCCTCATCGAAACCGAAGGCCACCCACTGGTCTATGCTGACTGGCTGCACGCCGCCGGCAAGCCCACCGTGCTCATCTACGGCCACTACGATGTCCAGCCCCCCGACCCGCTCGATGAGTGGCTGTCTCCGCCCTTCGAGCCTACCGAGCGCAGCGGCAACATCTACGCCCGCGGCGCGGTCGACGACAAAGGCCAGGTGGTGGCGCAGGTCAAGGCCCTCGAGTCGTTGCTCACCGCCAATCATACTTTGCCGATCAACGTCCGGGTCCTGTTCGAAGGCGAAGAAGAAGTGGGAGGGGAGGGAATTGCTGCCTACGTTGCCTCCAAGCCTGCCGATCTCAAAGCCGACTTCGCGCTGGTTTCCGACACGGAGCTCTTTGCGCCCGGTCTGCCCACCCTTTGTGTCGGCCTGCGCGGCATGATCTACACCGAACTCGAGGTCCGCGGCGCAAAGAGCGATCTCCACTCCGGCATGTACGGCGGGGCGGCTCCCAATCCTTTCGTCTCGATCGCGCAAATCATCGCCAAACTGAAGGACGAGAACGGCCACATCCTCATCCCCGGTTTCTATGACGATGTTGTTCCGCCCAGCGCCGAGGAGCTCGCTGCCTGGCGTAGCCTGCCCTTTAACGAAGAGGACTACCGCAAGTCCGAAGTAGGCGCGAAGCAACTCGTCGGCGAAGCCGGTTACAGCGTTCTCGAGCGCACCTGGGCGCGGCCCACGGTCGATGTCCACGGAATTCCCGGCGGCTTCATCGGCGCCGGCGCCAAGACTGTGATCCCCGCCAAAGCCGTCGCCAAGGTCTCCATGCGCCTGGTTCCCAACATGACCCCCGCCAAGGCCTTCGCGCTCTACAAGAGCTACGTGGAAAAGATCGCTCCCGCCGGTGTCGACGTCGATGTCCGGCTCATTCACTCCGGTGACGCTTGCCTGATCCCCGTTAACAACCCCTACATTCAGGCCGCGACGCGCGCCCTGCATGAAGTCTGGGGCAAGGACACGGTCTTCATCCGCTCCGGCGGGTCGATTCCCATTGTTGGAGACTTCGATCGTCACCTTGGCCTGCCCAGCGTCATGATGGGCTTCGGCCTGCCAGACGACAATCTCCACGCTCCCAACGAAAAGTTCAACCTGAAGAACTTCTCACTGGGCATTGAATCGCTCATTCGCTTCCTGGAGGAACTGGGACGGTGAAGTGAAGCAGGGAGCGAGGGAGCAAGGGAGCAAGGGAGCGAGGGAGCAAGGGGGCGAGGGAGCAAGGGAACAGGGGACCGAGGGAACAAGACGGCGATCGGTGCAGTAAGCTACGCCCAAGATGACAGAGGATACAGCCTCGACAAACGAATCGGATGCCGCCGGCTTTGTTCTCGCCGGCGGCCAATCCAGCCGCATGGGCCGCGACAAGGCTCTCTTGCCCTTTGCCGGTGAGCCGCTGATCGCGCACGCTGTTTCAACCTTGCACGAGGCCGGACTTCCAGTCGCAATCGCAGGAGCCGCTTCGTCCGCCCGCACATCTCTCGCCGCGTATGCGCCGGTTGTCGATGACTCAGAGCCCGGCCTTGGCCCTTTGGCAGGCATCTGCGCTGCTTTGGCCACTGCTTCCAAGAGCTTTGCCGTCTTTCTACCCGTCGATCTGCCTCTGCTGCCGCCCTCGCTTATCGAATACCTGCTCCATCACGCGCGCATAACCGGCCACGCCGTCACCGTCCCTTCGATTAACGGCTTTATCCAGACCTTCCCGGCTGTTCTGGAGCGATCCGCTCTTCCCGAACTCCAAAACGAATTACATTCCGGGCAACGCGGCTGCTTTTCCGCGTTCCAGGCCGCGGCGGCTGGCCTGGGCCAGCCCATCGCCACCCTCGCCGTCGAGCTGCTCGCACAATCCGGGCAGGTATCGCACCCTCTTGGCCTTCCTCCAGTTCGCTGGTTCCTCAACGTGAATACCCTTCAGGATCTTCATCGCGCCGAGGCTCTCAGAGCGGTTCCGCAGTTGCCGTAGCCACTTCTGGCCTCATTGCAAGGTGGATTTTACTTCCACCCCACAGATGAGGACCTGTCTGCGGGGGCCCCGGTTAAGGAAAAATCCACTTCACGTTCACGGTTTCAAGACGCATTAACTGCGGAACCGCTCGGGTCGCACGCCGTCGCGTAAGCTTGATGCATGGCGTTGTTAGAACCCCACGCTGAGCCCGATCCGGTCGAGCCTCCAATATCGAAACTTGAAGCGGAGCTCGAAGCGCTGGCCGCCCCCGGGGAAACTGCGCCTCAACCGCTCCCGGCGATCGCCGCAGACTCCGCGCAACCCATCATCGTCTTCGACGACGTCTCCATCTCTTTCGATGGCCGTTCCGTGTTGGAGAATGTCAGTTTTTCCGTGGGCCGCGGCGAGACACTGTGCATCCTCGGCCGCAGCGGCGTTGGCAAATCCGTCTC
>CAZANC010000146.1:0-8948 GCA_964486495.1 uncultured Occallatibacter sp.
ACTGTGAAACTGTGAAACTGTGGAGCCTTTATAATCAACAGCTTGCAGCCACAGTCTCACAGTTTCACAGTCTCACAGTTTCACAGTTTTCGTTTTTTGGTCATTCGCTTGATTTCGCGCTCTCAAATTGGCTGACATTTCAGCAATCGCAAATCAGCAATCGCAAATCGACCAATCGCAAACTTGAAGGAATACTCATGAAACAAACTCCGGCTCGAGCTTCAGCACCGCGAAATCCCGACCCAGCATTGCGCACAGTGCCTCGACCACCAGGTTGTGATCGTCGCGCTGCGGCAGTCCCGAGACCGTCACGCTTCCCACTACGCCTGCGCCCTCCACGGCCAGCGGAAACGATCCGCCATCCACGGCGTAATCGGCGAGTGGCAGCCCTTGGCGTTCGAAAAGCGTCGTCCCTTTCAGCTTCTGCGTAATGCCCACACCATACGAACTGCGATGAAAGCGCGCCACCACGTTGCTTTTGCGGCGCACCCATTCCGGATTGTCCGGAGTGGTCCCGTCCAGCGCTGCATAAAACAGCGGCTGTCCGAAACGCCTCACGTCGATCACCAATGTCAGCCCACGCTCCACGGCCATCGTTCGAATCCGCGTGCCAAGCTCCCACGCCACGCTCGCATCCAGGCGCGGCAACCGCAGCTCGTGCTCCTGCAATGCGATTCGTTCCAAATCCCGGTTTTCCAAATTTTTGTCGAGTCCCATCCTTGTTTGCCTCCCGTCCTGCCTATTTCACCACGGTCAGCTTCACCACGGTGCTCTGGTCCACGCGCGTGCCGGAGCTCGGCGATTGCGTCAGCACTTGGCCCGGCCTCAGCGGCAGCTTCGGCGGTGCATCGCCGCTTCCCACCGGCGCCACGGGCACATTCACAAAACTCGGCGCTGCCGTTTTGATCCCTACCTTTTTCAACGCCGCTTCCGCGCTCGCGAACTGCCAGCCGGTCAGGTCCGGCATCACATACCCGTCGGGAGTCTCATCGTCCGGCGCGGCCACCAGCAGGTTGACGCTCGGCTGCTCTATGCCCAGCGCATGCGGCGGCGGGTCCTGCGCCAGCACAGTTCCCTCCGCAGCTGAGCCGTCGGGCAGCCGCGCAACCTCTCCCACCTCGAGTCCGGCGCGCCGTAGCTCCAGCTGGGCCACGCGCTCGTTGGCGCCCACCGTGTCCGGCACATCCACCTTCTGCGGGCCAAGGCTCTCGGCCACGCGCACGCGCCACTCGCGCCTCACCACCGTTCCCGCGGCCGGGGACTGCGTCAAAATGTGTCCTGCTGCCACTTCGCTCGAGTAGTAGCGATTATCCACATCCAGATTCAATCCCAGGCCCGCTGCCACGCTGCGCGCGTCTGCAGTCGTCATTCCTTTGAGCGCCGGCACCTGCACCTCCGCGCCGTGAATCGCAAACTGCATCGTGAGAATCGCCGACAGCAAGCCAACAGCCACCAGCAGCATCAGCAGCCACGAAATGCGGAAAACTCTTGCGATTGGACCGGTGTTCATCAGCGCTGTACCCACTCGAAGATTGCGGTTTTCACTCTACCGCGTATTATCCGTCATCGGCTCCGGATGAATTGTTATCCGGTACACCGCCGGGCACTCCAGCTTGAACCGGTCTTCGAGCGCGGTGATCACTTCGTGAACGCGGTTCATCGGCAGCTCGTCGGGCAATGTGCAATGGCACGTGACGGAGATGTGTTCTCCCGTCCGGCCCACGGCGACAGCGTGAACGTCAACGATCTCGGGCAGCCCCGCTGCTGCCGACCGCAATGCCTGCTCCAGTCTGCGGTCCTCCACGTCCTCTTCTTCGGGCTGCTCAATCGTCGCCGGCTCGCTTTCAATATGCGTCAGCACCGAGTCGACCTCCGGAACGCTACGCAGAATCTGCGCTTCCATCGCGGTCACAAAGTTGTGCGCTTCTCTCAGCGCCAGGTGTTCATCGAGCTCCACGTGCAACTCCACTTGCAGCCGTCCATGATGCGACTGGATGCTGAGCTCGTGTACCGACACATTGTTCCGCGCCGCTACCGCACGCACCCGATCGAAGATACTCTCCGCCTTCGTCTCTCGCGGAATTGTGTGGATGACCACGTCTGCTGCCGGCAGCGCGCGCTGCACAGCCGCCGTCGCGGCCCGCACCAGCTCGCCGGTGTGCTCAAACGTGAATCGCCGCGGCAGCGCCAGCGTCAAGTCGGCAAAATAGCCGGCCCCCGACCGCCGCACCCGCGCCCGTTCCACGGCCAGCACTCCATCCACGCGTTCTACCTCGCGAACCAGCCGTCGCCGCGTCTCGGCAGGAATTTCATCCACCAGCGCCGCCACCGCTTCGTGGCCCACTCGCACCGTCATGCGCAGAATCATCAGCGACACCACCAAAGCTGCCAGTGGATCGGCATAATGCAGCGCGCCGATTTGAAATCGCTCACCCATCCACGCCGCGCCCAGGCCCACCAGCACCGCCAGCGTCGCCCAAATGTCCGAAGCAAAGTGAAACGCATCCGTCGCGAGCGCCGGCGATCCCGTATGCACAGCGACCGCCCGCAATTGCCGCGAACGCCAGATGTCCACCGCGATTGAAGTCACCAGCACCAGCATCGGCCACAGCGAGTGGTGCAGTTCCACCGTGTGATAAAAAATCCGCTGCACGGCCTCCCAGATAATCCACGCACAGGAGAGAGCCATCAGCCCCGCCTCGCTGAAGGCGGATAGGTTCTCGATCTTCCCGTGACCGTAGGTGTGATCCTCGTCCGCCGGCCTGTCGCTCACATGAACGGAGAAGTACGTCAGCGCCGCACCCACAAGGTCGAGTCCCGAATGTGCCGCGTCAGATAGCACGCCCAGCGACCCGGACAGCAACCCGGCGGCGACTTTCAGCAACGTCATGGCCGCGGCGGCCGCCATCGACCACTGCGCAACACGCTGCTTTTCTGCGGAGAAACTCGCAGCAGCAGGCGCGTTCACTCGCGAACTGGGGGCGATGATTGTCATTGGATTCCTAGACTACAGTGGGCCGCATCGCCGTGTACAACCCCGCAATTCCGAACGTGTACGGCTGCCATGCGCATTCCTCAAAGCCCGCTCGCCGCATCATCTCCACCATTGCATCGGGCGGCGGAAAATTGCCCACCGAGCTGGGAAGATAGTTGTATGCCCCGTTCTTCCCGCAGATCGCGCGGCCAATCACGGGCAGCACGCGCCGGAAGTACACGCCATACGCTTTCCCGATCAGCCCTCCCGGTTCGCTGAACTCGAGAATTCCCAACTGCCCGCCCGGCTTCAATGTGCGATAAAACTCGTTCAGCCCTGCCTCGTAGTTTGCCAGATTCCTGAATCCGAACGCCGTCACAATCAGGTCGAGCGACACTGCTCGCAGTGGCAGGTGCAGCGCATCGGCCTCGATCGCCACCGCATACGGCATTCCCGCCGCGCTTCTGCCCAGCCCTTGCAATTGCTTCGGCCCAAACTTCTCCGCGCCACGCCGCAGCATCGCGGGCGCAAAATCTCCGGCCAGAATCGGCCGCGCCCCTTTCGGCCGCAGCTTGAGCAGCGCCATCGACAAATCGCCCGTGCCGCAGCAAATGTCCAGCACCGCCGTCTCCGGCCGCGCCAGCACCTCCGCAAACCTGCGCGCAGCCCTCCGCCACCACAGCCGGTCCACTTTGGCTGAAAGAACGTGATTCAACAGGTCATATTTTGGCGCAATGGTCTCGAACATCTGCCGCACGGCCATCGCCGCGCCTGCTTCGTCCGCCGTGCCTGTTGGCCGGGCTCCCGTTGCGGGCATCTTCCTTCTTCCTCCGCCAAATTTGCGAATGTGCGAGCCGGGCCTACAATCGGCCTCATAATTGCATCTGCTGCAAAGCACGCAAGTATGGGACCCAACATCAAGACGGGTCCCATGATTTCGAGCGAGTTGACAAAGATGGCTTATGAGACCGGTTCTCGGTACGCTCGCTCTATCATGCTATCGCTTCTCTTCCCCCGTCCCGCGATCGAATCCCCGTCCCTTCAAGCCCCGGCGAAAAAGGTATACGCTTGAAGTTGCCGATGGCTGCCCCTTCCCTCTCCGCAATCCCCACGCCGGCGCCGCATCCGCCGCTTACGGACAGCCATGGCCGGGTGGTTCACGACCTGCGCGTCTCCATCACTGACCGCTGCAACTACAAATGCGTCTACTGCCGCACCGGCGAACTGGGCGCGCAGTATCCCGAGCTGGCCATCGATGAATACCTGCGGCTCATCGCTGTCTTTGTCGGCCTCGGCATCACCAAAGTCCGACTTACAGGGGGGGAGCCCCTCCTGCGCCGCGGCCTGGTCGACCTGGTTCGCGACCTCTCGCGCCTCCGCACCCTGGCGGGCGATCCTCTCGACCTCGCGCTCACCACCAACGGCCACCTGCTCGATTCGCTTGCACAGTCGCTCAAGGACGCCGGCCTCAACCGCGTGACAGTCAGCATGGACGCCGTCGACGCCCGAACATTCGAGCGAATTACCCGCGTGGAGGGCAGCTTTGCCGAGGTTCTCGCAGGTGTTCGCGCCGCCCGCGCTGCCGGCCTCACGCCCCTCAAAATCAACTGCGTGCTCCTGCGCGGCTTCAATGACGACCAGATCGAAGGCTTTGCCCGCTTCGCCCGCGCAGAAAACGTCGTCGTCCGCTTCATCGAGTTCATGCCTCTTGAAGAGGGCCGCCTCTGGACGCCCGAGATTGTCGTCACGCTGCGCGAAATTGTGGAACGCATCGGCCGCGCCCTGCCGCTGGTCGAGCTCCCGCCGCGGGAAGCGAGCGAAACAGCCCGTCGCTACACCTTCGCTGACGGCGTCGGCGAAATCGGAATTATCGCGCCGGTTAGCCAGGCCTTTTGCGGCGCATGCAGCCGGGTGCGCCTCACCTCCGACGGCAAAATTCGCACCTGCCTCTTCTCGCAGGTCGAGCACGACCTCTATGGCCGCCTCCGCGCCGGCGCGAGCAATGAGGATCTCCGCGCTTACATCGTCCAGACAATCCTGGGCAAGGAGGCCCGCCACCACATCGGTGAGCCGGGATTCCTCAAACCCTCCCGTTCGATGGTCCACATCGGCGGCTGACCGCGGGTTCACATTGGCGGCTGACTTCGGGGATTGGGGCCGGCGGCTGACCGCGCGACGCACGACAACGGATTTGCACACGAATTGTCATCAGAATGTAATGTGCCGGGTTTAACTCGTACCGTGAAGAATTTATGAAAGAATAAGGTCGTTACTTCCCCCACCGGGCCCAAACATATGCCGAACGAGACGGAAGGGCGCATCCCGCTCGCCGATCTGCTTGTGTTTCATCAGTTGGCGCGATCGCTCACCTCGAGCTTCGACCTGGACACAATTCTGCGCACCATCCTCGAACAGATGGAGCGAATGGTGGAAGCGGAGTTCTGGGCGCTGCTCATGCTCGACGGATCCACCCATGATCTCTATTACGCCATCGCCGCGGGCGAAGAGCAGGAAACCTTGTACGGCTTGCGCGTCAAGCCCGGTGAGGGCGTCGCCGGATGGGTCCTCGAACACGGTGAAACCCTTATCGTGCCCGAGGTCGCCGGCGATCCGCGCGCCGCACAATCCGCCACTCCCGGCATCAGCAGCGTCCGGTCGGTCATCGCCCTGCCTTTGCGGGGGCGCACCGGCACGCAGGGCGTTATCGAAATCCTCAATCCCCGCGCGGCGATGTCGGACTACAGCATCGCGTTCCTGCACATTCTTGCCGACCATGCGGCCATCGCCATTGAAAATGCGCGGGACGTCGGCCGCATCCAGCAGCTCTCCATCACCGACGACACCACCGGCCTCTTCAACGTGCGCCACCTCTACGAGATTCTCTGCCGCGAGCTGAAGCAATCGACAAAGCACAAACTCCCGTTAAGCCTTGCATTCTGGGATCTCGACCGCTTCAAGCTCGTCAACGATGCGTACGGGCACATGGTCGGCAGCGAACTGCTCGCTCTCGTCGGCCGCCGCCTCCAGAAACTCAGCCGCGAGCAGGATCTTTGCTTCCGCTATGGCGGCGACGAATTCGTCATTCTCATGCCCGAGACCGCTGGCGCTCAGGCATTGCAGCTGACCAGGGGAATGCACGCGGCACTCATGGAAACCCCATTCGGTATGAAGAGCGGCCTCACGCTCAAAGTCAGCGCCAGCGTAGGCCTCGCGTCCTTTCCTTGCGATGGCACGCGCATGCACGAGATCATCGGAACCGCCGACGCGCGCATGTACGCCGTCAAGCGCGACGGCCGCGGCCAGGTCCGCGCCTCCTGAGCACCGCCGCTACTTCTTCGTGTCCCCGCCAATCTGGATCGTGCCATGAGTCGTTCTTATAGGTTGCGATTCGTGGATTTGCGATTGCTGAGAAGTCAGCCAATTTGAGAGCGCGAAATCAAGCGAACGACCAACTTATCGGCCCCTCAGGAACCACGTTCGATCAAGGCGACATAGAAGCCATCGGTGGGCGAAGCTCCGGGCAGTAGGCGCAGTGCGCCTTCGGGAGTGAGGCAAGCGCGCAGATGATCAGCGCCAGAGCTAGTGAGGATTCCGGTTTTAGCCAAGGCTTCGATGCGCGAGGCGAGGGAAATCTGGCGCGCATTTTGGTTCTCAGCGAGGACGGTGGCGACAACTTGCTCGTTTTCTTCGGGTTCGAGGGAACAGGTGGAATAGACGATACGGCCGCCGGGCCGAACCGAGCGAAACGCAGCGGAGAGAATCGCGCACTGGCGGTCGGCGTGGCGCGACAAATCTTCTTGACGCAGGCGATGGCGGATTTCGGGGTTGCGTCCCAAAGTGCCGGTGCCGCTGCAGGGAACGTCCGCCAGCACAAGATCAAATGCTGATTCTTCCTTGAGCGCGGTCGCGTCGGCTAGACGGCATTCCACGCGACCGGCGTAGGCGGCGAGGCGTTTGCTTAGCTCGACTAGGCGCTGCGGAGTCGATTCACAGGCCAGAATGCGAGCCTCGGGGTCGCGCTCGGCGAGAATGAGCGTTTTCCCGCCGGGCGCGGCGCAGGCGTCCAGAATCGTTTCGATCTTGCGACTGGAATCTTCAGTGGCGCATGCGGCGATCTCAGCGATCAACTGCGACCCCTCATCCTGAACGCGCACGCGGCCCTCGCGATAGGCCGCCGTTGCGGTTACGTCGCCGGAGACGACCGTGCGCGCGGCGGTAAGAATGGCTCCGGGTTCCAGACCAACGCCGGCCTCGATCAGTTCTGCTTCGAAGGCAGCGTGGGAGAAGCGCACGATTCGAAAAGGCTGGAGCTGGCCGTGTCGGCAAATCGTTCGCGCAGCTTCCAGGCCATAGAATTTCGTCCAGCGCTCGACGAGCCACGCAGAGTGAGCCTGGGCCAACGCGACCTCGACTGCAGAGTCTTCCGGGAAGTTAGCGACCGGGCCAGGGACAGCAAGTTTGCGCAGGACGCCGTTGACCAGTCCGGAGGCGAAGCGGTGGCCGGATTGCTTTGTAAGTTGGACGCTTTCATCGATGGCGGCGTGGGCGGGAACGCGATCGAGGAATTGCAACTGGAATGCGCCCAAGCGGAGGGCGATCGAGACTTCGGGATCGAATTTGGCTCCCGGCTTCTTGATGAGAAGCTTGAGTTGCTCATCGAGACGAATCTGCCAGCGGAGAACGCCGAGCACGAGAGTTGTAGCCAGATGGCGATCGGGGGGCGAGAGTGCGTCGATCGCTTTTGAACGCAGCAGATCATCGGCGTGAGCTTTGCCGCGCTCGACGGCCAGCAAAACATCGAAGGCGGCTTTGCGCGCTGGAGAGACGGCGGACACGGCGCTCAACCGAAGCGCGCGTCCGCCGGGAGCGGATTGCCGCGCAGAAACTCATCTGTGGTCATGCGTTTCTTGCCCTCAAGCTGAATCTCGAGGAATTCAAGCCAGGTGTTCTCGGCGCACGCAGCCAGAAGGCGATGGTTCTCCACGACAACCCAGCCCGGCTCGGCAAATCCCAGGCCTTCGGCGTAACTTCCCCTGGCAATGGCCATGTTATGGACGATCAGCTTTTTCGCATTGAGCGTGGTGAACGCGCCGGGCCAGGGCTGAAATCCGCGCCAGCGATTGTAGATTTCGTGCGCGGTGCGCGCGGCAAAGTCGATGCGGCCATCTTCGCGGTCAAGAAGCGGCGCGAAGGTCGCGGTCTCGTGATTCTGGGGTTGAGGGTGAATCGTGCCATTCGCTAAACCGGCGAGCGTTTCGACGACGAGTGGCGCACCGGCGCGCGCCAGCAAAGGAAAAAGGTCGACTGAAGTCTGAGCGGGCCCGATTTCCATCATGTGCTGGAGCAGAATCGGCCCAGTGTCAAGCCCTTCTTCCAAAAGCATCGTGGTATTGCCGGTGTAGGCGTCGCCCAGGGCGATGGCCCACTGAATGGGCGCCGCGCCACGGTGTTTCGGCAATATGGAAGCGTGGAGGTTGATGCATCCGAGGCGGGGCAAAGCGAGCATCCACGGCGGAATGATGCGGCCATACGCGACGACAACGATAGCGTCGGGGGCAATGGACTCAAGCTGCGCGCGAAACTCGGCGTTGGTGCGAATTTTCTCGGGCTGCGTGACCGGGAGACCGGCAGCGAGCGCGACCTGCTTGACGGCGGGAGCGGTGAGTTGCTGATCGCGTCCCGTGGGGCGGTCAGGCTGCGAAACGACGAGAGCGATTTGATGGTAGGCCGCGAGCAGAGCCTTAAGCGTGGGGACGGCGAACTCCGGAGTGCCGCAAAAGACGAGCTTGAGTCCGTTCGCAGCGTCGGTCATGGCAGGTTTACCAGGTGCCCTCATTTTGCATTTTGCGAATCTTGCGTAGATTCAGGCTGCGCTTGAGCGCGCTCATGCGGAAAAGGAAGACGATGCCGTCCAGGTGATCGATCTCGTGCTGGAAGGCGCGTGCGAGCAGTTCTTCGCCGTCCATCTCGAACC
>CAZANC010000147.1:0-8881 GCA_964486495.1 uncultured Occallatibacter sp.
ATGAGAATGCTTTTATGCCTTGGCGCATTTCGGTCGGTCGCAAAGGCGCAGACCAACGGCAGCTCGATGCGAGCTGTGCGCGGTCTTAGCCTTTTCTCATCTATCGGCGTGGGAAGCCGTGGTTTGAGGAATATAGGGTGGAGAGTGAGGAAGGCCAACTTACCAATGTAATTTGAAAAAACTCATTTTCGCGCGCAGCTCAGCTTACAAAGCCGTTCAGATTTTGATTGGACCAACGGATGGACTAGCAGATGCGCGGCAACTGCTCGCCGATCATGGTGGGAATGACACGGTTGGCGCCCATTGTGGTGCGCGCGACCAACATGCGCTTGTGTTCCGCGGTGGCATGGCCGATGCGCGCGGCGTCTTTTCCGAGGGGGTGGCCGCGCAGGATTGAGAGCACGCGATCGGCGGCTTCAGGCGCGACGAAGAAGACCGCTTTGCCTTCATTGGCGACGTAGACCGGGTCGAGGCCGAGCAGCTCGCAGGCTGACTGCACCTCATGGCGTACGGGAACGCCGGCCTCGTTTATGGCAATGCCGACATTTGAAGACTGGGCGATTTCGTTCAGCGTGGATGCGAGGCCGCCGCGAGTGGGATCGCGCATGGCGTGTACGGCCGCGCCTGCTGCATCGAGAACTTCAGCGATCATGCCGTTGAGCGCGGCACAGTCAGAGCGGATGGGGCTTTCGAATTCGAGGCCTTCGCGCACGCTCATGATGGCCATGCCGTGGTCGCCGATGGTTCCCGAAACGATAATGGCGTCGCCAGGCTGAACGCGATGCGGGCCAACTTGAATTCCCGCCCACAGAACGCCAACACCGGCGGTGGTGATGTAGCAACCGTCGCCGTGGCCGCGCTCGACAACTTTTGTGTCGCCGGTGACGATCTGGACGCCGGCGGTTGCGGCGGACTTGGCCATCGCGTCCACGATGGCGGCGAGTTGCGCCAGCGAAAAACCTTCTTCGAGGATGAAGCTTGCGCTGAGGAACTTCGGGTCGGCTCCCGAGACCGCGAGATCGTTGACGGTTCCGTTGACGGCCAGCTCGCCGATCGAGCCACCCGGAAAAAACAACGGCTGCACAACGAAAGAATCGGTGCTGAGGGCGAGGCGCGCGCCGGCCACTTCAAGCACAGCGGCGTCACCCAAGTTTTCGAGAGCGGGATTCCGGAAGGCGGGAAGAAAAAGGTGCTCGACAAGCTCCGAGCCGAGTTTGCCTCCGCCGCCGTGGCCCATCACGATGGTGGGATAGTCGGCTAGCGGCAGCGGGCAGGACCAGTTGGAGAAATCTGACGCTGGTTTGTCCGGGTGCGGCGCGGCGATTTTGAGATCGTTAGCCATTTGCAGCTCCCGTGAGCGCAGAGCCCGCGCCGGCCAGCTCTTCCGCCGACAGGAAACGGCCGTAATTGTAGTAGGCGGCGCAAGCGCCTTCGCTGGAGACCATGGTTGCGCCGAGCGGATGGCGGGGCGTGCATTCTTTGCCGAAGGCGGCGCACTCGGCGGGCTTGATGGCTCCGCGCAGGACATCCCCGGCGCGGCAAAGCGCCGACTCCTGGGTGTAAATGCCGGTGATGTGGAAGCGCTCTTCGGCATCGAAGTCGCGGTATTCCGCGTTCAGCCGCCAGCCGCTGTTGGGGATGACGCCGATGCCGCGCCACGCGCGATCGGTGACTTCGAAGACCTCGGAGAGCAGCTTTTGCGCCGCTTGATTGCCGTCGAAGGTGACGACGCGGCTATAGGCGTTCTCAACTTCATGGCGGCCGCTTTCCAGTTGGGCCACCGCGCGGCGAATGCCTTCGAGCAGGTCTAAAGGTTCGAAACCGGTGACGACGATGGGCACGCCGAATTCCTCGGCCAGCGGCGGATACTGCCAATAACCCATCACGCTGCAGACGTGACCAGCGGCGAGAAAGGCTTGTACCTGGTTGCCGGGCGACTGAAGGATTGCGGTGATGGCGGGTGGAACGAGAACGTGCGAGACAAGCACTGAGAAATTCCTGAGGCCGCGGCGCTTGGCCAGATGCACGCTCATGGCGTTTGCCGGGGCGGTGGTTTCAAAGCCGACGCCGAAGAATACGACTTGTTTGCCGGGGTTCTTGACGGCGAGATCGACGGCGTCGAGCGGCGAATAGACGACGCGCACATCGCCGCCGCGGCCCTTCACCTGGAAGAGATCGCTGTCAGTACCGGGAACGCGCAGCATGTCGCCAAAAGAACAGAAGATGACGCCGGGCTGCGCGGCGATGGCCAGGGCCTTATCGATGAGTTCGAGCGGCGTGACGCAGACGGGGCAGCCGGGGCCGTGAATCATTTCGACACTCGCGCCGGGGCCGGACGGAAGCATCTGGTCGATTCCATTTTTGATAATCGAGTGAGTTTGGCCGCCGCAGACTTCCATGATCTTCCACGGGCGCGTGGTGATCTGCGCGATCTCGCGGGCCAGCTTGCGAGCGATTTCGCCGTTGCGGAATTCGGTGAGGTACTTCATTGGTTTTTGGCAGCGGGGTTAGCGGGGTTAGCGGAGTTGGACGAGCTTGAATTTACATCGCCAGCGCTCGTGTCTTTTATCGAGCAGCTTCCATCCGGACAGCTCGATTGCGGCGCCTTGGCCGCGCGGGCAAAGGCCTCTTCTTCGCCAGCCAGCTCTTCGTCGAGAACGCCGAGGGCGCGGAAGTCGGCAAGCGTCTGCTCCGCGGTTTCCTCGTCGATTTTGGAGATGGCAAAGCCGACGTGAACGATGGTGTAGTCGCCGACGACGACTTCAGGCACGTAGTCGAGGCAAACATTCTTGACCACGCCGCCAAAGTTGACGCGGCCGATGCGAATCATGCCGTCGGTAGTGATCTCTTCGACTTTTCCTGGAATGGCAAGACACATAGCAACCTTGTTATACCCCTGAGGCCCCACGGTCAAATGTGATTTGAATCACCGGCAGGGAGCAGCCGTTTCCGTTAAAGCGCCCCTTTCCGGGGACCCCTACCCCGCCACCCCCCGGGTGTTTTCGGCAAATTGCTCGCTGAAAAGCGGTTGCGGGCACGGATCCTGAGTAAGTTCCGCCTTTTCACGAACCTGAATCGCAAGTTCGGGCAAAGAGGGGGTTTATGAGACCCGCAGGCCAGACGTGCAGCCGAGGGCGGAATTTTATGGAATTGTGAGATCAGAATAGCGCAATGAGGGGAAATGATCTGCAAAATGGACATTCCTGTAGATCATTGAAAAAGAATGATTTATAAAATATTTTTTGCGAGGGGGCTTGACAAGGTCTTGGGGTGCGCCCCTTGGGTGAGACAGATTGTAATTTGACGGTTCGCGGCTGGTTGAAGATTTGTGTTCATCCGGAATTCCTTCGTGAACTTGCGATACTTTGACTCCTGACTCATCTGCAGTTCCTCCCATTCCCTGCAAACTGTCAAAATCTTATCTGTCTCACTTTGGGGGTGCAGTTGAAGAGACGATGTTTCCGGGCCTGAAGACCGGCAGGTTTTTCGCGCTAATTCAGGAGCCTGAAGGCCCCTGCTCCCTCCTCCAAGAGGTTCGTTGGGAGTGGAGGAATTGTTGCGCCGTCCCTACGGGACTCCGGACCTCAATGGTTTGGCTTTCCCCGCGCCGAAGCGCGGGGCTAAATTCCGCTGCGCCTACGGCTCGGGGAGTTGGTGGGGCGCGCTAGTCGGAGGCGATGAGCTCGCCGGAGACAATGGGGCGCGTGCGAGGGAGCTGGCCGCGCGAGGCGGCCACGCCAAACGCCGCCAGGACAGCTCCGAAGACGACCAGCTTGGCAAAGCTGCCGGCGTGCGTTTCCGGCAGTACACGCCAGAGAAGGAGGAGGACGACGTGGGCAGCGGTGGCAGCCCAGACGGAGCCATAGAAGTAGCGGCGCTCGACGCCTTCGCCTTTGGTCGACGGACCGACGCGGGGCAACTTGCCCATGATCCCGAGCAGCAGGATGGAGGCGCTGAGCGGTGAGTAGGCGTAATAGTAGATCTGCTTGAGCTGCCAGACGCCCGTGACCGAGGCCAGCACGAGGCCAATCAAATTGAGAAGCGTGAAACTGAGTACGGCATTCCAGGCGAAGGTGTAGCAGATGCGGCGATAGAGCGGATTGGGCCGATCTTCGTCAAAACGAAGGATGTAGGGGCATGGCTCGACACCCGGGAGACGACCGCGAAGGCCGGCGATTCCTGTCCCGATGAGAACCGCCGCAAGCCAGGCCCAGTTGAGCCAATGGAAGCCGTGGGTAAAGAGGCGGAACGTTAGCGGCCCGGGGGCAAGAAAAAAGACCCAAATCCAGATGGGCCAATGCGCCAACCGGTAAAGGCGCGTATTGCGCTCCCGGTATCTGCGCTCCGCAGCGAATTCAAATTTTCCGGTGTAGGACATCTGGCTGAGTCTCGCAGAGGAGGTGGGCAGGCGTCAAATTGAAATTGGGGCCGGGGAAGTCGAGTCATTACTGGATGAACTGCAGGGCCGCTTGGTCCATCTCGGCACTGCACTGCAGCGGGACCATGTGACCGCAGCCGGGAATCACGTCGAGTTGGGATTGCGGAATGAGTTTATGCATGGTCTGGGCCTGATCGACGGGCGCGATCTGATCGAGCGAACCCCAAATGATGAGGACCGGCATCTTCAATCGGGGCAGCAAGTTGTCGGTCACGTCCTGGCCGGTCTTCATGGTGGCGAGCGCGCGCTTGATGACCCAGGCGTTGCGGCGGGAAATGCGCAAAATGTCGCGCACAATGAAGGCCGGAATCACCGGCGGATCTGGCATGAGCAGGGCGTCGAGCTCATCCAACTGCTGGGGCGAGGTTGGCGTAAAGAGCCCTGTGTCCCAGGCAGGCTTGATGTTGAGGCCGACGGAATCGATGAGGATGAGCTTGCCCACTCTTTCGGGATGGCCGGATGCGATTAACTGCACGATCCATCCGCCCATGGACCATCCGCCGAGGTCGGCCTGCTTGATGCCGAGAATGTCCATGAAGGCGACGACAACAGCGGCCTGATCGCGGACTGAATAGGAAAAGTCGGCAGGCTGCTGGCTGCGGCCGAATCCGATCAAGTCGGGCATGTAGACGCGGAAGCCCGCCTGGGCCAAAACGGGCGCGACGTTCCACCAGTCTTCGGCGTGACCGCCCAGGCCGTGGACGAGAATGACCGCCGGGCCGCTCGCAGGACCCATTGCGAGGTAATGCATGCGGTAGCCGTCAACCTTGACCGAGTGGTTTTCGAATCCGACGAAGTGTTCCTGCAAATACGTCCGCGCGTTGAAGTAGCTCACGGGGCGGAAGTAGAACCCAATGATCGCAATGATCGCCAAGGCTATCGCAGCAAGAACAACGAGAAGCGCCCGCTTTACCCATCTCATCGGATTACCGCCCTTCGATGCGCAGCTGCTCAACTTTAAGCTGCTCTGCACGCTGCCAGCCCTTTTCTATCACGCGCACGGTGATGGGATCGAGGACGAGGGCGCTATGGCTAGACCATTCGGAGCGCTCGACCCAGCGGACGGCATCGGCGTCAGAGGCGGCGCGCAACTCGCCGCCGGTGACACGGCAGAGGTAGTCGGCGATGACGTAGTGATAGCGGACGCGCTCACCCTCGCGATGAACGCGGTCGAGAAGCTCGATGAGCTCGATGGGCTCGACGTCGAGGCCGGTTTCTTCGCGGACTTCTCGCACTGTGCCGGCGGTGAGCGCTTCACCGAGTTCGAGCATGCCGCCGGGGAGCGTCCAGTGGCCCTTGAGTGGCTCGGTGCCGCGGCGAACAAGAAGCACGCGGGCATCCTGGACGACGATGGCGCCCACGCCGACGAGGGGCGTCGAGGGAAACTCGCGTTCGATGATGTTGCCGATCGTGCTGTCCATAACGCAGTCGGGGTGATAAGACAATTCTGTCACGGCGTGGGAGGGGCTGCGTCCCAGAAGGCGGGCTGAATGCGAATCGCTTGCCTGCCGCTATCATCAAATAGACACCAACGGGAGACAAGATGGCTGAATTCACGCTGAAGATCGATGGGATGCACTGCGGCTCCTGCATGCGGCGGGTGAGCCAGGCGCTGGCCGCGACGCCGGGAATCGTGGTGAACGAAGTTCGCGTAGGGGCGGCCAGGGTGAGCTCAGACGTGGAGCCCGCGCCTCTCGGCCTGGCTATCGCCGCCATCGCCAAGGCCGGCTACACGGCGTATTTGGAATCAAGCACCGTCGACGTGGCTTCATCCTGAGCGGCCCGCTCCCGAAAACTTGAACGGATCGGATTGACCCATGGCCGCACACTCTAGAGAGTCGCTCACGCTGCCTGTTCTGGGCATGACCTGCGCCAGTTGCCAGCACCACGTGGAAGAGGCGCTGCGCGGGACTGCGGGAGTGGAGCAGGCGCGCGTGGACCTGATGGCGCATCGCGCGAGCGTGGTGTTTGATCCTGCGGTGGCAGCGCCGGAGCAATTGGTGGAGGCAATTCGCGGAGCCGGCTACGACGCGGTGCTGCCGCGCGCGGGCGAGGGCGGAGAGCACGCAGAACTTGCTGTGGCGGGCGCGGACCTGAAGGCGTGGGTGACTCTTGCGGCGGGCGCGGCGGCGATGCTGCTGGCGATGCCGCTGGGCACAGAGACTGGAATGGGGATGGGAGCGGCGGATTATTTCCTGGTTCGTGTGTGTCCGTGGCTTTACGAGGTCCCGGCGGATGGGTTGCGCTGGTTTCTGCTGGCGATGACGGCGGCGGTAGTGGCGTGGGCGGGACGCGGGATTTATGTGAGCGCCATCAGCGCGCTGGGCCACGGCACAACGAATATGAACACGCTGGTGAGCCTGGGAACAGGCGTGGCGTTTGCATATTCGGCCTACGCCACGATTGCACCTGCGCCGGGGCGGCAGGTTTATTTCGACGCGGTGCTGCTGATCGTTGGATTTCTGTTGCTGGGCAAGAGCCTGGAGGGCCGGGCAAAACGGCGGGCGTTGGCGGCGCTCAACACACTTTCAAGACTGCGCCCGGTATGCGCGCGCAGGGTTGTGAATGGCGTTGAGACCGTGGTGCCGCTTGAAGAAGTGCGGCCGGGCGACAGCATCGTGGTGCTGCCGGGGGAACGCTTTCCGGTGGACGCGACGATTGTTGAAGGACGCACGACAGTGGATGAATCGATGCTGACAGGCGAGTCGACGCCACTTGCGCGCGAGGTGGGCGGGCGCGTGCTGGCCGGTTCAATGAACTACGACGGAGCGGTAGTGTGCCGGGCGGAATCGCTGGGCGAGGCCACGGTGCTGGCGCAGATTACGCGCATGGTGGACCAGGCGCAAAGCTCGCGCGCGCCGATGGAGAGGCTGGCCGACCGGGCCAGCGCGATTTTTGTGCCGGTGGTGCTGGGGCTTGCTTTGGTCACCTTTGTGGCGTGGCTGATTGCGGCGCACTCGCTGCCGCTGGCGCTGGCGAATACGGTGGCGGTGCTGGTGATCGCGTGCCCGTGCGCGATGGGACTTGCGGTGCCGGCCGCTCTGACGGTGGCGGTGGGCCGCGGCGCACAATTGGGTGTGCTGTTCAAAGGCGGCGAAGCGCTGGAACGACTGGCGCATCTGGACGCGGTGGTCCTGGATAAGACGGGAACGCTTACGGTGGGGCGGCCGGTGCTGGAAGCGGTTCATGTGATCGGCGCGTCTTCCAATTCTTCGGCGCAAAGTGGAGGGTCGATTAAGGAAGAAGCAACCGCAGGTCCTTCGACTCCGTCCGCCAAGGCGGACTTGGCTCAGGATGACAATTTGAAAAGGGAAGATGATTTGCTGCGCATGGCGGCGGCGGCCGAGGAGCGGTCGAATCATCCGCTGGCGCTTGCAGTAATTGACGCTGCGAGAGCGCGGGGCCTCGAGTGGCGACCGGCGGAGGACGCGCAAGTTTTGCCGGGGCGCGGGCTGACGGCGCGCGTGGAAGGGCGCGATTGCTTGCTGGGCAATGAGGCGCTGTTTGGCGAGAATGGCATTGTGTTGCCGGGCGAGGTTGCGCCGCCCGAACCGGGAGTGACGCGGCTGTGGATAGCGCTGGATGGCGCGGCCGCGGGTTATTTCGACGCGCGCGATGCGCTGCGGCCGGATGCGGCGGATGCGATTGCGGAACTGCGGAGTGCAGGACTTCGCGTGCTGATGCTGACGGGCGATTCAGCTGCCGCGGCGGATCCAATCGCGGAGCAGGCCGGGATTACGGAAGTGGAAGCCGGACTCGATCCCGCGCGAAAGCTCAAGAGGATTCGCGAGATGCAGAAGTCGGGGCTGCGGATCGCGATGGTGGGCGACGGGATCAACGATGCTGCAGCGCTGGCGCAGGCGGACGCGGGCATTGCGATGGGAACCGGAGCCGATTTGGCGCAGGAGGCCGGCGATGTGCTGCTGCTGCGCACCCAGCCGGCGTCGATTCCCGCGGCGCTCGAGCTTGCGCGCGAGACGTTGCGCATCATGCGGCAGAATCTGGGATGGGCTGTGGGCTACAACGTGATCGGGATTCCACTGGCCGCGGGGCTGTTGTATCCGGCGTTTCACATTCTGCTGACGCCTTGGCTGGCGGCGGCGGCGATGGCGCTGAGTTCAGTGTGCGTGCTGGGGAACAGCCTGCGGCTGCGGGGGTGGCGGCCGAGAGGAAGCTCTTAGCATCTAGCCATTAGCTTTTTCGTAGCGCCCCTACGGGGGCTGATCAAACATGAAGGAACGCTTTCCCAGGGCTGCGCTCCGCTTGCCCTGGGCTAAATTCGGCGCTCCCTCCGAGAGCACGTGCGGCGTCAGTGCGAAGACACGCTAAACTAAGCGCAGGTTCCGTTTATGCGCATCCTTACCCGCTACATTCTCGGCGAAATTCTGACGCTCACGCTGATCGGTTGCGCGCTTTTCACCTTCATTCTTTTCATGCCGCAAC
>CAZANC010000148.1:0-8839 GCA_964486495.1 uncultured Occallatibacter sp.
GACGCCGTGGTCAGCATAGTAGGCCGAGACGGCCTGGCGAGCGGGGAGAAGGCCGTTAGGCTCGGGGTCGTAGCGGAGGGCGCGGGGATCGGTGAGCGCGTCGAGCAGGGACGGCGGGTAGGCGAAGCCGCAGCGCGTGGGATTCGAGGCAGTGAGGTCAGCAATCGGGAGACCGGATTCGAGGCGCTTGCGGTGCGCGCGAGCCAGGTCGGTCGTTTCCGTGTTCCAATTCGTTCGTTCGGAAAAACGCATCGGATTCGTTTCTGTGGGGGTTCGGGCCGGGTTGATCGGATTCGGCGGCCCGCGAACTTTCATCATCCACAATGAGAGAGGCGCCCACTCCAACGATACATGGGCGACAGACGCGGGCTACTTGGGGCTATTCAGCTGAAGTTGGCGAGGTGATGTTAGAACCGGTCTCATAAGCCATCTTCGCCAACTCGCTGGAATCATGGGATCCGTTTTGTTGTTGAGTCCCATTGTTGCGCACAATGCTCCAGAGGCATTTATGAGACCGGTTGTGGTGAGGTGACGTTGGCTCTGCGCGCGGTGATTTTCGATTACGGAAGAGTGTTGACGGGGCCTCCGGATCCGGCGGCTCACGATGCGCTGGTGCGGATCACGGGGCTTTCTTCGGATCGGCTCGACGGATTTTATTGGGCCGATCGGCAGGCTTACGACGAAGGGAAGATGACCGGTCTCGAATTTTGGCGGAAGCTCGCGCGTGAGGCAGGGCTTGAGTTGAGCGAGCCGGCGATCGTGGAGCTGAACGAGTGGGACGCACGGATGTGGACACGCGGAGATGCGGCGATGTTGGCGTGGCAACTCAAAATCAAGCAGCGCGGCCTGCTGACGGCCATCGTTTCCAATATGGGCGACGCGGTGCACGAGCACATGGAGCGCGAACTGGACTGGCTTTCGCGATTCGATGTGCTGGTGTGGAGCTATCAACTTCGCGTGGCCAAGCCGGATGCGGCGATTTATCGGTTCGCTCTGGAGCGGCTGGGAACGCGGCCGGAGGAGACGCTGTTTCTCGACGACAGGGCGGAGAATGTGGATACGGCCGTAGCGCTGGGAATGAGGGGGCTGGTTTTCTCGACGGTGGAAAAGCTGCGTGCGGATCTTATCGATTCCGGGCTGAGCAAGGAGCTGCCGTTGCCGTGACGCGGATTTCGGCAGTGCGGTAGTGGGTCAGTTTGAAAGGACCTCCCCTCAGGGGCTAAAGCCCACAATCATTTAGCCGCGTTTGCGGCACGACTGAAGTCGTGCCCTGACACTTCGTGCTCCTTCGAAGCAGTTCCCTCGAGCCTGCGAAGCCCAAAATTAATCTGCCGCGTTTACGGCAGTCGGGGATGAATCCCCGACCTACCAGTCGTGCCCTTTCAAATCAGATTCAGACGCACCCACTACCATCAGCGCGTGGCGCCTTGCCGCTTGCTGCCAAGATGATGGTCAGTGCGCGATGCTTCGCCGCTTGCTGCCCAGATGATAGGTGAGCCCCATCGTCGCGTTCATCACGTCGAGGCCGGGGTTGACCGGAACAATGAAGCCGTCGGAGAAATGAAAGTCGCCGAACAATCCCA
Organism: uncultured Occallatibacter sp.; assembly: GCA_964486495.1. Taxonomy (GTDB): domain Bacteria; phylum Acidobacteriota; class Terriglobia; order Terriglobales; family Acidobacteriaceae; genus Telmatobacter. Next base: position 1,584 of record CAZANC010000148.1, read on the forward strand.
GGCGCAAATCGAAGCGGTCATTCAATCGGACTTCAAGCCCGGTGGCCGACTGCAGGCTGAGATTCTCGTAGGTTGTTTGCGATGACAGCGGCTTTTGCGCAAATACGAGAACGCCGCCCTTCGCCATCAGGTAAGGTTTGATTCGCTTGCCGTCGCGCCACAGCCAGCGAATGCCAATTGGTGAGATGTCCACTCCGGGGACGGTCTTCCGGCTCGCGCTCTCGGTACTGCCCCAAATATTCATCACCGTCGGCTGATTCAGGAGAACCATCGGCAGCACCTCTGCGACGTAATCCACACGCGCCTTGAGAAAATGGCCCCAGGAGTGGCGATCGTATTCGATGCCGGCGTCGTAGATCTTGCAGTTCTCGCCGGACGCAAAGATGTGGTAGTTGCCGTAGGAAACCAGGCCTTCAACGGTAATCTCGCTTTCCACGGGCGGCTTGGAGGGGTGGTCTGACGCGGAGACCAGCGGCGTTACGAGCATCTCTCGTGGCGGGTTGGCATTCTGAGCAAATGCCAGGCGCGGCGCGACAAGAAAAAGCGCGCCGACACCGCACACGAGCGCGATGGCGGAATGGCGGGCAGTGCCGGGCCGGGCGAACGCGGGGGTGTAACGAGAGCCGCACCCTCTATGCCGCATGGAAAAGCAACCTCTTGTTATTGAATGGCAGGACGAGAACCACAACAGGGGGGAACGAACGTTGTGGCTAGTTTAGAGGCGGGATGCAGCCGATTCAACGAAGAAATGCCTGAGTGGCTCACGCTGGTAACTTCGCCAAGGCCGCGCACGCCGGCTAGGTCTCTCTGCCGAAGAATGCCGGATCGTCAGCGAATGACGTGAGCGTCAGGTGAACCGCAGGTCTTAGAGGAGCGCCGCGTCTTCCCGCCTTCACATCAGTGAAAGTGGATACCGGGGCCGAGAAATGCGACAAACAAGATCGCGGCGAGGGCGGCTGCGGCGATCCATGCGGGGCTGCGGGGAATGGGCGGGGCGAGCGGTGAGGCGGGATCGGAGGTGAGTGTGGCGCGGAAGTGGTCGAGCTGCGTGACGCCGAAGGATGAGGCTGCGGCGGGCGCTGCGGCGATGAGGATGTTGATCCATCCCTCAGGGTTGAATGCTCCGGCGATCGAGGCGATGACGAGCGCTGACAGAAATGGGATGAGCGTGATGCGGTGCAGACGATCGAGACTTGCGTGATTGCTTTCGCCGCGGAAAGGGCGGATAGCGACGGCGAGCCTGAAGAGAAAGAGCCAGTAGAGCGAGACGCTGCCGACGATAAGCAGAGCGCGCCAGGGCCAGGCAGGCGCAAGACCGGCGATGACGCCGGCCCAATCGCCGAAGAGTGCCACGCCGCTATAGAACGGATAGGCCGCGGCGAAGAGCAGGTTGAAGGCGGCGAGCAGAATAAAGAAGTACAGCAGTGACGGCGCGGCTTTGCGGGCCAGGCGCGTGCAACCCAATGCGAGCAGGCCGAGGATGACGTTGGCGATGCCTCCTCCGGCGGGAATCCAGCGGCTGTAATGACCGCTCGTGGAGAGGTAGCTGGAGGTGAGCAGGACGGGCGTGCCGCCGACGGCGAGGGTGGCCAAGCCGTGCCCCAGGGCTTCGTGGGTTGTGTCGGCCAGGATGAAGGCAAGAACGCCGAGAGCGATCAGCGTGAGTGTGTTGTCTCGGGGGTTTGTCTGCATTTGCGCAGTATACGGGAACTTTCTGAGCCATTTTTACTCTTCAGGAAGCCTCTGTATCGTCGTTCTGCAGGCATGCAAGCGCTGCTTGGCGATCGAGTTTCCATCGATCGGGCAGCTAGTTGGAGGGATCGCCGGATTGCCAGAGAACTCCGCCGGATCGCTGCGAGCGGCGAGGCGCTGGTTGCGGGCATTGATCGGGGGCGCTGATCGTGCGGATCGGAACTACGATGCCATTCCCAGGCCGACGAGATTGGCGGCGGCGATGATGACAAGGATTCCGGCCCATAGGAGGCGAATGGGCCTGCTGCGCACGCCCTTCCACTCGCCGAGTGCGAGGCCGACGAGGCCGCCGCAGAGCACATAGATGCTCATGTGCAGCATCCAGTTGACGTAGCCGAGCCGCTGCGGAATGTTGGCCGCGCCCCATGCGTAAAAGAAGAATTGAAGGTACCACATGATTCCGCCGGCCGCGGCCAGCGAGCCATTCTTAAGGAGTATCGCGCGCGGCTGAGCGAGATCGGCGCGAAGAGAAATCTCCTTTTTGAAGGCCAGCCGTATAAAGCAGTAGCTCAGGTTGATGACTGCGCCGCCGCCCATGATGAGCACATAGCTGGGCAGCGCCGCGTAAAGCGAATTGACGCCGACGTGTTGCGCAGCCGCGGCGATGGGCTTGGCCGCATCGATAGCGAACGACATGCCCGACGAAAAAATTCCGCACATGACGGCGAGGGCGAGGCCGAGTTTGACATTGAATTCCTGCGCCCCGACGCCGAGTTGCACTTCTTTCTGATGGCCGGCATAGGAGACGACGGCCACACCGATGACGGCTACCACAACACCTGCCATTGTGAACAGGCCGCTGCGTGTCGAGAACAGCATCGCGGCCTGGCCGTGAATGAGGGGCGGGACCAACGTGCCGACAATCAGCGTGACGCCGATGGCGACGCCGATGCCCAGCGACATTCCCAGGTGGCGCATGGTGAGCCCATAGCTGACATTGCCAACGCCCCACATGGCGCCGAAGAGCGCAACGCGCAACATGAGGGCGGGATCGAGCGAGGCGTAGAAACCGGGGAAGTTCGGCAGCAGGAGATAGCTGACACCGATGGGGAGCAGAATCCAGGAGAAGAAACCGGCGATGGCCCAGGTGGTTTCCCACGACCACTTTCTTACTTTTTCGATGGGCGCATAGAACGAAGCAGCGCAGGCCGCTCCGATGATGTGCCATCCGATTCCTGCCAGGATCACTGTCGGCATTTGAACTCCATTTCTATTTGTCGCGGGCGGATTACAGGGGAAGCCAGCGGGCAATTTCAAAGCCTACCGGTTGCAGGGGCAGTTTGTATAGCGAAGGAAAACGTCAGCGCACCGCCTTACACTCTTTTTATGGCACTCCGCCTTTATGCCGCGACAACCAGTGCCGGAAAACTGCGCGACTTTCGCACGGCTGCGCTGGCCCATTCGGTCGCCATCGAGCCGCTTCCGGGGATCGAAACAATCCCGGCGCCGGAAGAGGATGGCGATACGTTTCTCGAGAATGCGGCGACAAAGGCGGTTTACTATTCGCGATTCGCGCCCGGGGAGCTGGTCGTGGCCGATGATTCGGGCCTGGAAGTGGACGCGCTCGGCGGAGCACCCGGCGTGCGCTCGGCGCGTTTTGCGGCGGACTCGGGGCTTGTGGACTCGCCGGACGCAAATGACAACACCGACGTGTGGAATAACATGGTGCTGCTGCAGAAGATGGAGGCTTTCCCCGACAAACTGCGGACGGCTCGCTACCATTGCACGCTGGTTGCCGCGCGCGATGGCGAGGTGGTTCAGGTTGCCGATGGCACGGTTGAAGGGATGATTCTGGATGCGCCACGCGGGATGTGCGGATTCGGCTACGATCCGCTGTTTTATTTGCCAGAGCTGGGCAAATCGATGGCCGAGATCGATCTTGAAACGAAGCTTGCGCACAGTCATCGCGGGCGGGCGATTGCGGCGCTGCTGGCGATGCTGGGTGCCTGAGGCATTCGGCGTTCAGGCCCGAAATCTCGGTCATTCTCAGGGACGACTGGCCGGGGGCACGACTCCGTTCATTCGCAAGTATTCGACCATCTGGCCATAGTGGTCGAACATATGAACCATGGCCTCGACGATGAGCGCCAGTCTCGTTACGGAAGTGGCCGACAAGGGCGAAATTGGAGACGGCTTAACGGGGATTTGGGTGTTGCCGATCGCGTCGATCGCCTGGCTCAAACGCGAGAACGAGCCGTTCAGGTAGTCGAAAATCTCCGCTTTCGTCCGCACGGATTCGGGTCCGAGCTCATCTCCGGCGTCGGCTGGCGGCTCTTCGCCCAGTGCCGCCGCTGCCAGGATGTAGTTGGTGGCTGCCAGATGTTTCACTTGCTGGCCAAATGTGCGCACTCCCGTGAACTCGCCTTCGGACGGCGCAAATCCATACTTATCGGCCGGCATGGCCTCTGCCGCGGAGACAACTTCCTTCTCCAGCGCTTTCAGGAGGATTTGCAGTGCGCGTTGTTCCTTTTGCGCGGAAAGAGCCTGGTCGCCGGATGCAGTGCCCGGTTTAGTAGCTGTGGTCGGGACGTCGCCCTCTTTCCCGCCCGGCTGAACCATTTGGGCCAGTGCCATTCCGTTGCAGGCCAGGCAAAGCATGCCCAGCAATAACCAGTTCAGATGCTTCATGTGCGTTCTCCTTTGGGCGGCAGCTTTGCGCCCGGCTTTCATTGGAAGACGGTACAACTTAAAGTCGACTTTAGGGCAAGCGTTATTTTCGTCCGGCAACTTTCAGCGCCAAATAGCGATCAGGTTTCCGTGATCTAGAATCAATCCGTGCCCCAACTTCTGATCTCCGAAGTCGCGCGACAAGCCGGACTGCAGGCGTCTGCGATTCGCTACTACGAAAAGATTGGACTGCTGCCTGCTGCCCAGCGCGCCAGCGGCCAGAGACGGTACGACGCGACAGTGCTCTATCGCCTTGCGGTGATTCAGCGGGCGCGGCAAACCGGATTTACGTTGGACGAAACCCGCAAGCTGTTCTTCGGTTTTCGCAGCACGACGCGCGCCTCGGAACGCTGGGAGGCTTTGTCAAAGAGAAAGCTGGCGGAGCTCGAGAGCTTGATGGAGGGGATAAAGACCATGAAGCAATTGCTCAAAAAGATGCTCGAAAACTGCCACTGCGACACTTTGGAACAGTGCGGCAAAGGGATTTATCAAAAGGGGTGCACTGGCGCTCCGACAAAATCGCCGCCTGCGAGTCGCCGATACGGCCGGCAGTGATCTTTCACGCAGGACTGACGCGGACCCTCCGTTGAGCTGGGACATGGGAATCGGTCTCATAAGCCATCTTTGTCGACTTGCTGGAATCATGGGCCCCGCCTTGACGGACCTAACGTCAGCCTCGAATAATGCGGGTGAACCAGACAGCGAGCTTCCGTCCCTCAATATAGGACTGCATGGGCTAAGACTAAGACTGCTTCGGCCCGCATCTCTTAGGAGCCAAACTCTTCATGGCAACCGTTCAACCCGCCGCGCCCCCTTCTGCGCATAGCGTCCGCCGCGGCGTTGAGCCGTTACGCGCGGGGCAGGGCACAAGTTTTATTTGGCACAAGCTGCATTCGCTGCTGGGCGTCGTTCCTATTGGAGCGTTCCTGCTCGAGCACCTGCTCTCGAATTTTGAAGCGCTGAAGGGACCGATCGCCTACGGCGAGCAGGTGAAGTTTCTGAACAGCCTGCCGCTGGTGCGCGTGCTGGAGTGGGTGTTTATCTTCCTGCCGATTCTGTATCACGGAATCTATGGCGTCTATATCTGGCTGCGCGGCAAATCGAACATTGTGTACTACCCGTGGGCGGGGAACTGGATGTATCTGGCGCAGCGCTACACGGGCCTCATCGCGTTTGCATACATTGGCTACCACGTGGCGACGCAGCGCTTCATGGGAGCGAGCCTGCCCGAAAATCCCGGCATGGCATTCGCCAAAGTGCAGCACGAGTTGGCGAACCCGTGGATCCTTGCTGTTTACGTGATTGCGATGACCGCCGTTTGCTGGCACTTTGCTTATGGCGTTTGGCTGTTCGCTGCGAAGTGGGGCATTACGCCGGGCGAGACTGCGCGGCGGCGCTTCGGTTATATCTGCGTTGCGTTTGGCGTGCTTCTGGCCGGGATGGGACTGGCCAGCATCTGGGCGTTTGTGGGGCCGAAGTATCAGAACGCGCCGGAGAACGTGCCGCTCGCGGTCAATACGATGCATGCGCCGGAGGTGGAGAGAATTGCTCGGGCATGAAGAGTCTGTTTGAGAAAGCGACGGCCGAGGAATTGAAGCAGCGGATGGCGAAGCTGACGCCGGAGACCCCGCGCCTGTGGGGCAAGATGAGTGCGGCGCAGATGCTGGCGCACTGCTCGGTGGCGATGGAAGTTTCGTTGGGCGACCGGGTGATGCGGCAGGTGTGGCTGGGCAGGCTTTTTGGCAAGCGGGCCAAGGCGAGCATGTTGAGCGGCAAGCCGGTGGGGCACAATATGCCGACGGACAAGGCTTACCTGGTGAAGGATGAGCGGGACCTGAATGTGGAGCGAGAGAAGCTGGCGGGATTGATTGACCGATTTCAGGCGGGCGGGCCGGAGGGATGCACGAAGCATTCGCACAGTTTTTTCGGGCCGATGCCACCGGAAGAATGGTCGGAGTTGAACTACATCCATCTCGATCACCATCTGCAGCAATTTGGGGTTTGAGGCGCAACAGGATTCGCGGCGGAAAGGCATAAGGAAGACGCATGGCAGCACCCAGGATCATCGTGGTTGGTGGAGGGCTGGCGGGACTTGCGGCGGTGATTAAGATCGCCGAGGCCGGCGGGACGGTGGACCTGTTTTCCATTGTGCCGGTGAAGCGTTCGCACTCGGTGTGCGCGCAGGGCGGCATCAACGCGGCCAAGAATCTGAAGGGCGAGGGCGACACCACCGCGCAGCACTTCGACGACACGATCTATGGCGGCGACTTCCTGGCCAACCAGACGCCCGTGAAGGCGATGTGCGAGGCTGCGCCGGCGATCATCGATCTGCTCGACCGCATGGGTGTGCCGTTCAACCGCACGCCGGAGGGGCTGCTCGATTTTCGGAGGTTCGGGGGCACGCTCTATCATCGGACGGCATTCGCCGGGGCGACCACTGGACAACAGCTTCTGTATGCGCTCGACGAGCAGGTGCGGCGCTACGAGGCCGAGGGCAAGGTACACAAGTTTGAGGGCTGGGAGTTTCTCTCCGCAATCATCGACGGAAAGGGCAACGCGCGCGGCATCGTGGCCATGAATCTGCGCTCCATGGAGCTGAAGGCGTTTGCTGCGGACGCGATCATCCTGGCGACGGGCGGAATTGGGGCGATTTTCGGGAAAAGCACAAACTCCGTGGTGTGCACGGGATCGGCGCAGTCGGCGGTCTTTCAGCAGGGTGCGTACTACGCCAACGGCGAGTTCATCCAGGTGCATCCGACGTGCATTCCCGGCGAGGACAAGCTGCGGCTGATGTCGGAGTCGGCGCGCGGCGAGGGCGGGCGCGTGTGGGTTCCGCG
>CAZANC010000149.1:0-8711 GCA_964486495.1 uncultured Occallatibacter sp.
AAGTGAAGCGGCCCGCGACGCTCGATGCCTCAGTCTTTATCAGTGGAATTGAGATCGATGAGCCCTTCCGGCAGCGCCATCTCCACGCGCTTCGCCTCAAGGTCGATCTTGCGCAGATAGCTCTTCGCAAACGGAACCAGCAATTCACCCATTGCGCCGCGCACCACCAGTAGCGGCGCAGCTCCTCCGCTCCGGTCCACGTTCTCAATGTCGCCTACGCGAACTGCCTCCGCGCCGGCCACATCCACAAGCGCGCAGCCGATCAAGTCGCCGACGTAGACCTCGTCCTCGCTCAGCTCCGCCCGCTCCGTGCGCGGAATCGCCACAACCATCCCGGCCAGCGTCTCTGCATCCGAGATCGAATCGACGCCGGCAAAGTGCAGCACCACGCCGCCCTTGTGCAGCCAATGGTTCTCGAGTTCCACTTGCCGTGGCGCCTGCGCAGCCGGCCGCGCGCCCGCTGTCGAAGACACGTCCGCGCTGAGCAGCCAAACCTGCCGCCGTTCTGCAAACTTGTCAGGAAAGTCAGTGAGAATCTCGGCGAAGACCTCGCCTTTTCGGCCCTGCGGACGGCGAATCCGCGCCAGCCAAACCCACGCTTCAGGCGGTTCCGGCACGGCTACCTCCGGCTCCGGAATCGAGCGGCGTGGCCAGAAAACACCCTAGCCCTCGTCGTCCTCTTCCAGAATGTCGAGCGTGTAGCGGTGATGCAGCTTCATGCTCACCGCGCCCAGGATGGTGCGCACCGAGCGCGCCGTGCGCCCTTGCTTGCCGATCACCTTGCCCACATCCTGCGCCGCCACGCGGAGTCTGAGAACAGTGTTCTCATCCCGGCTCACGGCTTCCACTTCCACCGCGCTCGGCTCATCCACCAGGGCCCGCGCAATCTCGCGGACCAGTTCGTCTACTTGCACCAGTTCGACTTGGGTCATGATCGTGCCTCTGACCTCTTGCGTTGGGGTTTTGATGACATTGGATCTGTGGGCGAATAGTAACACTTGAAACCGGCTGCGAGCAAAGACTTGCACCCGAGCCTGCCGCGCCCCGTTCCGCTCAGGCAGGCAAATCAGGCTGCGGCCGGGTCCGTAACGAGCCCGGCTGGCGGCGCCAGGGTCGCTGCCTCGACCGCGGGCTCTGGTGCGGCAGTCACCGGGTGTTTGGCCACGAGCTTTGCCAGAATTGGTGAAAGCGTCGCACCTTTGCTGCGCCAGTACGCGATCCGCTCATGCTTCAGGTCGACGGTGGCCGGGTTGGTGCGAGGATTGTACGTGCCGACAACCTCGATGGAGCGGCCATTGCGGGCGCGGTCCTTCTCAATCACAACAATGCGGTAGTAGGGCTGTTTGCGGGCGCCGAAACGCGCCAAACGGATCATAACCACGATGAGTCAATTCCTTTCGGCTTTCTGAGCTTGAGTGAGCCTGAACTTGAATGAGATCGTCCGGAGAGTTTCCCGGCCGGTTCCGGTCCCGCGTTCACCCGTCGAGTTGCCTAATCGCAGGGGTTCCGGCGCAACAACGGCCAGGCAGATGCGCCCGGCCGCACACATCACAACATCTAAGTATCGCCGAAACAGGGCAGTTCAGGCAAATCCGCGCCCCCTGGCCGGCAAGACGCTGCAACGCCGCAAGATCCGCTTTCATATGCCCAGCCAATCCACGGCGCTCGCTTATGATGGCAGAACCGGCTCCCGGTCCCTCCGAATGGCGGATTCGGGATCGGAGCTCTCGAACCGAAATCATGAACCGCGAATATCACAAATGCCGTTCCAGCCGGTTGGGCCGCGAGATGGAACTGCTCGTCTTCGGCCACGCGGGCTTGCCCGTGCTCGTCTTTCCCACGTCCGGCGGGCGCTTTTACGAGTTTGAAGACCGTGGCATGATCGCGGCCTTCGCGGCCAAGCTCGATGCCGGCCGGCTGCAGTTCTTCTGCGTCGACTCAGTGAATGACGAAAGCTGGTACAACCGCAAAGCGCCGCCGCGCCAGCGCATCGCGCGCCACATGCAGTATGAGCAGCACGTTCTAGACGAAGTTGTCCCGTTCGTCCGCCAAAAGAACCTCGACCCGCGACTCGTTGCCTTCGGCTGCAGTCTCGGCGGCTATCACGCGGTCAACGTCGCCCTGCGCCACCCGGCGATCATCACGGGATTTGTGTCGCTGTCGGGCACGTTCGATCTCACCGGCTTTCTCGACGGCTATTACGACAACGATTGCTACTTCCATTTGCCCACTCACTATTTGCCCCACCTCACCGATCCGTGGTTTCTCGATCGCTTCCGGCGCAACAAGTATGTGCTCGCCACTGGCTGGGACGACCAATGCCTGGGCCAAAATCAGGAACTCGACCGCATTCTGAATGACAAAGGAATCCCGCACCAAATTGACGTCTGGGATTCGCCGCATTCTCACGACTGGCCCGCCTGGCAGCGCATGGCGCTGCAGTATTTGTGACTGTGGACCGTCAGTTCCGATGATTGATTTTCGCGAAGACTTTTTGAGGGAGGACTTTCAATGAGCCAACTCAACCCGTACGACAGCTTCCTTGACGGACGGCCGATCGATACGATTCTGGCCTCAACCGAGGATGCCATCGCCGAGAGTCTCAAGGCGATCGGCCCAAACCGGATCAACCTGCCGCCTGCTCCCGGCAAGTGGAGCGCGGCAGAAATCGTGTGCCACCTCGCCGACTGCGAGATTGTCTTCGCATTCCGTTTTCGTCAGACTCTCGCCGAGGATGGGCCAACCATCGAGCCGTTTGACCAGGACAAATGGGCCGCGACCTACTCCGGCGTTCCGGCAACGGAAGCGCTCGCGGCCTTCTCTGCCTTGCGCAAATGGAATTTGCGATTGATTCGCGATGCGCTACCCGGCGCAGCGGCCCGGACGATGACGCATCCCGAGCGCGGAACCATGACCTTTCAAACGGTCGTCGAAACCATGGCCGGCCATGACCTGAATCACCTCGGCCAATTGCGCAAAATCGCAAGCCAGCCCGCATGATCAATCGGCCGCTGCCAGTTCACTCGCTCGCGGGCTCGCGACCTTCTTCAACAGCCACGCCATGTTTTGTCCCAGTGTTTTCATGGTCTGGAGGCCCTCGTGGTCTCGCTCTACATCGCCAGGCTCAAGGCCCATACCAATGTTCCAATACGACGAACCAGGCACGATCATCTCGCTGATCAGGAAGAAGTGATTCAGCGCGTCGAATGCGTGGATGGCGCCGGCGCGTCGCACAGCTACGACGCCTGCGCCCACCTTGCGCTGAAACATGCCGCCGTTTGCCTTCGACACCAGGCAAGCGCGGTCCATCAGCGCCTTCATCTCTGTCGTCACGTCAGCCACATAGGTCGGCGAGCCGAGAAGAATGCCGTCCGCCTGCTCCATCTTTTCAATGTAGGCGTTGCCCATGTCGCCTTTCTGCCCGCAGCGGCGGTCTTTCCTCTTCGAGCAATCATGGCACGAAAGGCACCCGTGGATTTTGGCCCCGCTCATCTCAACCAGCTCGGTCTCGACTCCTTCCCTCTCGAGTTCCTTCAAAACGTACCGAAGCAGGATCGCCGTATTTCCGCCCTTGCGGGCGCTTCCGTTGAAGGCAACAACTTTCAAGTGAGTTTCGTTCATCGATCGCTCTCCCTTTTCACTCTGGCGCGGCAGGCGCCGGGTACCGAACCCTCCATTCTGCACCCTGGCTCTAATCGCCGCAGTTGTGGCCGTCACACTGTTCGCAGGCTCCGTATTAACCGGTGCTTGTTAAGTACCCTGCGTCGTACACTGTCTCCGTGCGAACCCGCGGTGCGCCGATGTCTGCACGCCCGAGCGCGGAGGCCAGTGCATGAAGAGGATTGGCGTGCTGTTCGGCGTGGAGAACAGTTTCCCCAGCGCGCTGGTCGAGCGGATCAACGCGCGAAATCCCGCCGGAATTCAAGCTGAGTTCGTTCAAACGGGCGCAGTTCATCTCAATCAAAAACCGCGCTACGCCGTCATTCTTGACCGTATCTCCCACGAGATTCCCTTCTATCGCGCGTTCCTCAAGCACGCGGCGCTCGGCGGGACGGCGGTCATCAACAATCCCTTCTGGTGCGCGGCCGACGACAAGTTCTTCAACTACGCGCTGGCCGCGCGGCTGGGCGTAGCCGTGCCGCCCACCGTGCTCCTTCCGCACAAGGACTATCCAAACGGAACCACCGCGAAATCGCTGCGCAATCTGGAATTCCCGCTCGATTGGGACGGCGTGTTTGCCGCCATCGGCGAGCATGGATTCTTGAAGCCGATCCACGGCGGTGGCTGGCGCGACGTGCACGAAGTGCGCGGCCGCGAAGAGTTCTTTCGCGCTTACGACCAGTCGCGCCACTTGTGCATGGTGATCCAGAAGGCCATCGAGTACACAGAGTATTTCCGTTGCTTTGTCTTGGGGGCAAAGAAAGTTCGCATCATGCCTTACGAACCACGGCGGCCGCACGCCGAACGCTACCTCGAAGGCGCCCCGCGTGCCCGAACGCTCCGCGCCAAACGGCTCTTCCGCCGCATGGAAGAAGATGCCCTCAAGCTCTGCCGCGCGCTCGGCTACGACTTGAACTCGGTGGAATTCGCGGTCGAAAACGGAATCCCCTATGCCATCGACTTCTTGAATCCAGTGCCCGACGCCGATGTGCATTCGGTCGGAGCGGTCAACTTTGAGTGGATTGTCGATCAAGTCGCCGATCTCGCGATCGCCAGGGCCAACGCTTTGCCGCGCGCGCTTGCGCTTCGCTGGCCGGAGTTTCTGCGTGCCGCAAGGTCGGCGAATCCCCATGTTGCGAAAGCGCAAGCCTCGACCAGGCCGAAGCGAAACGCGCGCCGCCCAATCTCAGCGCCACTCGACGCGCCCCCAGAATAGGCTGCCGAACGGAATTGAAAGTGGGCGCGAAAAGCTACGCGTTTGTGCGGACCAGCAGGCAAGTAATGTTGTCGTGGCCACCGGCCTGATTGGCGGCAGCGACCAGGCGCGAACAAAGACCTTCAAGCGGCAAGTCGAGGCGGAGCAGGGATTCGAGCAGCGAGTCGGAGATCTCGCGGGTCAGGCCGTCAGTGCAGAGCAGAAAAAGGTCACCGGGCTCGGTCTCGATTTCGAAAACGTCGGGAGTGACCAGGCTTTGCGTGCCCAGCGCGCGGGTGATGACGTTTTTGAGCGGCGAGCGAAGCGCTTCCTCCTCGCTCATCTGGCCCAGGCGCATCTGCTCCTCGACTAACGAGTGATCGAGGGTGATTTGCTCCAGCTTGGAATTGCGCAGGCGATAGCCGCGACTGTCGCCGACATTGAGCATCCATGCGTGGCGCTCTTCCGCCAACAGCGCCACCAGAGTCGTGCCCATGCCGCTGAGCTTCTCGCTACGCTGCGAGCGGGAGAAGATGGCTTCATTGGCGGCGGCGACGGCTTGCTCGGCATCGACCGGCAGGGGATTCGCGCCGGGGCGGTGGGTGAGCAACTGCATCACCTCGGCGACGGCCAGGGAACTGGCAACCTCCCCCGCGGCAGCGCCGCCCATCCCATCGCAGACCACATACACGCCGTGCTCGACGGAATAACCGAATGCATCCTCGTTTGAAGGGCGCTTGCGGCCGCGATCGGTAAGCGCCGCGGCCGTATAGTGGACGACAGCCGTTGCCAAGAAAGAAACCCCCGTCGCTCAGTGTACCTAAAAACGGGGCCGTTGGGACGTTGCGACGGTGGAAGACTAGGTACTGGCGTGTTGGGCTGTTGAGCAAGTTGGGGCGGCAACAAAGAATCGTCGCATCTGCGTTCGTAGGACCGACGCGATGAAAGATGCGCGCCTTCACGGCTTCTTTACATTCGCGGCTCCATTATTGGCCAGATGCGCCAGCTGGCAGCGGCGTGGCCGGGGGAAGGTCGAAGACCTGGATAGCGCCTGCGTTGAGCAGCGCGACGCGGCGGCCCGAGGGTGAGATGGCGACGTTGCCGCCGGCGTCGAGGATAGGACTGACCGGCGAGACCAGGGCGATGTCGCCGTTGGCGGCGTCGAAGATGGTTACAGACTGCTCCTTCACGTCGCTGGCGTCCATGGGTGCGTAAGCGTAGATGGAGTGCGTGGCATCAAGAGTTTCCCACGCGAGGCGCGAGCCGTTGGCCGCGAGGGCGAGTTGCGGCCACACTTCAGTGGGCGGCGCCTGCGACCTCCAGAGGGTTCGGCCTGCGGTGGTCATGGCCACAAGATTGCTCTCGCCTGATGGGCCGCAGCCGGTGGCGAGGATCTCCTGCTCCGTTAGAAATTGGTCATCAGGCTCGCAGGTGGATTCAACGCGGCCAAGCATTCTGCTGCCGCCGGAGAAGTAGCTGAGATTCAGCTCCCACTCTGTCCCGCGGCTGCGCAGATTCTCCAGGTAGCCCACCGAGTTGATGGGCAGATGAACGGCGGTCCGCACACGGCTGACCAGCATCACCTCACCGGAGTCGCGGCGCAGAATGCGGACCACCAGATCGGGGTGGTCACCTTCGGCGGCGGAGTCCTGGTCGGAGGTAACGGTGGCTGACGCGGTCAGTGGGCTGGAGACTTCCCCGGAATCGGCAGCCTTTGTCACCGGCTCGCGGGAATTCGTGACCAGGAAATGCTGGCCGGGATCGACTTCAAGCCAGAGCAGCGAACCGGGGAAGTCGAGGTATGGCTTGAGCGTGAGCGTAGCGTCGCCCTCGAAGAGGTTATTGCGATCGCGCAACAGAAAATTACCGTCCTTGAGCGGCCATAGGTAGCGGACGCGATCGTGCACTGTCCACATCGCATCAGCCTCTACCGTGCCTTGGGGCAGCGTGAGCACTACGGCGCGAATCTGGCGTTCGACGGCCTCTTCGCTGTTATCCACATCGCGATGCAGCAAGCCGGGCACCCGGAAGGTGAAGAGCAGCCGGTTCTCGTCGAGGAAATCGAGCGAGGCCATCGAATTCCGCGCGCCCATATAGCCGGGGCTGGGCGCAGTGAAGCCCAGAGGCTCAATGGGAAGGCTGAACGTGGGCGGCAGAGAGGGCTTTTCGGGGAAGCGGCCGATGAGGAATCGCTCTTTGACCACGGGCGAAGCGTGAGGCTCGGGCGCGGTTACGGGCTGCTCCGGAGCGGTTGAGTTTGGCGTCGGTGCGGGTGGAATCTGTTGCTGAGCAGCCGATCGGATCAGTGCGAACGCGGCCGCCAGCGCAATCGTCATCGCGGCGCGGGCGAAAATGGCGCCTTGCCCCTGGCTGCACCGCACGTTTCCGAGCCCGATCACCATCGATGAGTATTCTCGCCGATGCGGGGTTGACGGCGAAAGTCCGCAAGGCTCTAATGTTTCTACTCCGCGCCATGTGCGACAGTAAATGAGAGATGGCAGAGCGCACCACGGCCCGACGAAGCTTCACCGCGGGAACAAACGGCGGCAGCTTCAGATTTCTGGGATACGGCGCGTGTGCCCTGGCGGGAACTCTTTGGGGCACTGGGTTCTATTGGGGCAGGCTTGCGCTCGATGAGATGAATGTGGAGCACATGGTGCTCTACCGCTTTCTGTTTGCCTGTTTGGGCATGGCGCCAGTCATGATTACGCAACGCGTGCGCCTCACTGCCAGTGAAATGAAAACGCTCCTGCTGGCTGCGCTGTTCGGCATTCCCATCCAGTTCATGCTCCAGTTTCATGGCCTGGCGCTTACCACGGTAAGCCACGCTTCGCTGATGGTTGGCGCGATGCCGGTGTTTCTCGCCGTGACCGCCGTGCTGTTTGCCGGCGAGCATCTGGATTGGTTGTGTTGGCTTGCCCTGTGCGGATCTACCGCGGGCGCGGCGATGGTGGTTTTGGGCGGCAACCACGCCACCACTGGCCGCGAGACGCCAACGCTTGCCGGCGACCTGCTGGTGATTATCTCTCTCCTTTCGGCGCTGGCCTGGATTCTGCTCAGCAAGAAACTGATGCAGACGCACAGTCCTCCGGTGGTGACCGCGTACACCATCTATTCCGGAACAGCCATGATGGTGATCTGGATGGCTTGTTCGCGAGTGTTCGCTTTCATGATCCACGCGAATGTGGAGCCGATGCCATTCGCTCACGTGAGCATGACGGCGTGGGTGGCGCTCGGGATCAGTGGGCTCCTGTGCACGGCGACGACCACGCTGCTATGGAACTGGGGCATCCATCACGTGCCGGCCTCGCGCGCGGGTGTCTTCCTCAACATCGAGCCGGCGTTGGGATCGATTCTGGGCGTTGAGCTGCTGGGTGAGAAGATGGGTCCCTATGCCTGGCTCGGTGGCGCGCTGATTCTAGTCGGCGCGATCACGCTCACCACCCGCGGGCTCGAGCCGCCGGTCATCCTGGAATAGTTTCGTGAAGATGCGTTAGCATCGGGGTCATGGATGGGCCCGCAGAGCCGCCACAAGCGCAGCAGGAATCCGTTCCCGCGCCAACGAAGCGGCGCGACTGGATGGAGATCGGCGTCGTCTATGCGCTGATCCTGGCTGTCGAGTGGACCCCGCGCCCGTGGCAGCGATTGCTCTGGCTGGTGGCCGCCGCCTGTGTGGTCTTCATCCTATTCAAGTCTTTCGATGGATGGCCTGCGCTCGGGCTGCGCGCAGCGAACTTCCGCCGGTCATTGTGGATCGTAGGCGCTGCGCTGGCGCTGGCCGGTGTCGCGATCGCGATTGCAGCGTGGAAGCACACGCTCCTGCTGCCGGATGGGCCCTTCGCTTTTGTCGGGACCT
>CAZANC010000150.1:0-8432 GCA_964486495.1 uncultured Occallatibacter sp.
ACGGATCTCTGCCCAAAGGGCAGCGTACGCTCAGCCAGTGGTTCAACACCCAGGCCTTCGCAGTTCCCGCCGCGGGGACGTATGGAAACTCGGGCCGCAATATTCTTGAGGGCCCGGGCACAAAGACCGTAGACTTTTCAATCTTCAAGGACACTCACCTGACCGAATCGAAGGTTCTTCAACTGCGCGCGGAGGCCTTCAACCTCGCCAACACGCCACAGTTGAATAATCCGGCCGCTACCGTCGGAACCTACAACGCGACAACAGGCAAGTGGAGCAATGGCTTTGGCACCGTTTCCTCGGCAGCTTCTGAGTCAACCTTTCAACGGACTGAGCGCCAGATTCAATTTGCAGCAAAGATCAGTTTTTAGTCTGCAAGGCGGCGCTCAAAACACCGGGCGCCGCAATTCGTTCAAGGAAAACGTACGGAGCCTTTCAGCTCGACAACTCCCAATACACTCGCATCGGAGGCCATCCACAATGGAAATCACGACCCGCAGTTTCTGGACTCTGATCCACGGCATGGGCTTTGGTGCGCTCTATCTGCTGGCCGGCTCCGGCGCCGTCGCACTACTGTACGGGCGTTTTTCCGCCGATGCTCCGGTAGGTGCTCCACCCCAAAGCGATCGTTTCCTCGGCATCTATCTCGCAACTATGGCTGCCCTCGCATGGCTCACGGTGCTGACCGGAACTTACATCATCTATCCGTGGTACCGAGCCACACCTCCAAACGGAACCGTCAACCTCGAGGCATTCCCCCGTGCTCTTCTGCTCTCCCATCCAGCCACCAGGCAATGGCATTTGATAGGAATGGAGTGGAAGGAGCACATTGCATGGTTGGTACCGATTGCAATCACCGTGGCTGCGTACGTTGCGATCAAGTATGCCCGCGATCTTGGGAATCATCCACAGCTGCGAATCGCCGTTCACGGATTTGTAATCATCTCTCTTCTTGCGGCGGGCATCGCCGGATTCTTCGGCGTGATGCTCGACAAGAATGCTCCCGTCAATGGCGGCCAAACGATTCATCTGGTACAGGAAGAATAGTCATGACCACAGACGTCATAGTCTCGCGGGACTCGTCCGTAATGCCTAATGGCTCCGGTGCTGCAGCTATTCTCTCAGCTGGCATTGGATCGCTCGCCGTTGCAGTCTTCGCGATTGCGGCGGACAAATCTTCATCTGTGAAGAACCTTTTTGTCTTTTACAAACCAACCGGAGCTCTCTCTGGCGAAACCTCGGTGGCCGTTCTTCTCTGGCTCACCGTGTGGGCAATCCTTAATTGGCAGTGGCGAAGCCGAAGTATTTCTCTCACGCGCATCAACGTCATCGCGCTTGTGCTGCTTGGTCTCAGCGTATTGCTGACATTCCCGCCATTGGGCGATCTTTTTTGAGAGTGGCATGAATTGCCGGCGAACGCAGCGCACTCCATCCGCACCGCTCGACTTAGGAATGTGAGAACGAATGGAAGAGACAGGGACCTTTCGTCGTAAACCCTCGAAAAGCTCGTTAGCTGGATACGCAGGAGGCCCCAGGCTGGCAAGTGTTGCCGCACTGTTTGTTCTTCTGGCGCCGCTGTTCGCGGTCGCGCAGACAGCATCAAGAACGGACCCCTCGTTTCTTGCGCGATATCAAAGCCGGGTCAGCGCAACGCAAAGTCAACAGCCGCACTGGGTGACGCCGCTCGTGACTGTGACGCCACGTCTGGAACAGGAATTCCGCACTGATTTTGTCAGGGAGTCGGTCGCTTCGTCGTACAGGATCTGGAACTATGGCAACAGCAAGGGACTGGAGTTGATTCCCGAGCGGCACACCGAGGTGATTTTCAATGTGCCGCCGTTCTTTAGTCGTGAATCCCCGCACTCGCGGGATGGTTTTGGCGACGTTAGCTT
Organism: uncultured Occallatibacter sp.; assembly: GCA_964486495.1. Taxonomy (GTDB): domain Bacteria; phylum Acidobacteriota; class Terriglobia; order Terriglobales; family Acidobacteriaceae; genus Telmatobacter. The sequence goes on from CAZANC010000150.1 coordinate 1,893, forward strand.
TCTCCTGAAGGAGCGGATCTTTGCGCGCAATGAAGAGCACGGCAACGCGATTGTGACGGCGTTTCTGGGCGCTTCAGTACCTACCGGCAAGAACGGAAATGGAAGCTGCTGCGCCGTGGTGACGCCAACCCTGGCTATTGGCAAAGGATTTGGCCTGCTTGCTCTGACGACGACGGCCGGCGGTTCTCTTCCTGTTTCGAATGCAAAAGGCCTTGGACATACCGTCGCCTGGAACAGTGTTGTGCAGTACCGTCTGGCTCCGAGTGGTGTACTGAGGTTCTTCTGGCCAGAAGTTGAAATCAATTCGAACTTCTATCAGGGCGGAGCGAACGACGGCAAGGAGACGGTATTCATGACTCCCGGATTGGTGGTCGGACGCATTCCGCTGACGCACGAGGAAAATGGCCGACCGGGACGTCTTGGCGTGACGTTTGGTGTGGGCGAGCAGATCGCCCTCACGCAGTTCCATACCACGAACCACAACCTGATCTTTACCGCGCGGCTGCCCTTCTGACGTTCTCGTTATGGGAAATTCGAATCGAGATGACTGCAAGACCATGCCGAGCTGTAGAACTCACTCATTGAAACCCAGCACTCACTGCTCGGCGTCAACCTGTTGGTTCTGGCCCTGAGCGCGCTGGCGCTGCCGGTGGCGGCGCGAGGGAGGGCGCGGGGCTTCCCCAGGCGCGGCAAGGAGTAGACCAGTACTTTCCGCACCGTGTACTCGCGATGCCCGAGCGCCTTCATCCCGAAAGAGAGCACCGTGCTGCAACCGGAGGGCGCGCCCCGCGCTGACTGGGTCGGCCTTGCGCAGCAGCCCGATCGCTTGATGCGGTTCGGGACGCACAAATCAAAAGGCTCCTCGAAACCTCACACCTCTTATGCCGGAGAATTGTGCAGCATGTGCCGATTTGTCGAGTCGACATATAGTATGCTGAATTTTCTCTATGCCTCACGGATTTGAGGCGTACCGGGTGTTCATTTCAGCGCCGGGCGATCTGGAGCGGGATCGCCAGGCGTGTCACGACGCTATTTCTCAAGCGAACGAAACCACAGCGATGCCAGCGAAGGTCCTGCTGGTTGAGGCAGGCCTGCGGGAGAACGAACAGATCAGCAGCCATCGCAGCAATCAATGGTTGACAAAGGGGTCCTCTGTCCGGCCCCAGCGTGACCGTAAATCTGCCCACCAACGGAACCCTGATCTATGTGCGGCTCTGGACAATCCTCAACGGCACGACCTACCTCTCCAACGACTACACCTACACCGAGTTCACGCAATCTCCAGCCGTGATAACCATTCCGACAAACACCAGCACGTTGACCTCGGCTTCAACCACCTTCACCTGGAGCGCAGGCCCTGCTGGAACGACGGGCTACGGTCTCAACATTGGCACAACGCCCGGCGGCGCCGATCTGGTCAACATCGGTCCTCTGTCCGGCACCAGCGTGACCGTAAATCTGCCCACCAACGGAACCCCAATCTATGTGCGGCTCTGGACAATCCTCAACGGCACGACCTACCTCTACAACGACTACACCTACACCGAGTTCTCGCAGTAAAGCCGTGATCACAATGCCAGTGCCCGGCAGCGTAGTAATTACGGACAGCGCGCAAAACAGCCCACAGAGCATATCGCTCTCTGGCACGGGAATTAGGACCGGCAATGCTCTCCGGTCCCTTTCCAAGCCAAATTCCATCGAATTGGCCGGAAGTCCGAGATCATGCCGGCGATTCTCTATAAATCGCTGATTATAATGACTCTATGGCGGAGAGGGAGGGATTCGAACCCCCGATACCCTTTCGGGTATGCCGGTTTTCAAGACCGGAGCCATCAACCGCTCGGCCACCTCTCCGCGGTCTGCCGGACCTCTTCGATTGTACGTCGAAACGAGCCAGTTCAAGGAACGCGGGCGCCGCAAGCTGCCGCCCTTGTCCGCTGGTGCACAAACAAAAAGCGGGAGCACACAGCTCCCGCTTCTGACTCTTGAGCGGTTCCGCAGTTGTTGTAGCTGTTTCCAGCTTCGGTGCAGGGTGGGTTTTACTTCCACCCCACAGACGAAGACCTGTCCGCAGGGATCCCGGTTGATGAAAAATCCACTTGGCGACTATGGCTTCAGGACACAGTGACTGCGGAACCGTTTTAGCCCAGTGACTACTGCTTGCCCTCGAGTTCGTCGGCGAGCGCGTTCACCCCATAAATCTTGCGCATGGCCTCGAGCATTCCTGCCGAGTGGACCGCTACGGCGCGGTTTTTCGTGCCGTCGTACTCAAAGTCGCCTGCCAGGGATTCGATGTTGCCGTCGAAGATCAGCCCCACAAGTTCGCCGTCGCGGTTCACCACCGGCGAGCCTGAATTGCCGCCGATGATGTCGGCCGTGCATACAAAGTCCATCGGCGTCGCCAGGTCGAGCTTGTCGCGCGCCGCGGCTTCTTTGGGCGTCAAGTCGAACGGCGGCTTGTTGCTGAAGCTGGCCGAGCGATCATAGAGCCCATAGAACGTGGTGAACGGCGGCGCGATGGTTCCGTTATATGGATAGCCGTCGACCGTGCCGTAGCTCAGGCGCAGCGTAAATGTGGCATCCGGATACGCGTTCTTGCCATACGCGGCAAATCGCGCCTTGCCGAGTTTCTCGCCCGCCGCGTCGAACACGCTGTACACCTTGTCGCGCATGTACTCGTAATTCGCTCGCCACACAGGATCGGCACGGCGCGCCGCAACGATCATCGGATCGGTGGAAGCAGCCACCGCGGCTTCGCCGCCATCGAGCAGACTTTTGCGGACGGCCGGATCGTAAAGCTTTGTCCCGTCAACAAGCGCGTCAACGGCCTTGTCGATGTCGCCCCCTTGCGCGATTGCCTGGAGATATGCGTCATCGCCGCCGAGTTTTTCCTTTGCCAGGTTCAGGGCCGTCTTCATGTAGAGCTTTTCCGTCGACGGATAAATCTTCGCGGGAGACAGCAGTTCGAAGCGGAGCGAATCAAGGCCCGCTTCGTGAAACTGCGGCAGGCGCTCGCCGTCGGGCTTCTTCACCTCCGCGACATACTGCACAATCTCCAAGGCGTCGGTGAAGAGCTCGCTATCCGTGCGCCGGAACAATTGCCTCTTGAACACTGGCTTGGCAAGCTCCACTGCGCGCTCGACCTCGTCCCACGCGTCGCCATATTCCTTCTCGAGCTCCGGATCGGCCTTCACTTTGGCGCGCAGGTCGTCTTCCTCGGCCTGCTTTTTGGCCAGAATGGCCTTGTCTGAAAGCGCCTCCTTGCGGCCCAAATACACTTTCAGGCTGTTCTGCAGGTAAAAGATCTCGCTCTCCACAAGCTGCTCGTTGTCCGCGCTCTGTCTCCCAAATTCCTGCGCTGCGGCAATGCGGCGCTGCAAGTACTCAACGATCGCCGGGCCACGCACGTCGCGCTCCATCATCAACTCTGAAACCGTGTCCTGGCGCAAGGTCGAGCCGGGGTGGCCTGAGACGAAGACCAGTTCGCCCGGCGCGGCGCCCCTGGCGCTCCACTTCAAATAGTTATCCGTATGCAGCGGCTTGCCGTTGTCATACACCCGGTATAAGGCCATGTCCAGGTCGTAGCGCGGGTATGTGAAGTTGTCCGGGTCGCCGCCGAAGAACGCCGCCTCCTCTTCGGGTGCGAAAACCAGGCGCACGTCGGTGTATGCCTTATATTGATACAGCCAGTATTCGCCCCCGTTATAGAAAGTCACAACGTCGGAGCGCAAGCCCGTCTTGTCCTTACTTTCTTTTTCGATGGCCGCCATCTCGGCGTCGCGCGCCTTCAGCGCCTGGGCATCGTCCGTCATGCCTTTGGCCGCTCCCTGCACCCGCGCCGTCACGTCCGCGATGCCCACCAGCACATTGATTTCAAGATCGGGCGACTTCATCTCCTGATCCTGTGCCGCGGCATAAAACCCATCGCGCACGTAATTGTGCTCGGGAGTTGAATTCTTTTGCAACTGGAAGCGAGCCACGTGATGGTTCGTCAACAGCAGGCCGTCAGGGCTGACAAACGAGCCCGATCCGCCGTCGTTCAGCCGCACGCTCGAGAGCCGGAGATGATCCAGCCATTCCTGTGTGGGATGAAAGTTATATTCTTCCGCCAATTGCTTGAGCGGCGGGTTGTCGAACGTCCACATGCCCTCTTCGGCACACATTTGCATCACGAGCGCGAAAAGCAGCGCGGGAGTCAGAAACAAGGAGCGAAAAGCACGAGTAGTCATAGAGTCCTCATCAATTCGCGAGCGCCAAGTCGCGCCGCGCGATTAGTTTTGTGGCAGCACCAGCACTTCTACACCGGAGGCTGCGTCTTTCTGGTGGAAGACCGCTTCGGTGGCCTTCTTGAAGTCCTCCGGCCTGGCGTAGGGAATGTCGGTGAAGGCTTGTGGGTTGCTGTCAGTGAGCGGAAACCACGAGCTAGCAACCTGAATAATGATGCGATGACCGCGACGGAAGGTGTGATCGAGATCGGGCATGGTGAAGTTGAGGCCGGTTTCTTTCGAGGGCACCATCGGCTCCGGCTTCTCCCAGCTTGAGCGGAACTTTGCCCGGAACGGCTCGCCGGGCAACAACTGCTGGTAGCCGCCCATGTGCAGCGGAAACCTGCGCAGCCAGAGTGCCGAAAACGAAGCGTCGCAGAGTGAGCATCGTGGCCCGGAATCTCCTGACCATCCAGAGTAACGCAGCAGGACGGTGTTTTGGCCGTTGCGGCATAGAGACTCCTCGAACTGCGGCCGAATTGTGACGAGTAGTGGATAGATGGGTTCGAACGGGTTTCTATCTCCGTTTTGTCGCCGCCAGCGCTTCTGCCTGGCAGCGCCGAGGACGGTCGCAAACGCCGCTTAAAGCTCTTCCATCCGCTGAATTCCCCGTCCGTCTGCGCGTGCCTTTCGCCTTCCACAGAAATTCTGCATTTCCTTATGCCATCCTTATGTGATTCGCGTTTCTCCGGTTTAATCTGAAGTCGATCCCATAATTGTCCGCAGGCGCATTCGCCGCCGGGGCTGTCCTACCATTCCCAACTCATGAGGAGACCTATGTCAAAGTACAAATTGGAGTACATCTGGCTCGACGGCAAGAAGCCCGTTCCGGATCTGCGCGGCAAAAGTCTGATCAAGTCATTTGAGAAGCCACCCACGCTTGCCGATTTACCTCTCTGGGGTTTTGACGGCAGTTCAACGATGCAGGCCGAGGGCAGCAAGTCCGACTGCGTGCTAAAACCTGTGGCTCTCTATCCCGATGGAGCCAAAAAAGACGGTTATCTGGTTCTAAGCGAAGTCATGCATCCCGATGGCACTCCACATTCCACAAACATGCGTGCCACCGCCGTCGATGACCCGGATATCTGGTTCGGATTTGAGCAGGAATACTTTCTCTATAAGGACGGCCGTCCGCTCGGCTTCCCCAAAGACGGCCACCCCATCACTCCTCAGGGCCCTTACTACTGCGGCGTCGGCTACAAATACATGGGCAGCATTGCCCGCACCATCGTTGAGGAACACCTGGACCTCTGTCTCCACGCGGGCATTAACCACGAAGGCATCAACGCTGAAGTGGCCAAGGGCCAGTGGGAGTTTCAGATCTTCGGCAAAGGCTCGCACAAGGCCGCGGACGACTTGTGGATGGCCCGCTATTTGATGGCGCGCCTTTGCGAGAAGTATGAAGTGGACTTTCAGCTCTATTGCAAGCCGATCAAGGGCGACTGGAACGGCTCCGGCATGCACGCGAACTTCTCAACCAAGTACCTGCGCGACGTTGGAGGCAAGGAGTACCTTGAGGCACTGATGAAGGCCTTTGAAAACAATATCCGGGCGCACATCGACGTCTACGGCCCTGATAACCATCTGCGCCTGACCGGTCTCCACGAGACGCAGGCCATCGACAAATTCAGCTACGGCTTGTCGGATCGCGGCGCTTCCGTCCGTCTGCCTGTCAACTTCATCAAGAATGGCTACCGGGGCTACCTCGAAGATCGCCGCCCGAACTCCGAGGCCGATCCCTACCAGATCGTCTCGCAGATTCTGAAGACGATCAACACCGTGCCAACGAAGTAGTCCGGACAACAGTTCGGATTCCAGAGACGGCCTACAATACGCGATACACTCGGCGCAGCCTGCGAACGGCTGCGCCGGTTTTCTTTCACTCCACGCGCTAAAGCACTTCGCGATTTCTAATGGTTCCCTTATCGCCGGCGTGTTAGAAACGAAAGAACAGGACGAGGCGGTGAACGCCCGAGAGGCCGGTGAGGTCAGAAGGGGCACATCTGGCTGAATCCCTTAACCTAGCTGCCAACATTCCAAATCCACTGCCAGGAAAGTTTGCATAACCTATGACCGCAGGCCATCCAGTCGAGTTGGAACCGCTCTTCGGTGACTACCCGCTCGACCAGGCCTTCGATGAGATGCGCGCGCCGGGCGGAGAGGTGCGGCCGCAGTACCGCGCGTTGGCTGAGACGCTCGCCGCCCTGCCCGCCGACGAGCTGCAGCGGCGCAAGCAATCGGTCGACCTCGCCTTCCTCACCCAGGGCATCACCTT
>CAZANC010000151.1:0-6003 GCA_964486495.1 uncultured Occallatibacter sp.
CTTACCGCCTGCAAAAGGGATTGTCGCAGGGGGACATTGAAAAAAAGACCGGCCTATTGCGCTGCTATCTCTCTCGCGTGGAGAACGGCCACACCGTGCCCTCGCTGGACACGCTGGCCAAGATTGCACACGCGCTCGACCTGCCGATCGCGCAGTTTTTCGCCAGCGACACGCTTTCCCGCCAGATGAATACACAAAGTCTCTCCGACGACGAGTTGCGGTTTCTTACTCAGCTCAGGCGGTACTCCACAAATTTAAATGAGAGCGACCGCAAGCTACTGCTGGCCATGGTGAAGAAGTTCTCCGCGACGGCGACGCGGTAGTTGCGACCGTCATCCCTGCGGCGGCGGTACGTGGGCGATATAGAACCCAAATAACACCAGGAGCAGTACCACCAGCGCAACAGTCAGGCGCAGCTTGAACTGGAATTCGCTGCGCGGCGAGCCAATGCGCGGCACCATCGGAGCCGCAAAGAGCAACCCGCATAAGAAGCCGCCGATATGCGCCGAATTGTCGACCTCGACGCCGGTGAACCCGCTGCCGAAGTTGATGGAGAGACCGATGACCAGATTGATCGCAGCAAAGTAAATGACCGACTTACGGAGCCTGCGGACCTCTTCCGGCGGCACCGGCAACACTTTCGACCTAAGCAGAACGATCAACGCGCCGGCAATGCCAAAGACCGCACCAGAGGCTCCCGCCCCGGCCTGAAAGAGGATGGCTCCCGAGGCGTCGTGAATGGGGTACATCCAGTTCTTGAGCGTTGAGAGCAGGTTCCCGGCGGCGCCGGTGAGGATGTAGGCAGCAAATAAACCAAACGAGCCCATCAAAGGTTCTGCAAGCAGACCCAGGTTCCACAGGCACCACATGTTTGTTGCCAGGTGGAGAATGCCCACGTGCACGAACATTGCGGTGACGATGCGCCACCACTCCCCATAAACAAGCACATTGTTTGGTCTGTCGGCGCCCCAAAACATTAATTGATCAAGGGTCGGCATCCATAGGCTGGCGCCGCGCGCCACCATGGCCAGAAACACGGCGCAATTGATCCCCACGAGCAGATGAGTGGCAGGAGCTGCCGCCCACACAGGACGCCGTCGCCGCGGCGGCGGAACAGAATCGCTGACCGGAGGAAGAACCTCCGGCTGGGGGGGTGAGGGATAACTTCCCATACCACAACTCTAAAGCATTCCTGACTGCTGCGCGGCAGTGGGTTGCGGCAGCGGCAAAGGTGAGTTGCAGCGTTGCCTTCAGGTTGGCCGAGACCCTCGCAGGCAGGCGAGCTTCGCGATGTAGTCTGGAATTTGGCCGGTGCTCTTCGGCAGTTTTCGAAGGCGATGCGAGCCCATGCGATTTTTAAACCAGGAGCAGAATCGTGAGTTCGACAATTGATGCAAATGGAATTGGCGCGAAGACCATTCGCCGCGCGCTTTTGAGTGTGACCGACAAGACCGGGCTGGTGGAATTTGCGCGAGAGCTGGGGGGCTTCGGGGTCGAGCTGGTTTCGACTGGCGGGACGGCGAAGACGCTGCGCGAGGCCGGCCTGACGGTGAAGGACATCAGCGACCTGACGGGCTTCCCGGAGATGCTCGACGGCCGCGTGAAAACGCTGCACCCGCGCGTGCATGGCGGCCTGCTCTACATTCGCGGGAATGCCGAACACGAGGCTGCCGTGGCCGCGCATGGCATCCAGCCGATCGACTTGGTGGTGGTGAATCTCTACGCCTTCGAGAAGACCGCGGCCCAGCCCGGCGTCGCCTTCGGCCACCTCATCGAAAACATCGACATTGGCGGGCCGTCGATGGTGCGTTCCGCGGCGAAGAACTTCGAAGATGTGGCGATCGTGACTCGCGTGGCGGACTATGCGGCGCTGATTGGGGAGTTGAAGGGCAACGCAGGCGCGCTCACTCGCGCAACACGCTGGCGGTTGGCGAAGCAGGCTTTCGCACTGACGGCCGCTTACGATTCGGCCATAGCGAATACCCTTGAGCGGATCGCCGATGCTCCCGCGCCCGCTGCGCCTGCCACGCCTGACACAACGCAACTACCCGCCACATTGCGCATCAACCTTCCGCTGGCCCAGGCGTTACGCTACGGCGAGAATCCGCATCAGCGCGCGGCGCTCTACGCCGACGGCTCCGGCCGGGGCATTGCCGGTGCAACGCAGTTGCAGGGCAAGGAGCTAAGTTTCAACAACCTGGTCGATCTGGACGCCTGCTGGGAGCTGGCGCAGGAGTTTGAGGAACCGGCCGTCATCATCGTCAAGCACACGAACCCCTGCGGAGCTGCCACCGGCGCAACCGTCCTCGACGCCTATCGAAAAGCACTGGCCTGCGATCCGGTGTCGGCCTATGGCGGCGTGATTGGCATCAATCGCGAGGTGGATGGAGCCGCAGCCGAGGAGATCGCCAAGCTGTTTGTGGAGGCCATTGCCGCGCCGGGTTTCTCGCCCGAGGCACGGGAGCGTTTCGCCGCGAAGAAGAACCTGCGCCTCGTGGAGGTTCGCGCCGCCGAGCCGCGTCTGGTGGTTAAGCACGTATCTGGAGGGCTGCTGCTGCAGGACGCCGATACCGGCCGCGTGACAGAGTCGGAGCTCAATGTGGTCACGTGGCGCCCGCCGTCGGCCGAAGAGCTGCGCAGCCTGCTCTTTGCCTGGCGCGTGTCGAAGCATGTGAAATCGAACGCGATCGTCTACGCTCGCGACGGCCAGACGCTGGGCGTGGGAGCAGGGCAAATGAGCCGCGTTGACGCCGCGAAATTCGGCGCCATGAAAGCCGTACTGCCGCTCACGGGCTGCGTCGCTGCTTCCGACGCGTTTTTTCCCTTCCCCGACGGCCTCGAAGCCGTTGCCCAGGCCGGCGCCACCGCGGTGATTCAGCCCGGCGGCTCGGTACGCGACGACGAAGTCATTGCTGCCGCTGACAAGTTGGGTCTGGCCATGGTCTTTACCGGGATACGGCACTTTCGGCATTGAGCAACCCTGAGACGCTCACGCAGTTTCGGCCGGCTGGGATTTGTCCGTCACGTCCCACTTTAGTTTCGCGAAAATCACGCAATCTGCCGCGCAGGAGCGACTAATGACGGGTAGAATCGTCTGTAACAGCAGGCAGGCTCGCTCAAATCTGCTGCCTGAGCCGCTTTACCTGAGCTTTGCGGCTGAGAACCTAGGAAAATCCCTGCATGATGACAAGAGACTTCAAAATGTCGACCGTAGCACCCACATTTGCAGCCGCCATTCTTTTAATGCTGCCCGTCGCTCCCCTATTCGCCCAAAACTCGCCTGCCAGTAGCCCTTCAACCGGCCCAGAGAAGGACAAACAAACCCCGTCGAGCGTCGCCCCTGCACAAGTTGCTCCTGTAGAGACGGCGAAGGCGGACGCGGGGACGAAACCTGCAGTGCCGGCGCCAGACGCCGCTCCTACGGAGCCGAACCGCGCTCAGGCGTACTATCACCTGGCCCTTGCCAGTGTGTATGAAGATGATGCGATTTCAGAGGGACGCTCGGATGAGGTGAATCAGGCCATCGAGCAGTACAAGCTGGCGCTCAATGCCGATCCCGACTCTGCCGAGCTCAGCGACGATTTGGCGGATCTCTATTTTCGCGCCGACCGCGTGCACGACGCCGAGACCACGGCGCACGCGGTGCTGAAAACTCATCCCGACGACATCGACGCCCATCGGCTCTTGGGGCGGATCTACCTGCGCCAACTGGGCGAGGGTCAAAACGGCGGTGCGTCAACCGCGAACTCCGCCAACGTGCTTGATCAGGCGATAGGGGAATTCGAAAAGATCGTCGCCCTGCAGCCCAAGAGCGTGGAAGATCACATGGTGTTGGGCCAGCTCTACACTGTGAAGCACCAGTCGGAGAAGGCGGAAGCTGAGTTCAAGACTGCCCAGGCCATTGAGCCCGAGTCGGAAGAGGTCGTGCTGAACCTGGCGCGCCTCTATGCCGAGAGCGGGGACGTGCAACACGCCGTGAAATCGATTGAGGCAGTTCCCGTGGACGGGCGCTCGCCCAAGATGGAGTTCACGCTGGGCGCGCTTTACGACCAACTGAAGCAGCCCAAGGACGCCATCGCCGCTTATAAGCGCGCTGACGATCTGGAGCCCGGTGACCTGCAGACGATGGATGCGCTTGCCACGGCGCTGCTCACAGACGATCAGCTCGATGAGGCGCTCAAGCAGTATCAGGCGCTCGCCGAAGCCGATCCAGAGAACACTGAGGCGCTGGTCCACATCGGCGAAATCGAGCGCCGCGAAGGCAAATACGAAGATGCGCTGGCCACCATCCGCAAGGCGCGCAAAATCGATCCGACTTCGTTGGAAGCAGGATTCAATGAAGGGCTTCTCCTCGACATTCTGGGCCGTTTCGACGACGCCATCCAGACCTATCAGGAGATGGTTGACGCGACCTCGCACGCCAACGGCGCTTACAAGGACGATGAAAAGAACAACCGCGCTATCTTCCTGGAGCGGCTGGGCGCGGTTTTCCTCGAGGAGAACAAGACAGATCCTGCGATCGCCGCATACCAGAAGATGATCGATATGGATGGAAGCTTTGCTGCGCGCGGCTACCAGGGGCAAGTGGACGCGTACCGCAGCGCCCACGAATTCGACAAGGCGATAGCCGTCTCGCGCAAGGCTGTAGCCGCCGATCCCAAGAATCGCGATTTGAAGCTAATGCTCGCCGGGGAGCTGGCGGACCAGGATCATCCCGATGAAGGCCTGGCCATGGCGAAGAGCCTGCTTGATGGCGCCACGCCCGACGAACAGCGAGGTGTTTGGCTCGCTATCGCCCAAATGAACATCCGTCTGCGGCGGTGGAAGGATGCCGAAGATGCGCTTGACCAAGCCGAACCTCTGTCGACCAAGAAGGATGACCGCACTTACCTGTTCTTCCTTCGCGGCGAATGGGCTGAGCGGCAGAAGCGGCTGGATCAGGGCGAGCAGTTTTTCCGCCAGGCATTGAATCTTGATCCGGAAAACGCCATGACCCTGAACTATCTGGGTTATATGTGGGCCGACAGGGGGATCAAGCTACCCGATGCGCTCAAAATGATTCGCAAAGCCGTCGACCTTGAACCGGGAAATGGCGCGTATCTCGATTCTCTCGGCTGGGTCTACTTCAAGATGGGCGAATATGAACTGGCCGAGGACAACCTGCGGCAGGCCGTGAATCGCGACCAGACCGATCCCACCGTGCACATGCACCTGGGCGATCTTTACGAGAAGACGGGCCGCATCCGGTTGGCAGCGGCGCAGTGGCAGCTTTCGCTGGACGAATTCGCCAAGGCGTCCGCCGCCGATATCGAGCCCGGCGACGTAGAGAAGGTGCAGAAAAAGCTTGAGGGCGCACGCATCAGGCTTGCCAAAGAGGACAGCTCCGACGGCCTAGCCAAGCCGGAGTGACACGGTCTCCCGGTTGGGTTGTGCTGAGTGTTCTCGTCGGATCCAACCGCTTTCTGGGATAGGCTTCGGACAATGGCTTCCGATTTTGAACTTGCGTTTGACCAGTTAAAGCGTGTCTTTGCGAGCCACCCGCGCCAGTTGGCGATCAGTGAAGATACTGCCACCGTGTACTCCGTAACATGCCGGGCGCCCTCGCCCTTCCCGCAACACAAGGGTCATCCTATGTGGTTCGGCTCGGTGCGCATGGGAAAAGCGTACGTCAGTTTCCACCTCATGCCGCTCTATATGAATCCGCCCCTGTTCAATGCCGTATCGCCGGGCCTGAAGAAGCGGATGCAGGGCAAGACCTGCTTCAACTTCAAGGCCGCCCCTGAGCCCCAGTTGTTGAAAGAGCTCAGGCAACTCGTCAACGCGGCCAGGAAGGATTGGGCCTCCAAGCGGTATCTGTAATTCCGGGGCGGCCTGTTCCGCGAAAACCCTACTGCGCCTGCGCCGCCGCGGCGGCCAGGTAAACATCCACGTTACTCTTGTCCACCAGAGATGTGCCCGTATCGACGAATGCAGGGTAGGGCGCGAATGCGTCGACACTATAGT
>CAZANC010000151.1:6103-8382 GCA_964486495.1 uncultured Occallatibacter sp.
GATGTGCCCGTATCGACGAATGCAGGGTAGGGCGCGAATGCGTCGACACTATAGTCCTTGTTGAGCTGCGTGGGCGGATCGTGAAAGATCTCGTCGAGCGCCTTCAGACCTATGTAGCCCATGGTGAACGGCTTTTGCACGACGGCCGCATCGATGACTCCGTCCTTGATGCTCTGCAGCGTATCGGGATTCACGTCCCACGCCACCAGTTCGCGGGTGGTGTCGCCCGTCCGTTTGATCGCGTCAGCGGCCAACTTGCCTGAAGCAGAGTCGAGGCAAACAAAGGCGTCGATCTTCTTGGCGCCGGTCTGAGCCATGAGCGCCTGCGTCCGATCGAAGGCAACACTCGCGTCGCCCTTGATGTCGATCACTTCAGTGATGTTGATGCCCGGTTGCATTGCAAAGGCGTCCTTGAATCCCTTCAGCCGCTCTTCTGTATTGGGCTGGCCGGCAAGCGTAAAGAAGACTACGTTGCCTTTCCCGCCCAGCTTCGCGACGACCCTCCGGCCGCCTAAACGCCCTGCTTCAAGGTTGTTGGTGCCGATGAAATAGAGCCTGTGGCTGGCCGCGGCATCGGAGTCAATGGTAATCACCGGAATGCCGGCGCTTACGGCGGCGTCGATCCCCGGCTGCATCACGGCAGCGTCGGAGACCGAAACCAGAATGCCTGCCGGTTTGGCCGCAACCGCCTTTTGAAACTCCGCCAGTTCATCCTGAGGATCGTATGTGTCAGGCCCAGCTACCTTGGCTGTCACTCCGTATTGCGCCGCAGCCGCCTTGAATCCGGCGATCGCCGTCTCCCAGTAGGGCAGCGAGACGTTGGTTGCAACCAGGTAAAAAACCTCTTTTTGCGAGTGCCTTGCCCCGCAACCCGGGATGAACATCATTGCCAGCGCGACCAGCGCCAGCGCCATCTGCTTGATCAGCTTCATTGCTACCTCTCCTTGAAGACCGAATGACTGCTGCGACTGGCGCACACGATTTGCACATGCCCCAGCCCCTGAAAAAAAATTCCGGCTGGATAGTACTCCCTCGGAATTGGCGTTGTCCATTGGCAGGCGCGTGAGTGTCTTTGGAGCGACCAACGCCAGGGCATGGGATTCCCATCGCAGCAACGCCCCCTGCCCCGCACTGTCCCCTTTTGCGGTATAACCAGACGTGAACTGAACGAATTGGAAGCTCGCGCGAAAACCGGACCAAACGATGGCTCTCAACACTGCATTCTGCGCACTGCTGCCCGCTGGAATCGCCGTGAACGGAAGTACGGACAGCCCGCTGTCGCGGAGAGTCCATCTGGAACTGCCACACGCGTATCGCACTCCGTTTGCGCGCGACGCCGCCCGAGTCCTGCACGCACGCGCTTTTCGCCGGCTCGCCGGCAAAACACAGGTCTTCACGCGGCTGCCCACTGAAGGGCTATCTGATCATTTCCGCAGCCGCCTGACGCATACGCTCGAAGTAGCTCAAATCTCGCGCACAGCGGCAGCGGCTCTGGGACTCAATGTGGAACTGGCAGAAGCCCTTGCTCTGGCGCACGACATCGGGCATCCCCCCTTCGGCCACGCCGGCGAAAAAGCGCTCGATCGCGCGCTCCGCACTCATGGCCTCAGCTTCGACCACAATCTCCACGCGCTGCGCATTGTCACCTGGTTTGAGGAGCGCTATCCGGCTTTTCGCGGGCTCAATTTGACGCTCGCCGTCCGCGAAGGCATTGTGAAGCATTCGCGCGACTACTCCGAGAAAGACCATCCCGAGCTGGCAGAGTATTTTCTTGATCGATTTCCACCGCTTGAGGCCCAGTTGATCGATCTGGCGGACGAAATTGCCTATCTGACCGCGGACCTCGACGACGGGCTGGACTCCGGCGTCCTTGCGCTCGATCAGGTTCGCACTGCCGCGCCGCTCTTCCGCAGCTTTCACGACGTCGCGATCCAGAGCTTTCCCAAGGCTTCGCCGCGGCTGGCCGTGTACGAGGCCCTGCGGCGTCAGTTGAATGCGTGGGTCACCGATCTGATTGAGGAAGTGCGCAAACGCGTGAATGAGCTTGGCGCCACCACGCTCGATGAGGTCCGCCGCGCCCCGCAAAGGCTCGCAGCACTCAGCGCGCCGATGGAGTCCGAACGCGCAGCGGTCAAGGAGTTCCTATACGCGAATCTCTACAACACGCCGGCCCAGGAACAAGAGCACGCGCACGCTGAAGAGGTGGTCATCGAGATTTTCGAAGAACTCATGGCCGAACCCGGCTTGATGCCGCGGGACCACCAGGCGCAGATTCCCAC